>NZ_JBEYWK010000001.1:271680-603393 GCF_040644415.1 Streptomyces sp. NPDC046985
CCGTAGGGGCCGTAGGGGCCGTAGGGGCCGTAGGGGCCGTAGGGGCCGTAGGGGCCGTAGGGGCCGTAGGGGCCGTAGGGGCCGTAGGGGCCGTAGGGGCCGTAGGGGAGGGTGCCATAGCTCGGGGCTGCGGGCGCCCGTCTGGGCGGCGTCTAAGAGGCCGGGAGCTGCTTGCCGTAGTCGACCGTGTCGCCCGGGGACGGCTCGGTCAGCGGGAAGTCCTTGCCCCACTCGGAGAAGGCCAGCGTCCCCGCGCCGCCCGCCCGCACCAGACGCAGCGGATAGGGCGTGCCCTCAAGGGAGACGTCCAGGGTCCCCCCGGAGCCGTTGCCGCCGGTGACGCGGATCGTGCGGACGCCGGACTGCTCGTGGTGGCCGTCCTTCGCCAGGGCGCCGTGCAGGGTCAGGAGGCCGTCCAGGAGGAGGTTCTTGTCGGTGAAGCCGCTGAACCGCTGGTAGGCCGGGTCGCCCTGGGGCACTTTCACGTACTTGCCGCCCAGTTTGCCGCCCGCCCCGGAGTCCGCGTCCGCGCCGCCTCCGCTCCCGGGCTCGGCGTGCTTCCAGAACCCGGCGTCCGCCTTCAGGTAGAGCTTGCTGCCCACTCTCAGCAGCCCGAACGTCCCGCCGCGCGAGGTGACCGAGCCGGAGCCGCCGCCGGACTTCAGACGCATGTCGAGCCGGTACGAGCGGCCGTTGCTCACCACGTCGCCGGACAGGTGCACGGCGCGCGCCGCGTCCGCGGCGGCCCTGGTCCTGGACTGGATCGTGCCGGCGGGCAGTGTGCCCACGCCGTTGGTGCCCGCGTCCGGATCGTCCGCCGAGCACCCCGTCAGGGCCGTCGCGGCGGCCAGCGCGCACACCGCGCCCGCCAGCACGGCCCGGCGGTCACGGCCCTGGGCAATCGCAGTCACAGGCAGGTCGCCTTCCTGACGGGGTCCTGAACGGCGTACGGCAGCGTACCGGGGCGGCGCGCGGGCGGCGGAGCCAGTCCGTCCGGACCCCTCACCAGGGCGTATCCGAACCGGACGGGCTAGCCTGAAGCGCACCTGGGCGGGCAGGGGGGAAGAGCGGCCGCCAGTCCTGCGACGTGCTCCGGGCGTCTTGGGGCACTCGCACCACGCGAGGCACACGACGCCCCGCGCAGACCGCCGGGCTCGCACGCGGCGCCGAGCAGCAGACCGAGCACGCCGAACAGCGGACAGAGCACAGAGCACAGAGCAGCAGCACCGAGCGGCACCGCGCACGAGCAAGAGCACCGGGCAAGAGCACCAGGCACCGAGCACGCAAAGGAGGGGCGGCCATGGCAGCGGGCACCCCCCGCATCTTCGTCTCCCACCTGTCCGGAGTCGCCGTCTTCGATCCGTCGGGCGACCAGGTCGGGCGGGTGCGCGACGTGGTCGTCATGCTGCGGGTCGGCCGCCGGCCGCCGCGCGTCCTCGGACTGGTGGTCGAACTGGCCACCCGGCGCCGCATCTTCCTGCCCATGACCCGGGTGACCAGCATCGAGTCCGGCCAGGTCATCACCACCGGCGTGCTCAACGTGCGGCGCTTCGAGCAGCGGCCCACCGAGCGGCTGGTCTTCGGCGAACTGCTCGACCGCCGGGTGACGCTGGTGGAGACCGGCGAGGAGGCCACGGTCCTGGACGTGTCCGTGCAGCAGCTCCCCGCCCGCCGGGACTGGGAGGTCGACCGGGTCTTCGTCCGTAAGGGCCGCAAGGGCGGCGCGTTCCGCCGCAGCAGGGGCGAGACGCTGACCGTGGAGTTCTCCGCGGTCACCGGCTTCTCCCTGGAGGAGCACGGGCAGGGCGCGGAGAACCTGCTCGCCACCTTCGAGCAGCTCCGCCCCGCCGACCTGGCCAACGTGCTGCACCACCTGTCCGCCAAGCGGCGCGCCGAGGTCGCCGCGGCGCTGGACGACGACCGGCTCGCCGACGTCCTCGAAGAGCTGCCCGAGGACGACCAGGTCGAGATCCTCGGCAAGCTCAAGGGCGAGCGCGCGGCCGACGTCCTGGAGGCGATGGACCCCGACGACGCGGCCGACCTGCTGAGCGAGCTGCCGACGGAGGATCGGGAGCGGCTGCTGGGTCTGATGCAGCCCGCCGACGCGGCCGACGTGCGCCGCCTGATGTCGTACGAGGAGCACACCGCGGGCGGTCTGATGACGACCGAGCCGATCGTGCTGCGCCCGGACGCGACCGTCGCCGACGCGCTCGCCCGCGTCCGCAGCCGGGACCTCTCCCCCGCGCTCGCCGCCCAGGTCTACGTCTGCCGGCCGCCGGACGAGACGCCGACCGGCAAGTACCTGGGCACGGTCCACTTCCAGCGGCTGCTGCGCGACCCGCCCTACACCCTCGTCAGCTCCCTCCTGGACGACGACCTCCAGACGCTCGCCCCGGACGCGGCGCTGCCGGTGGTCGCCGGGTTCTTCGCCACGTACGACATGGTCGCGGCGCCCGTGGTCGACGAGGGCGGCTCGCTGCTGGGCGCGGTCACCGTGGACGACGTGCTGGACCACATGCTGCCGCAGGACTGGCGGGAGACGGAGTTCCACCTCGCCGAGACCCCTGAGAACGCCGGGACCCCTGAGAACGCCGGGACCGGCGGGACCGGCGGGAGCGCTGACGGGCAGGCCGGCGAAGGGGTGAGGGCCCATGGCGGCTGAGCGCGAGAGCACCCGCGAGCGGACCCCCGCGGGCGCCACCGCGTCGGGCCGGCCCCGGGCCGCCCGCCTGGACCAGCCGCGCCCGGCGCGCCGTCGGCTGCTGCCCACGTGGGACCCGGACGCCTTCGGCCGCCTCTCCGAGCGCATCGCGCGGTTCCTGGGCACCGGGCGGTTCATCGTCTGGATGACGGTGGTGATCATCCTCTGGGTGGTGTGGAACATCACCGTGCCCCGCCACCTGCGCTTCGACCAGTACCCGTTCATCTTCCTGACCCTGGCGCTGTCCCTCCAGGCGTCCTACGCCGCCCCGCTGATCCTGCTGGCGCAGAACCGGCAGGACGACCGGGACCGGGTCAATCTGGAACAGGACCGCAAGCAGAACGAGCGGTCGATCGCGGACACGGAGTACCTGACCCGGGAGATCGCCGCGCTGCGCACGGGCCTGGGCGAGGTGGCCACCCGGGACTGGATCCGCTCCGAACTCCAGGATCTGATCAAGGAACTGGACGACCGGCACGCCGTCGACGGGCACGGGCGCCGCCCCGGGGTATTCCCGGCGGACCGGCCGCACGGACGTGACATGGACGACCGCTGACGGGGGTCCCGGGGCCGCTCCCGGGAGCCGTACCATCGTCCTTATGGCTACGGAAGACGCGGTGCGCGAGGCGCTGGCGACGGTTGACGACCCCGAGATCCACCGCCCGATCACCGAACTGGGCATGGTCAAGTCCGTGGAGATCGGCGCGGACGGAGCGGTCGCGGTCACCGTGTACCTGACGGTCTCCGGCTGCCCGATGCGCGAGACGATCACGCAGCGCGTCACCGACGCCGTCGCACGCGTCGAGGGCGTCACCCGCGTCGACGTCTCGCTGGACGTCATGAGCGACGAGCAGCGCAAGGAGCTGGCCAGCGCGCTGCGCGGCGGGCAGGCCGAGCGCGAGGTCCCGTTCGCCAAGCCGGGCAGCCTCACCCGTGTCTACGCCGTCGCCTCCGGCAAGGGCGGCGTCGGCAAGTCCTCGGTGACGGTCAACCTGGCGGCCGCGATGGCGGCCGACGGCCTGAAGGTGGGCGTGGTCGACGCCGACATCTACGGCCACAGCGTGCCGCGCATGCTGGGCGCGGACGGCCGCCCGACCCAGGTCGAGAACATGATCATGCCGCCGTCGGCGCACGGCGTGAAGGTCATCTCCATCGGCATGTTCACCCCGGGCAACGCCCCGGTCGTCTGGCGCGGACCGATGCTGCACCGGGCGCTCCAGCAGTTCCTCGCGGACGTCTACTGGGGCGACCTGGACGTGCTGCTGCTCGACCTCCCGCCGGGCACCGGCGACATCGCCATCTCCGTGGCCCAGCTCGTCCCGAACGCCGAGATCCTGGTCGTCACGACGCCCCAGCAGGCCGCGGCCGAGGTGGCCGAGCGGGCCGGCGCCATCGCCGTGCAGACCCACCAGAAGATCGTCGGCGTGGTCGAGAACATGGCCGGTCTGCCCTGCCCGCACTGCGGGGAGATGGTCGACGTCTTCGGCACGGGCGGCGGCCAGCTCGTCGCGGACGGCCTGACCCGCACGACGGGCGCCACGGTCCCGGTCCTCGGCTCCATCCCGATCGACGTCCGCCTGCGCGAGGGCGGCGACGAGGGCAAGCCGGTCGTCCTGACCGACCCGGACTCCGCGGCGGGCTCGGCCCTGCGCTCGATCGCGGGCAAGCTCGGCGGCCGCCAGCGCGGCCTGTCAGGCCTGTCCCTCGGCATCACCCCGCGCAACAAGTTCTGAGGCCCCGCAGGCGTTCTCCAGGCCCCGCACGCGGAGCCCGGGAGGGCCGGGGCGGCGTCCACGCGGACGCCGCCCCGGCCCTCCGCCGTGTCAGGCGTACGCGGCGATGTCCTCGACGACGGCGAAGCCGAGGCCGTAGGCGCTCATGCCCCTGCCGTACGCCCCCAGGTGGACGCCCTGCGGCGTCGTCCCGGCGAGCACCCAGCCGTACTCGGACTCGCGGTAGTGGAACGAGGCCGGCGTCCCGTCCACGGGCAGCGAGAGCGCCGACCAGTGCGCGCCGGACAGGTCGTCGGCGAGCACCCACGCCGTCTCCGTCTGCTGCTCCAGCCAGTCGTCGCGCAGGGCGTGGTCCATCTGGAGGGGCCAGGTGACCGACAGCAGGCCCACGCCCGCCAGCCACGCCGCCGAGGAGACCGAGGTCGCCTCCAGGTGCCCGGTGCCGTCGGCGAGGCGCCGCTCGGGGCTGGCGGCCACCGTGACGACGACCGCGAACTTCTCCTTGGGGTCGTCCGGGGAGCCGGACACGTACTCGTTGCGCACGGAGGGCTCGTCGCCGTGCCCGATCGAACCGTGCTCCACGGAACCGTCGGCCGAGGCGCCGACCTGCATCAGCCAGCGCGGTCCGGTGAACGCCTCGTCGAGGCCGTACCACGGGAAAGGCGCCGGCAGGTAGCCGTCGACCGTGGCCCGCGCGGAGGAGAGGCGCTGCCCGCCCTCCGCCGCCGGCCCCTGTGCGACCGCCCTACTTCTCGTCTCCATGTACCCGGACGCCTCCTCGCTCTCGTCGGACCGGGGCAGCCCGCCCCCCTTCGGGCGTACGCGTCCGGTCCGCACAACAACTCGGCAGCATATCCACCCCGGCCCGGTCAGCCGGGAAAGCACCCGGCGCGCGGGGCGCGGGAGGCGCCGGACGGGTTATGTGGCGTCCGCGTCGTAGGGCGGGCGCTCGTCGCCGGGGCCCTCCGGCCTCTTGGTCATGTCGACCCGGCCTCCGGAGGGTCCGGGGGCCGACGGGGAGGCGCCGTCGCGGCCGTGCACCGCCTCCGTGACCTCGGCCATCTCCCTCTTCAGGTCGAAGCCGTTGCGGATCTCCTTCAGCCCGAAGTCGTCGCTGTCCATCTGCTTGCGCAGGAACGTCTTCGGGTTGAGGTCCTCGAACTCGAAGTCCTTGAACTCCGGTCCCAGCTCCCGGCGGATGTCGTGCTTGGCGCTCTCCGAGAACTCGCGGATTTTCCGGATCGTGCGCATGACGTCCTGGATGACCTTCGGGAGCTTGTCCGGACCGAACAGGAGCACGGCCAGGACGACGATCGTCACCAGCTCGAGCGGTCCTATGTCATTGAACACCTGAAGCTCCTTGCGATGTCCGTGGTCCTCGGCCCTCGGGCGGTCCGGTCTGTGCGGGTCTATCCGTGGTCCGGGCCGCCACCACGGTACCCGGCTGAGGCGCCCGACCGGTACCTCCCACGGTGTCGCACTGCGTGTACACGCCGGGTTCGCCTGCCGGGCGCCGCGGGGGCGCGGCCGGGCGGGGGCGCGGGGACGGCCTCGTACGCCCCCGTACGCCCCTCCGGCCGCCCCAGCGGTGAGCCTGGGCAGGCGGACCCGCCGCCGGGCCCGGTGGCGTGTGCTCGGCCTGGCGGCCGCGCCTGGGCTCCCCAGACGCGCTCTGGCTGGCGGGCCCGGTGCGCGTGGGCTTGGCCTGGCGGGCGCGCTGGGCTCGCCAGGCGCGCTCTGGCCGGCGGGCGCGCTCTGGCCGGCGGGCGCGCTCTGGCCGGCGGGCGCGCCCGATCTGGCTGGGGTCTCGGCCCGGCGGGAGTACCCGGCCCGGCGGGAGCGCTCGGCTCGATGAGCGCGTCCAGCTCAGCGGGCGGGCGCGCCCGATCTGGCTGGGGTCTCGGCCCGGCGGGAGCACTCGGCTCGGGGGGAGCACTCGGCCCGGCGGGAGCACTCGGCTCGATGAGCGCGCCCAGCTCAGCGGGCGTGCTCGGCCGCCGACGCGTGGGCGGGGGGGGTGAGGGCCGCCGAGGAGACGCGCGTCCGTCACCGGCCGCTGCTCGACGAGCCCAGCACGAGCGTGATCCTCCGCTCGACGCCCGCACGCTTCACTGTCAGCTCCAGGCGGTCGCCGGGGCGGTGCGCCCGGGTCCGGGCGATCAGTTCGTCGCCGGAGCGGACCCTTTGGCCGTCCACCGCGGTGATCACGTCACCGGCCTTGACGCCCGCCTTGTCGGCGGGGCCGCCCGGCGTGACGGAGGCCCCGCCGCCCGCCTTGCCCCCGACTCTGGCGCCGTCGCCCGTGTAGTCCAGGTCGAGGCTCACACCGATCACGGGGTGGCTGGCCCGGCCGGTGTTGATCAGCTCCTCGGCGACGCGCCTGGCCTGGTTGACCGGGATCGCGAAGCCGAGCCCGATGGAACCGGCCTGGCCGGTCCGGAGATCGGAGCCGCTGTCGGCGGAGCGGATGGCCGAGTTGACGCCGACGACCCGGCCCCCCGCGTCCAGCAGGGGGCCGCCGGAGTTGCCCGGGTTGATCGGCGCGTCGGTCTGGAGCGCGTCGACGTAGGACACGTCGCTGCCGTCGCCCTTCTCGCCGCCGGCCGTGATAGGGCGCTCGGTTGCGCTGATGATGCCGGAGGTGACGGTGTTCGCCAGGTCGAAGGGGGCGCCGATGGCCACGACCGGGTCGCCCACCCGCACGCTGTCGGAGTTGCCGAGCGGCATCGGGGTCAGTCCGCGCACTCCGCGGACCTGGACGACGGCGAGGTCGTAACCGGTGTCCCGGCCGACGATCCTGGCTCCGGCGGTCTGGCCGCCGCTGAAGGTGACCGATATGCCGCCGCCGGAGGCGGCGGACTCGACCACGTGGTTGTTGGTGAGGATGTGGCCGAGGCCGTCCAGCACGATGCCGGTTCCGGTGCCCTCCTCGTCCGCGCCGGACACGTGCAGCGTCACCACGCTGGGCAGGGCGCGCGCGGCGATCCCGGCGACGCTGTCCGGGGCGCGGCCGGCCGGCTCCCTCCCGACCTGCGGCAGCCGTACGACGCTCACGCCGCCGTTGCGTTCCACGTACGCCCCCGCGAGACCGCCGAGCACGCCGGACGCCACCGCCAGCGCGACGGCCCCGCCGACCAGCGCCCGCCGTGCCCGCCGGCGCCGCTGCTCCACGGTGGGCACGCCGGCCCCGCTCTGCTGAAACGGGCCGACGGCAGGCAGGTCGTGCGGCACGGCGGGAGGCACGGCGGCCCAGGGGTCGTAGCGCCCCCAGGGATCGCCGGACCGCGCTCCCTCGGGGACCGCGTCGGCGGAAGCGACGGGAGCGGCAGCGGTCGCGTCTCCGGTGGGCTGCGCGGGAATCCGGGGCACGGCGTCCTGCGCGGTCGGGCGCGGCACGGGCGGGGCGGGGGCCCAGGGGCCCGGTTCGCCGTAGGGCGGGGTGTCGTAGGGATCGGGGTCGTGCAGGGGCCTCAGCGGCCGGGTGGCGGGGCGAGCGGCCTCGGGAGCGCCCGTCACGGGCTCTTCCCGGCCCGGCGGTGGGGTGTCCTCCGGTCGGCCCGGTGGTGCAGTGTCCTCCGACCGGCTCGGCGATGCGGTGTCCTCCGATGCAGGGACAGGGGGCGCCGTCGGGGGAAGGGGCCGGGCGAGCGGGAAGTCGCCTCCGTCTCCGTCCCTGTCACCGCCCTCCGCACCGCGCCCGGCACTGGGGGCGGCCGGGTCAGAGGGAGCGGCAGGGCGAGGGCGCGGCAACTCGTAGTCGCCACCGGCGCCCGCCGAGCCGCCGCCCTCGGCCCCCGCGGAGGACCCCGACTGCGCGCCGCCGTCCGGGGCGCCCCCGGCGACCCCCGCCGCGTCGCCCGACTCCGCACGGTCCTCCGGCTGGGTCGGCGCCGGGCGGGCTCGGAGCCACCGCCTCGGGCGGCCGGAGTTCGTGGGCTTGCCCTCGTCCATGTTCTCCCCCACAGATGCCCGCGGCGTGCCACGTCGGGCGGTGGCCGTCCCGCATCGTCGACGCCGCGCCCGGATGGGTGTCATGGGCGCGACCACCTGGATTCAACCAGGTTCGCGGGCCGCCGCGCAGAGGCCGCCGCCGGCCCCTGTCCCTGGACCGGGCCCGCCGGAGTTCAGTGCAGCATGCGGGAGGCGGGCGCAGTGGGCGCGGGGGCGGTGAGGGGAGCGGCGAGCACGCCGGGCGCCTGGGTGGCGGAGTCGGCGGACCCGGCGGGCAGGGTGATCGGCGGACGGGCGGCGAGCGAACGTATCAGCGGGGAGAGCAGCGCCGCTCCCCCGGCCGTCGGCGCGGCCTGCGGCCCTGCCGCCTGCTGGGCGGATCCGGCGGGCGCGGCGGGGGCGCCGGGGAGCTGGGAGGGCTGGGACACGGTGAGCGAGGTGGGCGCCGCCGGCGCCGCCCCGAACGAGCCGTCCCGGGCGAGCGGCGGTCCGGCCTGCTGCCGGCGCCGGGCGGCCTCAGAGCCCGTCGCCGCGCCCGCGGACGCGGCGGCCGGGCTCACGTTGCTGCCGGTCCCGGCGCCGCCGTGCCCCTCCGTGCTGGTGTCGCCCACCGCTCCGCTGGTCACGCCGCCCAGGGCCACCGCGGCCAGGGACACCGCGCCCGCGGCGACGAACGCGATCCGCAGGCCGCGCAGAGCCGACCGCTCGGCGTCGGGGCGGCCGACAGGATGGATGCGGAAGCCGCCGCCCCCGGCGCCCCCGCCCGGTTCCCCGGGCTCGCAGGCGTGCGGCCCGACCGGGACGTAGCCGAACTCGAACGGCGCCTCGCCCCCGACGCCGAACGCTCCCGGTCCGGCGGACCGGCCGGGGAGGCCGGGGCGCCTGCCGGGCAGCGGCCCGCCGTTCGGGTCCGGGCCGCCCTGCCCGGGGTCGCCTCCGGCGGGCAGGCCCTGGAGGCGGGCGAGGAAGCTCTCGGACGGAGGCGGCGGCGCCGTCTCGGCGAAGACGTTCTTCAGGCGGCGCTGGGCGTCGACCTCCGCCTTGCACTTCACGCAGGTGGCCACGTGCGCCAGCACGCGCTCACGGTTCTCATGGCCCAGCTCGCCGTCGACCAGCGCGGAGAGCCGGTCCCCCAGATGCTGTTCCGCGAGGCGGCTGGCGGCGCGGTCGGTTCGGGATCCACTCACGCCGTCGCGCCCCCTCCTCCCAGCGCGGGGACCCGGGGAAGGAAGCCGCGCCGCTCGGCCCGCGCCTGGGGCGAACGGTGCGCGAGCGCCTTGCGGAGCTGCGAGCGGCCGCGGTGGATGCGGGAGCGCACCGTGCCCAGCTTGACGCCCAGGGTGGCGGCGATCTCCTCGTAGGACAGGCCCTCGATGTCGCACAGGACGACGGCGGCGCGGAACTCGGGCGCGAGCGTGTCCAGCGCCTGCTGCACGTCGGCGTCGAAGTGCGCGTCGTTGAAGAGCTGCTGGGGCGTGGGCTCCCGGCTGGCGAGCCGGTCGGCGGCGTCCTCGCCCAGCGCGTCGAAGCGGATGCGCTGCTTGCGGCGGACCATGTCCAGGAAGAGGTTGGTGGTGATGCGGTGCAGCCAGCCCTCGAACGTGCCCGGCGTGTAGGTCGACAGGGAGCGGAAGACGCGGACGAAGACCTCCTGGGTGAGGTCCTCGGCGTCGTGCTGGTTGCCGGTGAGGCGGTAGGCCAGGCGGTACACGCGGCCGCTGTGGGTGCCGACGATCTCCTCCCAGGTGGGCGGAGTCCACGCCTGCCCGTCCGCGTCGCTGGAGAAGGTCGCGGTCGGGGCATGGTGCTCGGCGTGACTCGGGTCAGCAGCGGTGTCGTTCACGGATTTCGGCCTGCCCGCCGCTCCGAGGAGGCGCCGCAGCGCTCCTCCCCGGTCCCCGGGCGCAGCCGCACCTCCCCTGTCGGCTCTGGTGGTGTCCAGTGGAGCCCCTACCATAGCCACCTCGTCCGTTAGCTCCGGATAAGTGGTTTTCCGAGGAATTGGCGCGCCCTGCCACAGCTCATCCGGCTGCGCCGGTCCCCGCTCGCCGTCCTGTCCCATCCCGCACCCCCGTCACGTCCGCGGTCGCGCGCCACGGCGCTTCCACCCCGTCAAACGACCGGTCCCATCTGCGGGTTCCCGGGCCCAACGGATACAGTCACGCCCAGGCATCCACGGGACAGGAGAGGGCCATTACCGGCAACCGGCAGACGAGCTGGTCGTTCGCCGACGCCTTTGCCGCCGAGGACGACGCGCTGCACTGGGCCCGCGACCGGGCCCGTGAGGCAGGACTGCGCGCGGTCTCTCCCGGCGCGGGTGCGGCGCTGCGGCTGCTCGCGGCCGCCGTGGACGCCAAGGCGGTCGCGGAGATCGGCACCGGTACCGGGGTCTCGGGCATCCACCTGCTGCACGGCATGCGCCCGGACGGGGTGCTGACCACGGTCGACCCAGAGCCCGAGCACCAGCAGTTCGCCCGCCAGGCCTTCCGCGCCGCCGGCTTCGCCAGCAACCGGGCCCGGTTCATCCCCGGCCGCGCCCTGGACGTGCTGCCCCGGCTCGCGGACGCCGGATACGACCTGGTGTTCTGCGACGGCGACCGGCAGGAGGTCCTGGACTACTTGGACGAATCGTTGCGCCTGCTGCGCAGCGGGGGTCTGGTGGTGTTCGAGGGCGTGTTCGCGCACGGCCGGACGGTGGACTCCGGGCCGCAGCCCGCGGAGGTGCTGCGGCTGCGGGAGCTGCTGCGCACGGTGCGCGAGAGCGCGGACCTGTCGCCGTCGCTGCTGCCGCTGGGCGACGGCATGCTGTGCGCCGTCAAGCGCTGAGCCCGGTCAGGCAGTGAGCCCGGTACGGCATAAAGGCTGGTCAGGCACTGATTCCGCTTAAGCACTGAGCCCGCTCAAGCACTGAGGCTGGTCAAACACTGAGCCCGGTCAAGCGCTGGGCCCAGCCCCGGCGGCGCCCCCGGAGCACCGGACGCACCCCCGGAAAGCAGTTTCCCCGGCACCGCGTACGGCGCCGGGGAAACTGAAGAGGTATGGTCGCTCGCGCGTCAGCCGACGACCTTCTTGAGGGCGTCGCCCAGGGCGCCGGCCTCGTCCGGGGTCAGCTCGACGACGAGTCGACCGCCGCCTTCGAGCGGAACGCGCATGACGATGCCCCGCCCCTCCTTGGTCACCTCGAGCGGGCCGTCACCCGTTCGCGGCTTCATGGCCGCCATGCTCGTTCCCCTTCCTGAAACCCAGCTCACTCGTCACAGCCGACGGCGCACCGAACAGCGCGCGCAGTCCTCACCCGCAACGGCCCAGGACACACGACACCGGCATCGAACACATTGCTTCCCAGCCATTATCCCGCATCGCAGGACCCGATGACCAACATCAGTCGGCATCGCTTGGGCAACGCGCACGAGCAAAACCACCCAATTCGGGGATGTGACTGCGATACTGCGCCCCCGCGCGGACGCCTGACGCCGCCCGCCCCGCCGGAATTGTTAGACGCAGGTCACACACCGGCTCCGCGCCGCGGCCGATGATCTCCGTCATGCTGTCCTTCGGACACCGGACGTACCGAGCGGTACGTCCAGCGGCGACACCGGAGGGGATGACCCATGGCCGACACCGTGCTCTACGAGGTGAGCGACGGGCTGGCGACGATCACGCTGAACCGCCCGGAGGCGATGAACGCGCTGAACGTCGCGGCCAAGGTCGCCCTGCGCGACGCGGTCGAGGCCGCGGCGGCCGACGACGCCGTGCGGGCCGTGCTGCTGACCGCCGCCGGCGACCGGGCGTTCTGCGTGGGACAGGATCTCAAGGAGCACGTCGGGCTGCTGATCGCGGACCGGGAGCGCGGCTCGGGGCAGACGATGAGCACGGTGCGGGAGCACTACAACCCCATCGTGCGGGCGCTGGCCGGGGCCGCCAAGCCGGTGGTCGCCGCCGTCAACGGCGTGGCCGCCGGGGCCGGGCTCGGCTTCGCGCTGGCCGCCGACTACCGGATCGCAGCGGACACCGCGTCGTTCAACACCTCCTTCGCGGGCGTCGCGCTCACCGCCGACTCCGGCGTCTCCTGGACGCTGCCCCGGGTCGTCGGCCCCGGCCGCGCCACCGACCTGCTGCTCTTCCCGCGCAGCATCAGCGCCCGGGACGCGCTGGAGCTGGGCATCGCCAACCGGGTCGTCCCGGCGGCCGAGCTGCGCGCCGAGGCGGAGAAGACGGCGCGGGCGCTGGCCGAGGGCCCGACGCTGGCCTACGCGGCGCTCAAGGAGTCGGTCGCCCACGGCCTGACGCACTCCCTGGAGGAGACGCTGGAGAAGGAGGACGAACTCCAGACGCGGGCGGGCCGCTCCGAGGACCACGCCATCGCCGTCCAGGCGTTCGTGAACAAGGAGAAGCCCAGGTACCTGGGCCGCTGACGTCAGGGCAGGCGGCGCGCGACGCACTCCGCGAGATGGTCGTCGACCAGACCGCACGCCTGCATCAGGGCGTACGCCGTCGTCGGGCCGACGAAGCGCAGTCCGCGCCGCTTCAGGGCCTTGGACAGGGCCGTGGACTGCGGGGTGACGGCCGGGACGTCCGCGAGGGCCTTCGGCGCCGGGCGCCCGGCCGGGTCGGGGGCGTGGGACCAGATCAGGGCGTCCAGCTCGCCCGGGGACCAGGCGGCGAGCACGCGGGCGTTGGCGAGGGCGGCGTCGATCTTGGCGCGGTTGCGGATGACGCCCGTGTCGGCGAGCAGGCGCTCGCGGTCGGCGTCGGTGAACCGCGCCACCTCGGCGATCCGGAAGCCGGCGAAGGCGGCGCGGAAGCCGGGGCGGCGGCGCAGCACGGTGATCCACGACAGGCCGGACTGGAACGCCTCCAGGCTGAGGCGCTCGAAGAGCGCGTCGTCGCCGTGCACCGGGCGGCCCCACTCCTCGTCGTGGTAGGCCAGGTACTCCGGCGCGGACAGCGCCCACGGGCAGCGCGGCGCGCCGTCCGGTCCGGCGACCGCCGCGCCGGACGCCGGAACGTCAGCCGTCACTATGGGCGCCGGGCTCTCCGTCGTCGCGCGCTCGCTCACCGCTGGCCCTCTTGCTCGGGCGGGGCGGGACGGGCCGCGGCGGACCGGGCGCCGGCCAGCGCGGACTCCAGGTCCGCGATCCGGGCGTCGCGCTCGGCGAGTTCGGCGCCCAGCCGGCTCAGCGCGTCGTCCACGTCCGCCATCCGGTAGCCGCGGGCGGCCAGCGGCAGGCGCAGGCGCTCCACGTCGTCGCGGAGCAGCGGCCGGTCCGGCGGCAGCGGGTCGTGCAGCCGCTCGGGCGCCGCCTCCGGCAGCGGACCGGGGCCGTCGCCCCCGCCCACGACCGCGAGGGTCACCCCGGCGACCACGACGGCGAGCGCGACGACCAGGAACAGGAACATAACCATCGCTGAGGTCCCCAGGGAGTGCGGGCGTACGTGTCAGGGTCCGATCGTGCCATGCGAGGCTGACGGTTAGGGTCTCAGGCGGCCGAAACACCCGGCCGCGCGCGGAACCGCGACGCGGCACGAGGACCGCACGGACCGCGAGGGCCGTGCAGACCACGCGGGCCACGCAGACCACCAGGACCACGCGGACCACGAGCACGAGGAGAGGTCACAGGGGATGCTGAGGCTGGGCAGGCGCGAGTTCGACGCGCATGAGCCGGTGATCATGGCGATCGTCAACCGGACCCCGGACTCCTTCTACGACCAGGGGGCGACGTTCCGCGACGAAGCGGCCCTCGCGCGGGTGGAGCAGGCGGTCGCCGACGGGGCCGCGATCATCGACATCGGCGGGGTGAAGGCGGGCCCCGGCGCGGAGGTCACCGCCGAGGAGGAGGCCCGGCGCACGGTCGGCTTCGTGGCCGAGGTGCGCAAACGGTTCCCGGACGTGGTGATCAGCGTCGACACCTGGCGGGCCGACGTGGGCGACGCGGTCTGCGAGGCGGGCGCCGATCTGCTCAACGACGCGTGGGGCGGCGTCGATCCGCGGCTCGCGGAGGTGGCGGCGCGGCGCCGGGTCGGGCTGGTGTGCACCCACGCGGGCGGCGCCCGGCCGCGCACCCGGCCGCACCGGGCGGCCTACGACGACGTGATGGCCGACATCCTGCGGGTGACCGTGGGGCTGGCCGTGCGGGCGGTCGCCCTCGGCGTGCCCCGCGAGTCGGTGCTGATCGACCCCGGGCACGACTTCGGGAAGAACACCAGGCACAGCCTGGAGGCCACCCGGCGCCTGGACGAGATGACCGCCACCGGCTGGCCGGTGCTGGTGTCGCTGTCGAACAAGGACTTCGTGGGCGAGACGCTGGACCGGCCGGTCAAGGAGCGGCTGCTCGGCACGCTGGCGACCACGGCCGTCTCGGCGTGGCTCGGAGCGCAGGTGTACCGGGTGCACGAGGTCGCCGAGACCCGGCAGGTGCTGGACATGGTGGCGTCCATCGCGGGTCACCGGCCCCCGGCGGTGGCCCGCAGGGGGCTGGCGTAGGGCCCGGCGGCCTGATCCGCTGACGCGGCGCGCCGCTGACCTGGCGCGGGGCGCCGCCGGGGTGCTACCGGCCCGCCTCCTTCGACATCAGCGCGACCGCCTCGTGCACGTCGTCCGTCACGTGGAACAGGGTCAGATCCGTCTCGGCGGCCTTGCCCTGGGCGATGAGCGTGTGGGTGAGCCAGTCGACCAGGCCGCCCCAGTACGCGCTGCCGAACAGGACGATCGGGAAGCGGGTGACCTTCTCGGTCTGGACCAGGGTGAGGGCCTCGAACAGCTCGTCCAGGGTGCCCAGGCCGCCGGGCAGCACCACGAAGCCCTGCGCGTACTTCACGAACATCATCTTCCGGACGAAGAAGTACCGGAAGTTCAGACCGATGTCGACGTACGGGTTCAGGCCCTGCTCGAAGGGCAGCTCGATGCCCAGGCCGACCGAGGTGCCGCCGGCCTCGCAGGCGCCCTTGTTCGCCGCCTCCATCGCGCCCGGCCCGCCGCCCGTGATCACCGCGAAGCCCGCCTCCACGAGCCCGCGTCCGAGCCGCACCCCGGCGTCGTACTCCGGCGAGTCCACCGGCGTCCGGGCCGAGCCGAACACGCTGATCGCGGGCGGGAGTTCGGCGAGCGTGCCGAAGCCCTCGATGAACTCCGACTGGATGCGCAGCACCCGCCACGGGTCGGTGTGCACCCAGTCGGTCGGGGCGCGCTCGTCCAGCAGCCGCTGGTCCGTCGTGCTCGCCTGGACCTGGCCCCGTCGGCGCAGGACCGGTCCCAGGCGCTGCTCCTCCGGTGGACGCTTCTTGCCCTCGGGGTTGCCTGTAGCCATGTGCGCTCCCTCCGGTTGCCGTCTGTCCGCTTCAGCGTAGATCTACGCGGGTTACATGCGGGGGACCTCGGCATATCCGCCGTGCAGCGCCGCGACGCCGGGGCGGCCGAGGCCCCCGCGGCCGGGCTGTCAGCCGATCAGTCCGGTCAGCCGGTCAGCTCGTCAGCCGGTCAGCCAGCGCCGCAGCCGCTCCTCGCCCGCGAGGATCATGGCCGTGTCCACCCGCTCGTCCCGCTTGTGGGCCAGGAGCGGGTTGCCGGGGCCGTAGTTGACCGCCGGGACGCCCAGGGCCGAGAAGCGCGACACGTCCGTCCAGCCGAACTTGGGCCGCGGGACGGCGCCGACGGCCTCGACGAACGCCGCGGCGGCCGGGTGGCCGAGGCCGGGCAGCGCGCCGGGGCTGTGGTCGTCGACCACGAACTCCTCGACCCCGCAGTCCGCGAAGACCTCGCGGACGTGGGCGACCGCCTCCTCCTCCGTGCGGTCCGGGGCGTAGCGGTAGTTGACGGCGACCACGCACTCGTCGGGGATGACGTTGCCCGCGACCCCGCCCGAGACGCCGACCGCGTTGAGGCCCTCGCGGTACTCCAGGCCGTCGATGACCGGGTTGCGCGGCTCGTACGCGGCCAGCCGCCCCAGGATCGGCGCGGCGGCGTGCACGGCGTTGGCGCCCATCCAGCTCCGCGCGGAGTGCGCCCGCTCGCCCTTGGTCTTCAGCAGCACGCGCAGGGTGCCCTGGCAGCCGCCCTCGACCTCGCCGTCGGAGGGTTCGAGGAGGAGGGCGAAGTCGCCCGCCAGCCACTCCGGGCGGGCCTCGGCGACGTGCCCGAGGCCGTTCAGCTCGGCGGCGACCTCCTCGTTGTCGTAGAAGACGAAGGTCAGGTCGCGGTTGGGGGCGGGGACCGTGGCCGCGATGCGCAGTTGCACGGCGACGCCGGACTTCATGTCGCACGTGCCGCAGCCCCACAGCACGCCGTCCTCGTCGAGCCGGGAGGGGACGTTTCCGGCGATCGGGACGGTGTCGATGTGACCGGCCAGGATCACGCGTTCGGGGCGGCCGAGAGCCGTGCGGGCGACGACGTTGTTGCCGAGACGGTCGACCGTCAGGTGCGGCAGGCCGCGCAGCGCGTCCTCGATCGCGTCGGCGAGCGGCTTCTCCGTGCCGCTCTCCGAGGGGAAGTCGACGAGTCGCGCGGTCAGCCGCGCGGCGTCCAGCGTGAGGTCCAGCGAGGTGTCGGCCATGGCCTCGACCCTAACCTCCGCCCCCCGGCGCCGGCCGCCGCGCGCCGCCTCCCGGTCACCCCTGAGCGGTCGCCAACACCCGGCTCGGCGGCCCCGGCGGCCTCAAGTACCTTGTACGCGTGCCAGAGCCGTCCCTCACTCCGAAGCGTCGAGGCCGCCTCCTGAGGATCGGGGCGGCCTTGACCGTCCTGCTCGCGGTCGCGGGGTACCTCGTGGTGCAATACCTGACGGGCGGCGCGGGCGCGCCGGGCTGCAAGGTCGTCTCCGCCGACGGCCACGGCGCCTCCTACGAGTTCACCCCCGAGCAGGCGGTGAACGCGGCGACGATCGCGGCCGTCGGCACCGGGCGCGGCATGCCCGAGCGGGCGGTGACCATCGCGCTGGCGACCGCGCTCCAGGAGTCGGGCCTGCGCAACGTCGGGCACGGCGACCGGGACTCCCTCGGCCTGTTCCAGCAGCGGCCCTCGCAGGGCTGGGGCGCCCCGGAGCAGATCATGGACCCGGCGTACGCGGCGGGCGTCTTCTACCAGCACCTGGCCAAGGTCCCCGACTACGCGGGACTGCCGCTCACCGTGGCCGCGCAGCGGGTGCAGCGCAGCGGCTTCCCGGAGGCGTACGCCAAGCACGAGCCGGACGCCGCCCTGCTGTCCGCCGCGCTCACCGGGCGCGCGGGCGGCGCTCTCACCTGCCAGGGCCGTCCCGGCGCCGCCCGCGCCACCGGTCCGGACGCGGTACGGGCCGCGCTGGTGCGCGACTTCGGGCGCCAGGTGCTGGAGCAGACCGGCGCGCAGGCGGGCGGCCGCGCGGCGGGGCGGCCTTCGCCGAGCGGGTCGGCTGGGGCTGCCGGGGCGACTGGAGCTGCTGGGGCGGACGGGTCCGCCGGGGCGGACGGGCGGACGGTGACGCTTCCGGTGCGCTCCACCGCGGGCGCTTCGGGCGCCAAGGGCGGCGCGCGCGGCGGCGACGCGCGGCAGCGCGGCTGGCAACTGGCGCACTGGGCGGTGGCCAACGCCTCCGCGCTGCACATCGAGAGCGTCGCGTTCGCCGGACGGCAGTGGTCCGCCGGAGTCTTCGACGGCGGCTGGCGCCCGGCGGACGGGAAGAACGGCGACGCGGCCGGCGGCCCGGGGGCGACCTCGGTCCGCATCACCGCGGGGCGGTAACGCCCCGGAGCAGCCGCCGCACACCCGTACGGGCCGCCACTCGCCGGGGTTGCGCCCGGCGCCCGGGACGGTCGGGGCGCACGGGGTCAGGGATCCTCCCGTCGTGATCGCTCCCGCCCTTGGGAACGCGGCGCCGTAAGGATTCAGCAGGCCCACCGGGCATACGTCGTTCGTCCGTTTGTGGACCCACCTGATAATGCGACGCATTGCCAACTCTTTATGGGAGGCCGCCGCAACCTTCGCACGCTTCGAGCGGTAGTCAGTGCGTCAGTCACTGCGTCCGAGCCCGGCCGGGATCGGCGGCCTCCGCCCGAGGCGGCCGCCGCCCGCCGGGAGCGGTCGGACACGTCATCGCCCTCTCCCGTCGAAGGAGCACCATGTCCCTCCCCCTGACCCGCCGGATCGCCCGTGCCGCGCTGCTCGTCGCCGCCGGGGCGGCCGCCGGGGTCGGTGCGGCCGGCGCCGCCAGCGCCGCCCCCGAGCTGCCTGCCGCCCCGAACCTGGGCGGCGTGACCGCTCCTGACGGGGCGGGCGTCGGCGCCGCTGTGGACGGCGCGGCGCAGCACGTCACCGGGGTCGCGGGCGACACCGGCGGCAAGACCGTGCAGCAGGCTGCGCCGGTCACGGGCACGACCGGCGGCAAGACCGTCGAGCAGGCCGTGCCGGCCGTGGGGACGACCGGCGGCAAGGCAGTGCAGCAGGCGACGCCGGTGGCCCAGAAGGCCGCGGGCGACGCGACGGGGTCCGCCGCGGGCCTCGTCGGCGGCGCCGCCAAGACGGCGCCGAAGGGCGATCTGCCTGCGCAGAGCCTGCCCACGCAGAGCCTGCCGACCCAGAGCCTGCCGTCCCAGAGCCTCCCGCTGGGCGGCTGACGGCTCCGCACGCGCAGGGCGGGGCCCCCAAGGGCCCACCCTGGCCGTCCCCCGCCCAGAGCGCGGACTGGGACCGCTCCGCACGCGCGGGGCCCCCGGACGCGGCCGCCGCGGTCGACGCCTAGCTGACCGTTCCGCACGCGCGGGCGGGGTCCGGGGCCGGGCGCCGGACCCCGCCCGGTGTCAGGGGACGCGCGCGGGCGTCACAGCCGCCGTACGGCCGCCGCCACCCGCTCGTCCGTGACCGTCAGCGCGACCCGGACGTGCCGCTCCCCGGCCGGGCCGTAGAAGTCGCCCGGGGCCACCAGGATGCCGCGCTCGGCGAGGTGGGCCACGGTGTCCCAGCAGGGCTCGTCGCGGGTCGCCCACAGGTAGAGGCTGGCCTCGCTGTGCTCGATGCGGAAGCCGTGCCCGAGCAGGGCCTCGCGCAGCAGGGCGCGCCGGGCGGCGTAGCGCTCGCGCTGCACGTGCACGTGGGCGTCGTCGCCCAGAGCCGCCGCGACGGCCGCCTGGGTGGGCGCCGAGGTCATCATGCCGCCGTGCTTGCGGATCTCCAGGAGCGGGCCGAGCACCGCCGGATCGCCGGCCAGGAAGGCGGCACGGTAACCGGCGAGGTTGGAGCGCTTGGACAGCGAGTGGACGGCGACGAGGCCGTCGAAGGAGCCGCCGTTCACGTCGGGGTGCAGGACGGAGACCGGGTCGGCGTCCCAGCCCAGCTCCACGTAGCACTCGTCGGAGAAGACCAGGACGCCGTGCGCGCGGGCCCAGGCGACGATCCGCCTCAGCTCCTCCTTGGGCAGCACCTCGCCGGTCGGGTTGGAGGGCGAGTTGAGCCACAGCAGCTTCAGACCCGCCGGGTCCAGGTCGGTGGGGTCGTCGTAGACCTCGTGGTCCGCGCGGGCCAGCCGGGCGCCGACCTCGTAGGTCGGGTAGGCCAGGCGCGGGAAGGCGACCCTGTCGCCGGGGCCGAGACCGAGCTGGGTGGGGAGCCAGGCGACCAGTTCCTTGGAGCCGACGATCGGCAGGACGTGGCGGTGGGTGACGCCCCGGGCGCCGAGGCGGCGCTCCGTCCAGCCGGTGATCGCGTCGCGCAGCGCCGGGGTTCCCCAGACCGTCGGATAGCCCGGCGAGTCCGCCGCGTCGACGAGGGCCTTCTGGATCAGGTCGGGGACCGGGTCGACCGGGGTGCCGACCGACAGGTCGACGACGCCGTCCGGATGGGCCGCTGCCTTCTTCTTGTAAGGCTCCAGCTTGTCCCAGGGGAAGACGGGGAGCCGGTCGGAGACTGCGGACACGGTTGCTGGCTCACTTTCGTCGGTGCGGAAAACGCCTCGGTCCCGTGCGGCGGCGATCGGGGCGATCAGGCCGTACGGGACCGAGGCGGCGCGGCGCGGGCCGCGTGCGTGCTACTCGCCCTGCGGCGGCAGCGCGGCGACGACGGGGTGGTCGCGCTCGATCTGCCCCAGCTTGCTGGCGCCGCCGGGGGAGCCCAGCTCGTCGAAGAACTCGACGTTCGCCTTGTAGTAGTCCTTCCACTCCTCCGGCGTGTCGTCCTCGTAGAAGATGGCCTCGACCGGGCAGACCGGTTCACAGGCGCCGCAGTCGACGCATTCGTCCGGGTGGATGTACAAGGACCGCTTGCCCTCGTAGATGCAGTCGACCGGGCACTCTTCGATGCACGCCTTGTCCTTCACGTCGACACAAGGCTGCGCGATGACGTAGGTCACGCTGTCGTTCCTCCTCGATAGGGCGCCGGCGGGCCTCCTCAGGCTCCGCCGCCTGGCGCGCGGGAGCGCGGCGTCGTCGATGCCCGCCCCTAGTATCTCCGTTCCGGGACATGATCCGAACAGCAGGGGTGAACTGACCAGTGGAAATCTCGTCGGCAGGACGCTACGAAGTCCGTATCACCGCTGCTGACGTGGGAAAACGGGTCTCTGTACGGCGCTTGGGGGACGCTCGCGGAATGGGTGAGAAGTTCACCGACACGGTCGGTGTTCTCACATCATGGGACGACGGAGTGCTGCTGATCACGCGCCGGGGCGGCGAGTCCGTCCGGATAGCCGAGTCCTCGCTGGTCGCGGGGAAGGTGGTGCCCGCCGTCCGGGCGCGTCGCCGTGGACCCGCGGCGACGCGCGAGGAGCTGACGCGGGTGGCCGCGCGGGCGTGGCCGCCGGTCGAGAGCGAGCGGCTGGGCGGCTGGGAGCTGCGCGCCGCCTCCGGGTTCACCCGGCGGGCCAACTCCGTGCTGCCGCTCGGCGATCCGGGCCTTCCGCTCGACGAGGCGCTGTCCGCCGTACGACGCTGGTATGGCGAACGCGGGCTGCCCGCGTATGTCCAGGCCGCCGCCGACACCGAAGCCGAGGCCGAGGGCGGAGAGGAACCGCTCTGGGCGGAGCTGGAGCGGCGCGGCTGGGTATGCGAGGTGACCGCCGAGCTGTGGATCGGGGCGCTCGCGCCGGTCGCGGACCGGGCCGAGGGCGCCGGGGTCGTGCTGTCCCGCACGGCCGACGAGGCGTGGCGTGCGCGCTACCAGCGCAAGGGGGTGAGCGAGGTGGCCCTGAAGGTCCTGGGCGGCGGGCCCTCCGTGTGGTTCGCGGCGGCGCCCGGCGCGGCGGCCGGTGAGCCGCCCGCCGCGATCGGGCGGTGCGTCGTGGACGGGCGGTGGGCCACCTTCGCCGCCGTGGAAGTCGATCCGGCGCGGCGGCGGCAGGGGCTGGCGACGGCGGTCATGGCCGCCCTCGCCCAGCAGGCCCTGACCGAGGGCGCCTCGGCCGCCTGCCTTCAGGCAGAGGCGGACAACGCCGGGGCGCGCGCCCTCTACGCCGGTCTGGGCTTCGCCGCCCACCATGCCTACGGCCACTACCGCGATCCGGCCTCCCCCGCCCCCAGACCGTCGTAGCGCCCGCTGCCGCCCCCTGTCCGCTCCCCTGAGCCGCCGAATCACCGTGAAAGGCACCCGTCTCACCATGCGTCCCCCCACTCCCCCAGCGCCCGAACGGGCCGCCGCGCTGCGTCGGCGGTTCGCCGAGGAGGCACGGTCCGAGCGGCCCGACCTGTCCACGCTGTGCCTGCTGGTCGGCGCGGCGGCCGACGGGGCGCTGGACGAGGCCGGCCTGGACGCCGCGCAGATGGAGCTGGACCGGCTGGCCGGGCAGGCGCCGTTCCGGCCGGGCGGCCCCCTGGCGTGGGCGCGGGCCCTGTGCGAACTGCTCGGCGAGCGGCACGGCTTCCACGGCACGGCCGGGGACTACCAACGGCTGGAGTCCTCCCTGCTGCACGAGGTGTTGCGGCGGCGGCGCGGGCTGCCCATCCTGCTGTCGGTGGTGTGGATGGAGGTCGCGCGGCGGGCCGGGGCCCCGGTGTACGGGGTGGCGCTCCCCGGGCACTTCGTCGTCGGGTTCGGCGAGGCCGAAGAGCGGGTGCTCGCCGATCCGTTCGGCGGCGGCAGGGTGCTGACCGGGGCGGACGCGGAGCTGCTGGTCGTCGGGGCGACAGGAGCGCCGCCGCACCCCTCGACGCTCCGCCCGGCCGATCCGCTGGAGGTGGTGCTGCGGGTGCTGAACAACGTCCGGGCGTGGGCGGCGGCGCGGCCGGAGCACTCGGACGTGGCGCTGTGGGCCGTCGAGCTGTCCCTGCTGCTGCCCTCGCACCCGGCGCGGCTGCGCTACGAGTGGGCGCAGTTGCTGGTGCAGCGCGGCGACTTCGCCGCCGGGGCGCGGGAGCTGGAGGCGTACGCCGAGGCGGTGGCCGCGGTGGACGGCCCCGCGGCGCGGCAGGTGCGGGGACAGGCGCTGGCGGCGCGGGCGATGCTGAACTGACCGGCTGACCGGCTGACCGGCTGACCGGCTGACCGGCTGAGCGGCTGAGCGCCTGCCGTGTGCCCCGACCGCCCGATCTGTCCGACTGCCGGACCGCCTGCCCGCCCGGCCTGCCCGGCCTGTCCGACAGCCGACCGCGACCGCCTGACCTACCCGACGGCCCGACCACCCGCCCGACCGACTGCCGGACCTGCCCGACCGCCTCAGCGCCTGCCTCAGCCCGCCGCCTCCCCCGTCTTCGCGGAGCGGCGTGCGGGCCCCGCGGCGTGCGGGCCCCGCGGCGCGCGGAGACCCGCGGCGCGCGGGGACCCGCCCCCTACAGCCAGCCCTTCTCCCGGGCGATGCGCACCGCCTCGGTCCGGTTGCGCACCGCCAGTTTCTGGATCGCGGTGGACAAGTAGTTGCGGACCGTGCCCTGAGAGAGGTGTAACGCCCTCGCCAGCTCGGCGTTGGTGGCGCCGTCGGCCGCGGCGCGCAGGATCTCGCGCTCGCGGTCGGTGAGCGGGTTGGCGCCCTCGGCCAGGGCGGCGGCGGCGAGCGTGGGGTCGATCACCCGCTCGCCCGCCAGCACCTTGCGCACCGCCTCGGCGAGTTGGGCGGCGGGCGCGTCCTTGACCAGGAACGCGTCGGCGCCCGCCTCCATCGCGCTGCGCAGATAGCCGGGGCGGCCGAAGGTGGTGAGGACGACCAGCTTGACCGCGGGCAGCTCCCGGTGGAGCCGGGCGGCGGCCTCGATGCCGGTGCAGCCGGGCATCTCGATGTCGAGCAGGGCCACGTCCACGCCGTGGGCGCGGGCGGCCGCCACGACCTCGTCGCCGCGTGCGACCTGGGCGACGACCTCGACGTCGTCCTCCAGGCCGAGGAGGGCGGCCAGGGCCTCGCGGACCATCGACTGGTCCTCGGCGAGGAGGACCCTGATCGGACTGCTCATGCGGGGGATCCTATGCGCGGCGGGGCGCCCGTCGGCGCGCGGGCGACGAGCCGGAAGCCGCGCCCCTGCCTGCCCGCCTCCAGGGTGCCGCCGGCCGTGTGCAGGCGTTCGGTGAGGCCGGTGAGGCCGTTGCCCGGCGCCCCGACGGCACCGCCGACACCGCCTGCCCCGCCGGCGCCGTCGTCTTGCACGCTCAGTTCGAGCATCGGGCCGTCCAGGGTCTGGCGGCGCGCGACCTCCACCGCGCAGCGCCGGGCGCCGCTGTGCCGGACGACGTTGGTGACGGCCTCGCGCAGCGCCCAGGCCAGGGCGGACTCGCTCTCCTCCGGGACGCCGGAGAGGTCGGGTCCCTCGGGCAGCTCGGCCCGCACCCCGGCCGCCGCCAACGCGACCTGGGCCCCGGCCAGTTCCTCGGCGAGCCGAGGGCGCCGGTAGCCGGTGACGGCCTCGCGCACGTCCACCAGGGCCTGGCGGCTGACCCGTTCGATGTCGGCGACCTGCTGGGCGGCCTTGCCGGGCTGGTCGGGGAGCATCCGGCCGGCCAGCTCGCTCTTGAGCGTGATCAGGGAGAGCGAGTGGCCGAGCAGGTCGTGCAGGTCCCGGGCCAGGCGCAGCCGCTCCTCGTTGGCGGCGAGCTGCGCGACGGTGGCGCGGGCCCGGCGCAGCTCGACCGTGGTGCGCACGAGCTGCCGTACGCCGGTCATGGCGAAGCCGACGAGCAGCACCAGCAGGAGCAGGCTCCAGTCCTCGCCGGCGCCGACGAGGTACCCGACGCCCAGCATGGTCGCGGTGGTCAGCGGGATCGCCCAGTAGGCGGTCTTCAGCGCGACCGTCGACCCGCAGGCCACCGAGACATACACGAACAGGCCGGTCCACGCCTGGCCGAGGGTGAGGCACAGGAGGACGGCGAGGGCCCAGAGCGCGACGGCCAGGCCGGTGACGACCGGCTCGGGGAACGGGCGGCCCATGTTCCGGAAGACCAGAGCGAGATAGGTCGCGGTGAAGACCGCCAGGCCCGCCCAGCCGCCGACGGCGCCCGCCGCCGAGTGGGACCCGGAGACCAGGTCCCGCGCCGGCGAGCTGAGGAAGACCAGCCAGGGGAGGATCCAGACCATCTTGCGCACGGCCTCGCCCCGGTCGCGGGGCGGCCGGCCGATGGCCACCGTGTGCTCCGACTCGTCGCAGGAGCGGGGGGCGCGGGTCATCACGCTCACGCCTTCAGCGTGTCCTTGCGGTACAGCCAGGCCGCGCCGCCCGCGAACAGGGCGAAGAAGACCACCAGGACGGCGATGTCCTTCGTGTGCGGGGTCTGGCTCTGCTCGATGGCCTGGCCCAGCGCGGCGTAGGCGTGCGTGGGCAGCCACTTGGCGATGTTCTGGAGCCACTGCGGGAAGGTGGTCGTCGGCATCCACAGGCCGCCGAGCAGCGACAGGCCGAAGTACACGATCATCGTGATCGGACGGACGGCGTCCCCGGAGGCGAGGTAGCCGATGGCGACGCCGAGGGCGGCGAAGACCAGGCTGCCGGCCCAGATGGCGCCGGTGAGGGCGAGCCACTGCCAGGCGTCGAGCCGGACCTGCTTGACGACGGCGGCGACCACGAAGACGACGACGATGGACGGCAGGCTGACCACGGCGGCGCTGGCGGTCTTGGCGAAGACGTAGCCGCGGCCGGGCAGGCTGGTCAGCCGGAGCTGGCGCACCCACCCGCTCTCGCGCTCCTTGGCGATGCGCTCGCTGTTGCCCATGAGCACGGCGGTCAGGGCCCCGAAGGAGGCCATGGAGACCATCATGTACGTCGGCAGGGTCAGGCCGGTGCCGTCGACCTTCTCCGTGCTGTCGGCGTGTCCGGCGATGATCAGGAACAGGATCGACGGGTAGAGCACGGAGAAGAACAGGAACTTGCGGTTGCGCAGGGCGCGGGCGAGTTCGAGCTTGATCAGGCTGTTCACGACTGCTTGGCCTCCTCGGCCTCGGTGATGGCGACGAACGCCTGCTCGAGCCCGAGCCCGGCGACTTCGAGGTTGCGGGGGAAGACGCCGAGCCCGTACAGCGCGTGCACGGTCGCGTCGGCGTCGGCGGACTGGATGCGGACGGTCTGGCCGCTCACGTCGAGGGAGCTGAGGAAGGGCAGGTCGCGCAGGGCGGCCTCGTCGATCGGGCCCTCCAGGTCGAAGGAGACCCGTCGCGCCCCGGCCTTGGCCTTGATCTCGGCGGCGGTGCCGTCGGCCAGCAGCCGGCCCCGGTGCAGCACCAGCACCCGGTCGGCGACGGCGTCGGCCTCCTCCAGGTAGTGGGTGGCGAACAGGACGGTACGGCCCTGGTCGGCCTGCTCGCGCAGGGTGGACCAGAAGGCCTGCCGGGCGGAGACGTCCATGCCGGTGGTCGGCTCGTCCAGGACGATCAGGTCGCTGTCGCCGACGGTGGCCAGCGCGAAGCGGACCCGCTGCGCCTGGCCTCCGGAAAGCTTGTTGACCTTGCGGTCGGCGATCTGCGAGACGCCGGCGCGGGCCAGCACGTCGGCGGGCCGGTACCGCTTGGGGTGCAGCGCGCAGGCGAGCTTGACCAGCTCCGCGACGGTGACCTCGTCCATCAGGCCGCCGCTCTGGAGCATGGCGCCGACGCGACCGGCGACGATCGCCTCGCGGGGGCCGGCGCCGAACAGGGCGACCGAGCCGCTGTCGGGCTGCTTCAGCCCGAGGAGCAGGTCGAGCGCGGTGGACTTGCCGGCGCCGTTGGGCCCGAGCAGCGCCACGGTCTGTCCGGGGTACAGGGCGAGGGTCAGCCCGTCCACGGCCCGTACGTCGCCGTAGCTCTTGGTCACCTGGTCGAACGCCACCGCCGGGGCGGCGTTCGCGGTGGAGGTCTCCACTGTCGTCGTCATGCCCTCCATGGTGGCCGCCAGACCGGCGACAGGGCAGTGTCGGGGGTCCTGACTGCCGGATGACAGATGTCATACGCGCCGGGTGACCAGGGGGCGGCACGCGGGGTGAAGGGGGCGGCACGCCGGAGGCGGTGAGGGGGCGCCGGGCGCCCTCGCCGCCTCCGGGGCATGCGTTGGCGCTAGTTGGGGTTGGTGTCGATGACGCCCACCCGGTCGGTCGTGCTGACCAGGGCCGGGCGCAGGGCGCCGATCACGTCCTCCACGGTGACCGGCGTCTTCTGGCCGGTGCCCCGGGCGATGAGCACCCCGTCGAAGGCGCCGCCGTAGAGCTGCTTGAGCGCGTTCTTGTCGTAGTACTCCACGAGCTTGCCGTCCACCGCCTTGACGTGCAGGAACTTCCACAGCGACTTGCGCGGGCTGAAGGCGACGGTGTGCGCGGCGTCCGTGCGGACCGTCACCAGGCCCGACATCGCGGGCTGGGCGAACTGCTTCATCATCCGGTCGACCTCGGCGTTCGACACCGTGGGCCGACGGGTCGTGGTGGGCATCCGCACCGCCGCGGCCGTGCCGGTCTCCACCTGGGCGCGGTACGCCTGCTCCACCGCCTGGGTCGAGCGGGCGGCGTCGATGCCCTGGCCCGTCCTGCCGTACACGGCGACGGCCTTGCCCGGCTCGAACCTGATCGTGCCGTCGGCCGACGACGCGGCGCCGCCCGCCGCGTTCTGGAGCGCCGCCTGGAGCTTCTCCTCGTCGACCGGCATCTGCGGCTCGACCACCCGGTGGCTGCCGAACAGGGAGCCGATCACGGAGACGGGGTTGTAGTCGCTCTGCGCGGCCGCGCTGGCGGTCGCCTCGGCGTCGAGCTGGAGCCCGGCCTGGTCCGGCTTCAGCGCGACGGTCTTGCCGTCCACCGACAGCTTCAGCGGCTCGTCCACCCGCTTGCCGAAGGCGTCGTCGAGCTTCTTGACCGCGTCGTCGCGGGTGCCGCCGCCGACGTCGACGCCCAGCACGGTGGTGCCCTTGGGCACGTCGGCGTGGTTCATCAGCAGTCCGGCGCCGTAGGCGAGCCCGGCGACGACGACCGCGGCGACGACGAGCAGCGCGAGCTTGCTGCGGCCCTTCTTCTTGGCCGCCTTGGCCGAGCCGCCGCTCTTCGCGGCCGGCGCGGCCGGGCTGGGCGCCGGTGACGCGGCGGCGCCCTTGGCGCCCTCGGCGCCCGGCCGGAACGGCGAGGCGCCGGGGGACACCACGGGCATGCCGCTGGTGACGGTGTCTCCGGACACGTTGTCCGGGCGGCCGGGGTAGCCGGGGGCGCCCGGCTCGGGGGCGTGCTTCTGCGGGGTGAGGATCGCGGTGTCGTCGCTCAGACCGACCCCGGCGCCGTGCGGGCCGGACGCGTGGGAGCCGGGCACGTGCGGGCCGGGCGCGTGGGGGCCGGCCGCCGATCCGACGCCGGGGAACGGCAGGAGGGGTCCGTCGCCGGTCACCGGGCCGCCGGTCGGGCCCGACGGGCCCTGGGGGCCGCCCGGGAGGCCGGGCGCGCCGGGGACGCCCGGGACGCCGGATCCGCCCGGACCGCCGGGCGCGCCGGGGCCGCTCGGGGCGCCCGGACCGCCGGGGCGGACCTGACCGCCGTAGGGGCTCTGCCCGTTGGGCACGCCGGGGCCGCTCGCGCCGGGGCCGCCGTTCCGGCCGCTCGGGGCGTTCTGACCGTTGGGGACGCGGTGACCGCCGTGACTGCCCTGGCCGCCTTGGCCGCCCTGGCCGCCGTCGGCGAAGAACGGCAGGTCGTCGCGGCGCGGCTCGCCGCCGTCGCCGGGGCGCGGACCGCCGGGCCGGGGACCGGCGTTCAGCGCCTCGGTCACGTCGAAGGAGCCGGTGCCGCCGCCGTGGCCCGGGGCGACGGGGCCGCCGGTGGCGCCGGGGAGCCCGCCGCCGGGGCGGCCGGAACCGCCGGGCGCGTTCATGGCGCCGACCACGCCGCCGGGGCGCCCGGCGGCACCCGGGCGCGGACCGCCGGGCGGCGGCGCGGACGGACCGGGCGCGGACGGTCCGGCGCCGTTCGTCTGCGCTCCCGAACCGCCGGGCGTTCCGGCGCCGTTGGACGGGCCGCCGCCCTGCGGGGCGCTGCCCGCCTGGGGCTTGCGGGGCGCGAACCAGTCGCTGGTCGGCTTCTCGTCGGCCGCGGCGGCGGGTGCGGCGGCGGACGGGGCGTCAGGGGGCGTCCCGGCGCCTCCGCGCGCGCCGTCGCCGGTCTCGCCGTTCGGGCCGACCCTGCCGAAACTCCCGGTGTCAGCGGCCCCGTCGGCGCCGCCGAACGCCTCGCCCCCGTCGCGCGGGGCGTCGTTTCCGGACTCGGCGTCCGCGACGGTCTTGCGCATGACCACGGGCGGAATCGGCCGCGATCCGGGGATGTTGATCCGGATCCGGGTCGTCAGCGTGGTCTCGGTCTTGCGGTCCTCCGGCCGGGCGGCCGGACGGTCCCCGCCCGCGCCGTCGCCGGACGTCGCCGGCACACCGTACGGCGGGGTCCCCGAGGGGTAGGCGGCTCCGCCGCGCCCGTTGGGCCCGGAGGACGGAGTGTCAGTTTCACGACTCAAGGCAGGTTCTCCCGGTTGGCTCCGCCGTCCGTGACGACCTCACTGCGCGGGCGGCTCGGCGGCGCGCACCACCATACTGGCCACTTCCGGCCGGTTTCCCGGGACCGCCGGGGAAACCCACACCGGACTCCCACGAGGACACCGGGAAGAAGCGGTACGTCATTCGCCAAGCCGGACGTCCCGGGCGCCCTGCTCCCGGCCGCGCACCAGGGTGGCGCAGATCACAGCGAGGGCCATGCCGCCCAGCAGGAACAGGTAGGAGCCGCCGCCCGCGGCGAACATGAAGTCGCCTTCCGGGCGGCTGGCGGTGAGCAGCACGACGGCGACCATCCAGCCGGCCGCCCCCGCCGCCGCCCCGCCGCGGCTGCGGGCGGCCCGCGCCCCGCCGACGAACAGCCCGGCGGCCCCGGCGAGGGCCAGCAGCAGCCCGCCGGGGAACCAGGCGGCCTGAAGCAGCGAGCCCGCGGCGCCGGCCACCGCGCCCAGCACGAACAGCCCCAGGTAGGCGGCGGCCCGCCGGGCGGTCGGCGGCGCGAAGGGCCGGGCGAGCGGGGAGCCTTGTCCCGGCTCCCGTGCGGCCGGGGTCATGACGCCTCCTCGTCGAGCCCGGCGAACAGGTCGCCGGCGCCGCTCGGCACGCCGTCGCCGTGCACGAGTTCGTAGTACTCGGCGGCGAACAGGGGCTGCGCCAGTTCGTTGGAGAGCGCGAAGTACGGTCCGGCGACCTCGATCTGGGTGGCGTGGGCGCGCATCGCGGCGGCCTTGGCGGCGGCGTGGGCGGGGTCGCCCTCCACGCGCACGGCGATCCGCGCGTCGTCGACGACGCCGGGCACGTCGTCCACGGTCGCCGACTTGGCGAACGGCAGGCCGGGCAGGTCGTCCCGGAGCCGGGCGAAGGCGGCTTCGGCCACCGTGCGGGGCGCCCGGTTCCAGTACACCCGGGCGATCCGCCAGGGCGCCCCGAGGTCCGGCCGGACGGCGGAGTCGGCGGCCAGCTCGGCGGCGCGCGAGGCGACGCGGTGGGCCTGGACGTGGTCGGGGTGGCCGTAGCCGCCGCCGTCGTCGTAGGTGACGAGGACCTGCGGGCGCACCTCGCGGATCACGGCGGCGAGGCGTTCGGCGGCCTCGTCGAGGTCGGCCTGCCAGAAGCAGGCCGGGTCGTCGTTGTCGGGCAGGCCCGTCATGCCGGAGTCCTGGTACCGCCCGGCGCCCCCGAGCAGCCGGTGGTCCGCGACGCCCAGTTCGGCCATCGCCGCGGCCAGCTCCTCCCGCCGACGGGCCCCGAGCGCGACGCCCTCCAGGTGCCGCAGTTCCGGCGGGATGACCTCGCCCCGCTCCCCCAGGGTGCAGGTCACCAGGGTCACCTGAGCGCCCTCGGCCGCGTACCGGGCCATGGTCACACCGTTGTTGATCGACTCGTCGTCGGGATGCGCGTGCACCAGCAGCAGCCGCCGAGCGGGCAGTTCCGTCATGCCCCCACCCTACGAGGCGCCGCCCGCCCGGTCGCCGCAGCGGTTCGGCCCGGCCCGCGCTCCTGGACCTCCTGCGGCACGAGATCCGGCGCCCGCACTCGCGACTCACCCGCTCGCCGCGTCGGCGGGCAGCGGCGAGTGCACACCTCGGTGGAGGGTCAGGCGGGCGCCGTGCCAGCGGCGGAGCAGGCGGCGGTCGTGGCTGACGATCACCAGGGCGCCGTCGTAGGCGTCCAGGGCAGCTTCCAGCTCCTCGACGAGGGCGGGGGAGAGATGGTTGGTGGGCTCGTCGAGCAGCAGGACGTCCGACGGTTCGCTGACCAGCCGTGCCAGGGCGAGACGCTGGCGCTGCCCGGTGGACAGGGCGCCCACCCGCACGGTGAGCTGGTCGTGGCCGAACAGGCCGAGGGAGAGCAGCCGCTCGGCGTGCTCGGCCGGGTGTCCCGCTCGGCCGCGGGCGAAGGCGGCCAGCAGCGTGTCGTCCGGTCGGCCGGGCCGCGGCTCCTGCGGGAGGAAGCCGACCCTGCCCCGGCGGACGACGGTCCCGCCGCCGGGCGCCACGTCCCCGGCCAGGACGCCCAGCAAGGTGCTCTTGCCCGCTCCGTTCGGCCCGGTGATCAGCAGGCGCTGCCCGGCGGCGACCGTGAGCGACGTACGGCCGAGCCGGGCCGGGACGCTGACGCCGGCGGCCTCCAGCGCGACGCCCGGCGCGTGGTCCGCCCGCAGCACCGCGGCGAAGCGCAGCGGCTGCGGAGGCGGCGGGACGGGGTCCGCCAGCAGACGGCGCAGGCGTTCCTCGGCCTGGCGCACCCTGCTGGCCACCGACTGCTGCACGCGGCCCGCCGCCCGGCCGTAGGCCATCTTGTTGCCGTCCTTGATCGGCCGCCCCGGCGCCACCCGGCGGGCGGTGGTCGCGGCGGCCTCCCGGAACCGGTCCACGTCGTCCTGCCACTGGGCGTGCGCCTGGGCCCAGCGCCGGCGGCCCGCCGCCTTCTCGGCGAGGTAGCCGGCGTAGCCGTCGCCGTACCGGACCACGCTGCGCCGGTCGGCGTCCACCTCCAGCAGGCTGGTGGCCACGCGTTCGAGGAAGACGCGGTCGTGGCAGACCGCCACCGTGGCGCCCTGCCGGGCGCGCAGGTGCTCCTCCAGCCAGCCGAGGGCGTCGTCGTCGAGATGGTTGGTGGGCTCGTCCAGCAGCAGCACCTCCGGGCTCGGCGCCAGCACGGCCGCCAGGCGCAGCCGGGCCTGCTCGCCGCCGGACAGGCTGCCCACCGCGCGGGCGTGGTCCAGCGCCCCCAGGCCGAGGCCGTGCAGGGCGCGCTCCACGCGGGCGGCGGCCTCGTAGCCGCCGCGCAGTTCGAAGACGGTCAGCAGCTCGCCGTACTCGGCCAGGCCCGACGTGTCGCCGTCGGCCATCGCGGCCTCCAGGCGGCGCATCCGCCGCTCGATCGCGCGCAGTTCCCCCAGCGCGCGGTCGACGACCTGCCGCACGGTCGCGCCGGGCGGCAGGCGTCCCTCCTGCGGGAGGAAGCCGACGCCGCCGTCGGCGTGGACGACGACCGCTCCCTGGTCGGGCCGCTCCAGCCCGGCGAGCAGGCGCAGCAGGGTGGTCTTCCCGGACCCGTTCTCACCGACGATCCCGGTGCGCTCACCAGCGGCGAGGGCGCACGTCACCGAGTCGAGGACGAGCCTGCCGCCCAGGGATTTACTGACGGAGAGGGCGGTGATCTGTGTGGGCATACGAGGACTCCGAAGCATTCGGGGACGAGACGGCCCGCATGGGCCGCTGAACCGGATGAACGCTTCGGAAGATCATCGACTGCTCCACTGGTGCGACAGCAAGTACGGGGAAGACGCTGACATGCCGCCGAGCCGCCGGGCAACCGAATTCCAGGCCCAAGGGCCCTCGGCCGCGGTCGGCGGCGCGGTGCGGCGAGGCCGACGAGACGCGTGTGCCTGCGCCAAGTCCCTGTCAGGGAACGCCGTTTGACCGGCCGACCGCACCGTCGCCGGACGTCCGCACAGGACCGTGCGGGCGCCCGGCGACGCCGAGGCACCGAGGCACCGAGGCACCGAGGCACCGAGGCACCGGGCGCGCCTGCTCAGAACTTGATGCTGCCGATCATCCCCGCGATGTTCGTGGTGAGTTGGTGGATCGTCGGGGCGATCGTGGAGGACGCGAGGTAGAAGCCCAGGAGCATGCACACGATCGCGTGGCCGGCTTTGAGGCCGGACTTCTTGATCATCAGGAAGACGATGATCGCCAGCAGCACCACCGCCGAAATCGAGAGCGCCACGGCGGCTCACCTCCAAAGATCCCTGAACACGGGAGGGTCGGGGGTCGGGGGGGCAGGGTCGGACGAGCGAACGCAAGTGAATCCGGTGAATCCGATGACGCCGCACAGCGGGCAGCAGGTTCATACCCACCGTGCGGTAGTGATCATAACGATCCACACGCGCGCACCGTCCCGCGCACGGCCGCACGAGGGGGCGCATGGCCAATATGGTCGGGGCATGACCACCGAGCCTGTCTCCTTCCCCCGGCGCCACGCGCGCACCCAGCGGTTCACGCTCGGCGCGCCGCGTGCGTTCACCGTGGCGCCCGACGCCTCCCGCGTCGTGTTCCTTCGCTCCGACTCCGGTACCGACACGGCCGGTTCGCTGCGGGTCCTGGACCTGCCCGGCGGGCGGGAGCGCGTGGCGGCCGATCCGCGCGCCCTCCTCGGCGGCGCCGGGGAGGACCTCTCGCCCCAGGAGCGGGCCCGCCGCGAACGCAGCCGCGAGGGCGGCGCCGGGATCGTCGGCTACGCCACCGACGCGGCCGTGGAGTTGGCCTCCTTCGCCTTGTCGGGGCGGCTTTTCACAGCCGAGTTGCGGGCCGGAACCGCCCGGGAGCTGCCCGTGCCGGGGCCGGTGATCGACCCGCGCCCCTCCCCGGACGGCCGGCACGTCGCCTACGTCGCCCAGGGCGCGCTGCGGGTCGTGGGCGCCGAGGGCGAGGGCGACCGGGCGCTCGCCGAGCCGGAGTCCGAGGGCGTCGCCTACGGGCTCGCCGAGTTCGTCGCGGCCGAGGAAATGGGGCGCTCGCGCGGCTTCTGGTGGGCGCCGCAGGGGGACCGGCTGCTGGCGGCGCGGGTGGACGACACGCCGGTGAGGCAGTGGTGGATCTCCGATCCCGCCCACCCCGAGCGGGAGCCCGTCCAGGTCCGGTACCCGGCCGCCGGGACGGCCAACGCCGACGTGCGGCTGTTCGTGATCGGGCTGGACGGGACGCGGACCGAGGTCGTCTGGGACCGGGACCGCTACCCGTATCTGGCGCGGGCGCACTGGTCGGCGGCGGGCGCTCCGCTGCTGCTCGTGCAGGCGCGGGACCAGCGCGGCCAGGCGTGTCTGGCCGTGGACCCGGACTCGGGGGCGACCCGGATGGTGCACGCCGACGAAGATCCGGTCTGGCTTGATCTTTTTCCCGGCGTGCCCTGCTGGAGTCCGTCCGGACAGCTCGTGCGGGTGGCGGACGAGGGCGGCGCCCGGGTCCTGACGGTCGGCGAACGGCCGCTCACCGGCGCCCAGTTGCACGTCCGCGCGGTGCTGGACGTGGGCGACGAGGACGTTCTGGTCACCGCGTCGGCCGGGGCCGAGGCCGCGGACCCGGAGACCGGCGAGGTGCACGTCTACCGGGTCAGCGAGCTGGGCGTGGAGCGGGTGAGCCAGGAGCCGGGCGTGCACACGGCGGTGCGCTCCGGGGAGGTGACCGTGCTGGTCTCCGCGACGCTGGACCGGCCCGGCGCCCAGGCCCGGGTGCTGCGGGACGGCGCGCGGAGCGCGGTCATCGCCTCGCACGCCGAGGATCCGGGTCTCACCCCGCGCGTGATCCTCACCCAGGGGGGCGCACGGCAGATTCCGTGCGCCGTGCTTATGCCTAAGGACTACCCCCGTGACACTGCCGCCGCGCCGCTGCCGGTCCTCCTCGACCCCTACGGCGGCCCGCACGGCCCCCGCGTGCTCGCCGCGCACAACGCGCACCTCACTTCCCAGTGGTTCGCCGACCAGGGGTTCGCCGTGGTCGTCGCCGACGGCCGCGGCACCCCGGGCCGCTCCCCCGCCTGGGAGAAGGCCGTCCACCGGGACTTCACGGTCACCCTGGACGACCAGATCGAGGCGCTGCGGGACCTCGCCGAGACCCATCCGCTGGACCTCGGCCGGGTGGCGATCCGCGGCTGGTCCTACGGCGGCTACCTCGCCGCCCTGGCCGTGCTGCGCCGCCCCGACGTCTTCCACGCCGGCATCGCGGGCGCCCCGGTCACCGACTGGCGGCTGTACGACACCCATTACACCGAGCGCTACCTGGGCGATCCGGCCGCCGACCCGGAGTCGTACGCCCTGAGTTCGCTCGTCACCGACGACGGGCTGTCCGCGGCGGCCGAGCCGCACCGTCCGCTGATGATCGTGCACGGTCTCGCCGACGACAACGTGGTCGTCGCGCACGCGCTGCGGCTGTCCTCCGCGCTGCTGGCAGCGGGGCGCCCGCACGAGGTGCTGCCGCTGTCCGGGGTCACCCACATGACGCCGCAGGAGCAGGTCGCGGAGAACCTGCTGCTGCTCCAGGTGGACTTCCTGAAGCGGTCCCTGGGTCTGGCCTGAGCGACGGGCGCCGGACCCGGGCGCTGGGACCGGGGAGCGGGATCGGACGCCGGAACCGGGGAGCGGGACCGGACGCCGGGACCGAGGAGCGGGCACGGCAACGGGCCGGGGCGACATGACGCGCCCCGGCCCGTTTCACGGCACCCGCACGGCCGTACGTCCTTCACCGTGCCGCGCGCGTATATCGGCCGCGCTTCCGCCGAGTTGCCGATGCGTTAAGCCGGCGTCCGCCGCTCCTCCGCGAAGAGGCAGGCGGAGTCGTGGGCCGCCGGGCCGCCGGCGCCGCGGAACCGTTCCGGCACGGCCAGCGCGGGGACCTCGCGGGCGCAGCGCTCCCGGGCCTTGAAGCAGCGGGTGCGAAAGCGGCAGCCGGAGGGCACGTCGGCCGGGGAGGGCACGTCGCCGGTGAGGACGATCCGCTCGCGGCGCTCGCGCCCCTCCGGGTCGGGCGCCGGCACGGCGGACAGCAGCGCCTGGGTGTAGGGGTGGGTGGCGTGGTCGTAGATCTCCTCGTCCGTGCCCGTCTCGACGACGCGGCCCAGGTACATGACGGCGACCCGGTCGGAGATGTGCCGGACGACCGACAGGTCGTGCGCGATGAAGACGTACGACAGGTCGAACTCGTCCTGGAGCCGCTCCATCAGGTTGATCACCTGCGCCTGCACGGAGACGTCGAGCGCGGAGACCGGCTCGTCGGCGACGATGATCTCGGGGCGCAGCGCGAGGCCGCGGGCGATGCCGATGCGCTGGCGCTGGCCGCCGGAGAACTGGTGCGGGTAGCGGTTGACGTACTCCGGGTTCAGGCCGACGACGTCGAGCAGTTCCCGCACTCTCCGGCGCCGGTCGCCCTTCGGGGCCGCCTCGGGGTGGATCTCGAAGGGCTCGCCGACGATGTCGCCCACCGTCATGCGCGGGTTGAGCGAGGTGTACGGGTCCTGGAACACCATCTGGATGTTGCGGCGCACCGCCTTCAGCGCCCGCCCGGACAGCGTGGCGACGTCCTCGCCGCGATAGCGGATCTCGCCCGCCGTGGGCCGCTCCAGGCTGCACAGCAGCCGCGCCACGGTCGACTTGCCGCAGCCGGACTCCCCCACGACGCCCAGGGTCTCGCCCCCGGCGAGGTCGAAGTCGACGCCGTCCACCGCCCGGACCGCGCCGACCTGTCTGCGGAAGAGGACGCCCCGGGTGAGCGGGTAGTGCTTGACCAGCCCCCGCACCCGCAGGATCGGCTCGGACCGCGGCTCAGCCATCCAGGCACTCCCTCCAGAAGTGGCAGGCGGCGCCGCGCCGTTCGTCCACCGGGTACAGCGGCGGCCGGTCGGTGCGGCACACGTCCCGGGCGAGCGGGCAGCGCGGGTGGAAGGCGCAGCCGGAGGGGATGCGGGCGAGGCTGGGCGGCAGGCCCTTGATCGCGTACAGCTCCCGGCCCTTGCGGTCCAGGCGCGGCACGGAGTCGAGCAGGCCGCGCGTGTAGGGGTGGGCGGGGCTCTTGTAGAGGGCGTGCACGGGGGCGGACTCGACGATCCGGCCCGCGTACATCACCGCGATCCGGTCCGCGACGTCGGCGACCACGCCCAGGTCGTGGGTGATCAGGATCAGACCTATGGCGTAGGACCGCTGCAACTCGGCGAGCAGGTCCATGACCTGGGCCTGGACCGTCACGTCCAGCGCGGTGGTCGGCTCGTCCGCGATGACCAGCGCCGGTTCCAGGGCCAGCGCCATGGCGATCATGACGCGCTGGCGCATGCCGCCGGAGAACTGGTGCGGGTAGTCGCGCACGCGCTGCGCGGCCGCCGGGATGCGCACCCGGTCCATCAGCTCCACCGCCCGCCCGCGGGCGTCCTTGCGGGACATGCCCCGGTGCACGGTGAACATCTCCGCGAGCTGGGCGCCGACGGTCATCACGGGGTTCAGCGCGGACAGCGCGTCCTGGAAGATCATCGCGAGGCCGGCGCCGCGCAGCCTCCGCCGCTCCTCCTCCTTGAGCGCCAGCAGGTCCCGGCCCTGGAAGAGGATCCTTCCGCCGGCGATCCGGCCGGGAGGCGTGTCGAGGATGCCCATGACGGCCTGCGCGGTCACCGACTTGCCGCAGCCGGACTCCCCGAGCACGGCCAGCGTCTCGCCCGCCTCCACCTGGAAGGAGACGCCGTTGACCGCGTGCGCGACGCCGTCCCGGAGGCGGAACTCCACGCGCAGGTCGTCGACTTCGAGCAGCACGCGGCCGTCACCTCAGCTTCGGGTCGAGGGCGTCGCGCACCGCGTCGCCGAGCATGATGAAGGCCAGCACCGTGATCGCCAGCGCCCCGGCGGGCCACAGCAGCGCGTGCGGGGCGTTGCGGATGTAGGGCGAGGCGGCGGAGACGTCGATGCCCCAGGACACGCTCGGCGGCCTCAGCCCCACGCCGAGGTAGGACAGGGTGGCCTCCAGGGCGATGTACGTGCCGAGCGCGAGGGTGGCGACCACGATCACCGGGGCGACCGCGTTGGGCGCGATGTGGCGCAGCAGGATGCGGGCGGGCGAGGCGCCCAGGGCGCGGGCGGCCTGCACGTAGTCGTGCTGGCGCGCGGCGATGACCGAGCCGCGGGCGATGCGGTAGATCTGCGGCCAGCCCAGCAGCACGATGAACCCGACGACCGGCCAGACGGTGTCGCTGGTCACCACCGACAGCAGCACCAGTCCCCCGAGGACGACCGGGACGGCGAAGAAGACGTCGGTGAGCCGCGACGCCACCGCGTCCCACACTCCGCCGAAGTACCCGGCGAGGCCGCCCAGCACGGACCCGAGGACGGCTGCTCCGAGGGTGGCGCAGACGCCGACCGTGACGGAGGCGCGGGCGCCGTGCACGGTGCGGGTGTAGACGTCGCAGCCCTGGCCGTCGAAGCCGAACGGGTGGCCCGCGCGCGGCCCGTCCTGTGCGCGGGCCAGGTCGCACCGCAACGGGTCGCCCGGGGCGATCAGCGAGGGCCAGAGGGCGATGAGCAGCAGGAAGCAGATCACCAGCGCGGAGAGCAGGAAGACGGGGTTGCGGCGCAGGTCGTGCCAGGCGTCGGACCACAGCGACCGCGGCCGGTCCCGCGGTCCATCCCCGCGCGGACCGCCCGGCCGCGCGTCCCGTTCCCGGCTGGTCGCCTCGCTCGCCGCCAGGTCCGTCCCGCCGCCCGTCCCGGCGCCCGCGACGGCGCGTCGGGGCTCGTGAGGCTCGTGGGGCTCCTGCTCAGGCATAGCGGATCCTCGGGTCGAGCACGGCGTACAGCAGGTCGACCAGCAGGTTGGCGACCAGGAAGACGAGCACCAGGACGGTGACGAAGCCGACGACCGTCTGCGTGTTCTGGCGCAGGATGCCCTGGTAGAGCTGGTAGCCGACGCCGTGCACGTTGAAGATGCGCTCGGTGACGACGGCGCCGCCCATCAGCGCCCCGACGTCGGTGCCGACGAAGGTGACCACGGGGATCAGCGAGTTGCGCAGCAGATGCCGGACGATCACCCGGCGCCGCGGCAGGCCCTTGGCGACGGCCGTGCGGACGTAGTCGGCGCGCAGGTTCTCCGCGAGCGAGGTGCGGGTCAGCCGGGTGACGTAGGCGAGGGAGACGGAGGCGAGGACCAGGCCGGGCACGATCAGCTCGTCGAAGGACGCCTCCGGCGGCGCCGAGGGGCGGATCCATCCCCACTGGACGCCGAGCAGCAGTTGCAGCAGCAGGCCGGTGACGAAGGTGGGCACGGAGACGACCACGAGGGTGCCCAGCAGGACCGCGGTGTCCACCGGCCGGCCGCGGCGCAGCCCGGTCACGACGCCCAGGCCGACGCCGACGACGACCTCGAAGACGACGGCGACGAGGGTGAGCCGGACGGTGACGGGGAAGGCGGCGGCCATCAGCGCGGTGACCGGCTGGCCGTTGAACGCGGTCCCGAAGTCCCCGGCGAAGACGTTCCCCAGGTAGACCGCGTACTGCCGCCACAGCGGCTGGTCGAGGCCGAACTCCCGGGTGAGCTGGGCCGCGGTGGCCGAGTCGCAGGCGCGTTCGCCGCACAGCCCGGCGACGGGGTCGCCCATCACGTTGACCATCAGGAAGATCAGCAGCGTGGCCCCGAAGAACACCGGGACCATCTGGAGCAGGCGCCGTGCGACGTAAGGTCCCATGGCGGCTCAGCCGACCGTGATCTCGTCGTAGACGGGGACGCTGAAGGGGTTCAGCGCCACGTGGTGCAGCCGGTCGGAGTAGCCGGCGCTGCCGTTCTGGTACCACAGCGGGATGGCGGCCATCTCGTCGCGGACCACGCCCTCGGCCTGCTGGAACAGGCCGATCGCCCGGCGCCGGCCGGTCTCGGCGTTCGCCTGGTCGACGAGCCGGTCGAAGCGCTGGTCCGACCACCTGCCGTCGTTGGAGGAGGCGCCGGTGTAGTACAGCGGCTGGAGGAAGTTCTGGATCAGGGGGTAGTCCATCTGCCAGCCGGCCCGGAACGGCCCGGTCATCCGGGAACGCGAGATCTGGTCGCGGAAGTCGGCGAAGGTCCCGACCGGACTCCCCACGCAGGCCCGGTCGTCGCCGAGCGCGTTGTCGATGGAGTGGCACACGGCGTCCACCCACTCCTTGTGCGAGCCCGAGTCGGCGTTGTACGCGATGCGCACCTGGCCGCCGGGCAGGCCGCCGCCCTCGCGGATCAGCTTGCGCGCCCCGGCGGGGTCCCAGGCGCAGGCGTGTCCGCACAGCCCGGCCCGGTAGCCGCCGTCCGCGCCGAGGACGGGCGAGGTCCAGTCGGTGGCCGGGGTGCGGGTGCCCCGGAAGAGCGTCCTGGTGATCTGCGCCCGGTCGACGGCCATGGACAGCCCGGTGCGGACCTTGCGCGCCCCGGCGCTGCGCCACGCCGGGTCGTAGTACGGGAACGCCAGGGTCTGGAGGATGCCGGCCGGCGTGTCGATGTAGCGGCCCGCGAGGTCGGAGCGCACGTTCTTGAGCTGGCCGGCGGGGATGTCGTCGACCAGGTCGAGGTTGCCGGCGAGCACGTCGGTGTAGGCGGTGTCGGCGTCGGTGTAGACCATCAGGGTCACGCCGTCGTTGCGCGCCTTGTCCGGCCCGGGGTAGCCGTCCCACTTCTTCAGGTACATCTGCGCGCCCTGGGTGTACGACGCGATGGTGTACGGCCCGTCGCCGACGGGCTTGTCCAGCCACGCCCGGTGGTGGGTGAAGAAGGTCCGGGGCAGCGGGGCGAAGGCGGCGTATCCCAGGGTGTCGGGGAAGCCGGAGAACTTCTGGTTCAGCCGGACGGTGAAGGTCCGCGGGCCGGTGACGCGCAGCCCGGACAGGGTGTCGGCGCGCTGCGCGCCGGTGTCGGGGTGGACCTGGTCGTAGCCCTCGATGTAGCCGAAGAAGTAGGCGTTCTTCTGGTGGTCGCGCAGGCTCGCGCCGTAGTTCCAGGCGTCGACGAAGGACCGCGCGGTGACCGGTTCGCCGTCGCTGAACCGCCAGCCGTCCTTGACGGTGACGGTGTAGGTGCGCGCGTCGGAGGCGGCGATCCGCTCGGCGAGCATGTTCTCGGCCTTGCCGGTCCTCGGGTCGTACCGCTTCAGGCCGCGGAAGACCATGTCGAGCACCTTGCCGCCCTGCACCTCGTTGGTGTCGGCCGGCTCCAGCGGGCTCTGCGGGTCGCCCCAGGACGCGCTGAGCACGCTGCCCCCGGCGGGGCCGGGGCCGCTTCCGCAGGCGGCGAGCGGCAGCGCGGCCGCCGCCAGCCCCGCGGCGCACGCCACGCGGAGACCTGCGCGCATGGGCGGCTCCTGCGGGGACGGCGGGCGGGCGGCGGCCGGGGCGCCGCGCCCGGACGGACCGGCGACCCTTTCCCATATCAGCAGACAAGCCGCGTATCGGATGGTCGCCGCACCGGCCCGGGACCGCGGTGCAGCCGTACGGCGCGCAGCCGCACGGGTCAGCCGTGCGGCTCCCCGGCGCGGGTCGGCGCGGGTCGGCCGTACGGATCGCCGGCGCGAGTCAGCCATACGGGTCGTCGGCGCAGGTCACCGGCGCAGGTCAGCCGTACGGGCCGTCGGCGCAGATCAGCGTACGGGCCGTCAGCGCGGGCGCGCGCTCCACGCACGGACGCCGGTCCCCGGCGCCCTGGGGAGGGCGCCGGGGACCGGCGTCGGTGTGCGCTCCGTCGTCGCGGCGAGGGACTACACCGCGTGGACGACGTCCTTCTCCTCGGCGAAGTGGCAGGCCGACTCGTGGGCCGCCGGGGTGTCCAAGCCCTTGAACACCTCGGGGACCGCCAGCACGGGCACTTCCTGCGCGCACTTGTCCTGCGCCTTCCAGCAGCGGGTGCGGAAGCGGCAGCCCGAGGGCGGGTTGGCCGGGGAGGGCACGTCGCCGGTGAGGATGATCCGCTCGCGGTGCTCGCGGGCCTCCGGGTCGGGCACCGGGACCGCCGACAGCAGCGCCTGGGTGTAGGGGTGCGTCGGGTGGTCGTAGATCTGCGTGTCGGAGCCGATCTCGGCCATCTTGCCGAGGTACATCACGCCGACCCGGTCGGAGATGTGCCGGACGATCGACAGGTCGTGCGCGATGAAGATGTAGGACAGGTTGAACTCGTCCTGGAGCCGCTCCATCAGGTTGATCACCTGCGCCTGCACGGACACGTCCAGCGCGGAGACCGGCTCGTCGCAGATGATGATCTCGGGGTTGAGCGCGAGGCCGCGGGCGATGCCGATGCGCTGGCGCTGGCCGCCGGAGAACTGGTGCGGGTAGCGGTTGAGGTACTCCGGGTTGAGGCCGACGACGTCGAGCAGTTCCTGCACCTTGCGGCGCCGGTCGCCCTTCGGCGCGGCCTCCGGGTGGATGTCGAACGGCTCGCCGATGATGTCGCCCACCGTCATGCGCGGGTTGAGCGAGGTGTACGGGTCCTGGAACACCATCTGGATGTTGCGCCGGACCGCCTTCAGCGCGCGCCCGGACAGCTTGGTGATGTCCTGGCCCTTGTAGAAGATCTCGCCGGAGGAGACCCGCTCCAGGTTCATCAGGAGCTTGGCCACCGTCGACTTGCCGCAGCCGGACTCGCCCACGATGCCCAGGGTCTCGCCCTGGTGCAGGTCGAAGGAGATCCCGTCGACGGCCCGCACCGCGCCGATCTGGCGCTTGAGCAGGATGCCCTGGGTCAGCGGGAAGTGCTTGACCAGGTCGCGCACCTGGAGGATGGGCTCGCCCCGCTCGACGGGCGCCTCGACCGCGGCGACCGCCTCGTCCTCGGTGGCCGCGGCGACCACCTCGACCTCGGAGACGTTGGGCGTGGCGTCGACCCCGTCGTCCTTCGTCAGCTCAGCCACGGATCGTCTCCTTCCAGAAGTGGCACGCCGAGCCGCGGCCGGGCAGCTCGGCGCCGTCCGGCTCGGTGACCGGGTGCAGCGGCGGGACGTCCGTGCGGCAGATGTCCTCGGCCTTGGGGCAGCGCGGGTTGAACGCGCAGCCGGCGGGGGTGCGCAGCAGGTTGGGCGGCAGACCCTTGATCGCGTACAGCTCCTGGCCCTTCTGGTCCAGGCGCGGGATCGAGTCCAGCAGGCCCCGCGTGTACGGGTGCGCCGGCCGCTTGTACAGCTCGTGCACCGGGGCGGTCTCCACGATCCGGCCCGCGTACATCACCGCGATCTTGTCGGCGACGTCCGCGACCACGCCGAGGTCGTGGGTGATCAGGATCAGACCCATGTTGTACTCGCGCTGCAAATCGGCGAGCAGGTCCATGACCTGGGCCTGGACCGTCACGTCGAGCGCCGTGGTCGGCTCGTCGGCGATGATCAGGTCGGGTTCCAGGGCCAGCGCCATGGCGATCATGATGCGCTGGCGCATGCCGCCGGAGAACTGGTGCGGGTAGTCGTTCACGCGGGCGGCGGCGCCCGGGATCTTCACCCGGTCCATCAGCTCGATCGCCCTGGCCTTGGCCTCCTTCTTGGAGAGGCCGAGGTGGATGCGGAACATCTCGCCGAGCTGGTAGCCGACGGACAGCACCGGGTTAAGGGAGCTGAGCGCGTCCTGGAAGATCATGGCGATCCGGCGGCCGCGGATCTTGCGGCGCTCCTCGGCGGACATCCGGAGCATGTCCTGGCCGCGGAAGAGGATCTCGCCGCGCGGGATCTTCGCGGGCGGCATGTCGAGGATGCCCATGACGGCCTGCGCGGTCACCGACTTGCCGGAGCCCGACTCGCCGAGCACGGCCAGGGTCTCGCCGGCGCTCACGCTGTAGTTCACGCCGTTGACGGCCCTGGCCACGCCGTCCCGGGTGTGGAACTCCACGTGCAGGTCGCGCACTTCGAGCAGGGGGCCCTGGTAGCTCTCGTCGGAGACGGGGGCGGGGGCGGTGTCTTCGATGGTGGTCACGTACGCCTCCCTCAGCGCAGCTTCGGGTCGAGGGCGTCGCGGACCGCGTCGCCGAGCATGATGAACGCGAGCACGGTGAGGCTCAGCATGGCGCTGGGGAAGAACAGCACGTGCGGCGCGGTACGGATGACGGTCTGCGCGGACGAGATGTCGTTGCCCCAGGAGACCGTGCTGGCCGGCAGGCCGATGCCCAGGAAGGACAGGGTCGCTTCCAGCGAGATGTAGCCGCCGAGCGCGATCGTGGAGATCACGATGACCGGGGCCACCGCGTTGGGCAGGACGTGTCGCACCAGGATCCGTCCGGTGCCGGCGCCGAGCGCCCGCGCGGCCTGCACGAAGTCCTGCTGCTTGACGGTGATCACCGAACCGCGCATGACACGGGTGATCTGGGTCCAGCCGAGGAAGACCAGTGCGGCCACCACGGTCCACACCGTGCGGTGGGTGAAGGCGTTGAGGACGACGATCGCGCCGAGCAGCAGCGGGATGCCGAAGAACACGTCGGTGACGCGGGACAGCACGGCGTCGAGCCAGCCGCCGTAGTAGCCGGCGAGCATGCCCGTCACGCTGCCCAGGAGGGCGACGCCGAGGGTGGTGAAGATGCCGACGACGATCGAGGCGCGGGCGCCGTAGAGGGCACGGGAGTACACGCTGCGGCCCTGGCCGTCGTAGCCGAACCAGTCGGCCTGGCCCAGGTGGCTCCAGTTCGGGCCGGTCAGGTAGTGGTGCGCGAGGTCCGCGTGCTTGGGGTCGGTGGAGGTGAACAGGCCCGGAGCGATCGCGATGACGATCAGCACGACGATCAGCACACCCGAGATCACGAAGAACGGGTTGCGGCGCAGGTCCCGCCATGCGTCCGACCAGAGGCTGCGCGGCTTCTCCGGGGAGGGGTTCGGCGGCGCCGCGGCGGTCACCGCGCTCTCCAGGGCCGCTTCGGTGGTGAGTGCCTCAGACATAGCGGATCCTCGGGTCCAGGACGGCGTAGAGCAGGTCGACGAGGAGGCTGGAGACCAGGTAGACGATCACCAGGACGGTGACGATGCCGACCACCGTGGTGTTGTCGGACTGGTTGATCGACCGGTACAGCGTGTTGCCGATGCCGTGCACGTTGAAGATGCCCTCGGTGACGATGGCGCCGCCCATCAGGGCGCCCAGGTCGGTGCCGAGGAAGGTGACCACCGGGATCAGCGAGTTGCGCAGCAGGTGGACGCCGATGACGCGGCGGCGCGGCAGGCCCTTGGCCACGGCCGTGCGCACGTAGTCGGCGCGGAGGTTCTCGGCGATGGAGGTCCGGCTGAGCCGCGCGACGTACGCGAAGGACAGCGAGCCGAGGATGATGCCCGGCAGCAGGAGCTGACTGATGTCGTTGGAGTCCTGCACGGTCGGGGTCACCCAGCCGAGCTGGTTGCCGAAGACGGTCTGCGCGACGAAGCCCAGCACGAAGATCGGGATGGACACCAGGAAAAGGGTGATGACCAGGACGAGCTTGTCGTAGAACTTGCCGCGGTGCAGACCGGACAGCAGGCCCAGGGCCAGGCCGACCACGATCTCGATGGCGAAGGCGACCAGGGCGAGCCGGACCGTCACCGGGAAGACCTCGGACATGACGTCCACGACCTTGCGTCCGGTCACGAAGCTGGTGCCGAAGTTCCCCTGGAACACGTTGCTGATGTAGTGCCAGTACTGCTCCAGCACCGGCCGGTCCAGCCAGTACTCGTGACGCAACTGTGCCATCGCCTGGGGATCGGCGGGCCGGTCGCCCCACAGCGCCCGCACGGGGTCGCCTGGCAGGGAGTAGACCATCAGAAAGATGAGCAGAGTGGTCCCGAAGAAGACCGGGATCATCTGGAGCAGTCGCCTCGCGACGTAGCGCCCCATCGAGCCTCCATTGTGAGCCGTTCAGACGGCCGCACCTGCCGCGGTCACCTGGGTGTGGGAGGTGCGGCCGTCGATCGTGAACGGTGGGGCGCCCGCGGCCAGCGCGGGCGCCTCGGTGAATCGACCGTAACGGCCCTTTACTTCTTGAAGACCTCGACGTCCGCGTAAACCGGCTTGCCGAAGGTGTCGTAGCTGACGTCCTCGACGTTCTTCGAGTAGCCAGCGTTCGTCTTGTAGTACCAGAGCGGGATCGCCGGCATGTCCTTGTACAGGGCCGCCTCGGCGTCCTGGTACAGCTTGACCGACTCGTCCAGCGTAGCGGCCTTGTCAGCCTTGGCAGCGAGCTGGTCGAACGTCTTGTTGGAGTAGCCGCCCTCGTTGCCCGCCGCGGTGGTGCCGTAGAGGTCCTTGAGGAAGTTGGCGTTCAGCGGGTAGTCCTGCACCCAGCCGGAGCGGTAGAGGCTCTGGACCTTCTTCTTGGTGCGGACGTCGAGCGCCGTCTTGAAGTCGGCCTTCGAGTCGCCGTCGCACTTGACGCCGGTGTTCTGGGTGATGTTGGCGCACACGGCCGTCACCCACTCCTTGTGACCGCCGTCGGCGTTGTACAGGATCGAGATGGTCGCGTTGGCGCCGCCCGCCTCCTGCACGAGCTGCTTGGCCTTCGTCGGGTTGTAGACGCAGGCGTCGCCGCAGGCGTTGGCCTTGTAGCCCTCGACGGCCGGCGGGACGTAGCCGGTGGCGGGCTCACGCGAGCCGGCCAGCACCGTCTTGGTGATGGTGGCGCGGTCGATGGCCATGGACAGGCCCGCGATGAACTTCCCGCGGTCCTTCAGGCTCTTGATCGTCGGCGCGTACTCGGCCACGGCGATCGTCTGGATCGCGTTCTGCGGGGCGTCGACGGCGCGCTTGCCGAGGTCCTGGTGGTACTTGGCCATGTCGGTCGGCGCGACCTGGTCCAGCACGTCCAGGTTGTCGGAGACGGCGTCCTGGTAGGCGGCCTCAGAGGTCGTGTAGAACTTGAAGTCGATGCCGCCGTTCTTCGGCTTCGGCCCCATGTACTTGTCGTACCGCTTGACCTGGAAGTCCTGGTTGTGGTTCCACTTCACGAACTGGTAGGCGCCGTTGCCGATCGGCTCCTGGCCGAACTTCTTCGGGTCCGAGTAGAACGCCTTGGGCAGCGGGTAGTAGGCGCTGTAGCCCAGCTTGTAGGTCCAGTACGGAACCGGGTTGGCCAGCTCGACCTTGATGGTGTAGTCGTCCGGCGTGGTCAGACCGGACATCTTGTCGGTCTTCGGGGCGCCCTTGTCCGGGTGGACGTCGGTGAAGCCCTTGATGTCCGAGAACCAGGACGCGTTCTGCTGCGCGTTCTTGGTGTCGGCGGCCCAGTTCCAGGCGTCGACGAAGGAGTGGGCCGTGACCGGCTCGCCGTTGTGGAAGGTCCAGCCCTTCTTCACCGTGATGGTGTAGTGGCTGGCGTCGTCCTGCTTGAGGGATTCGGCGACCAGGTTCTCCAGCTTGCCCGACTTGGCGTTGTAGTCGGCGAGGCCGCTGAAGAGGGCGTCGGTGATGTGGCCGCCGCCGGTCTCCATGACGTTGGCCGGCAGGATCGGGTGCTGCGGCTCGTTGCTCTGGTAGCTGAACGTGCCGTTCGGGTCGACCTTGCGCGAGCCGCCGTCGCCCGAGTCGCTGCTCCCGCCACCGCAGGCCGTGACTCCCAGCGCCACAACCGCGGCCATCGCCACCCACTTGGCACTCTTGGCACCGCGCATGGGTTCCTCCTCATGAGTCCATTGGTTCACCGCATGGAGGGGTACGCGACGCGTCACCGTCACCGGTGCCTGAAACGGTCAGGTACCCCGCGCTCGTGAGTCGGCGGCGCCTTCAGCGCTTGACCCGTTCACCCGAGCTCTACGCGCCTAACTATCTGCCATGCCCAGCGGGACGAACCACACCTTCGAGGTCTCGGTTCGATCACACCTGCCGCCCACTTCTTCCAAAATCCGGACAAAGGGTTTGGTGAAAGATCCATGCGAAACGGACTTGTTACACAACTATCGGGCATAGCTGTCCGTACAGCGGACAGAACGGCTGGAAAACCGGTTGCGCGAACGGCGGAGCGGATGCAGTCGACGCCGTGGGCATGCGGCGGGGTCCGGTAAGGCTCCGGTAAGGGGACAGACCGGCCCGCGAGGCCCGATAAGGCCCCAGTTAGGTGACTCTAACAACGCATCCCGGCCCACCGGACCCCGAGCGGGTGACCCGGCGCACGTTTGTAGGGAAAACCCTGTACGGCCGTGACGACCCGGGCGGGGCCGCCTGTGACGACGAGGGGCCCGCACGGCATGTGCCGTGCGGGCCCCTCGTTCACGTCGTCGGCCAGCCGCTCAGCGGCGCTCGGGCGGCCGGCGCGGCTCAGCCGTGCTTGGCGCGGCTGGCGGCGCGGGCGCGGTCGCGCTGGTCGAGGACGACCTTGCGGATGCGGACCGCCTCCGGGGTCACCTCCACGCACTCGTCGTCGCGGCAGAACTCCAGGGACTGCTCCAGGGAGAGCTTGCGCGGCGGGACGATCGACTCGGCCACGTCGGCGGTCGAGGACCGCATGTTGGTGAGCTTCTTCTCCTTGGTGATGTTCACGTCCATGTCGTCGGCGCGCGAGTTCTCGCCGACGATCATGCCCTCGTACACCTCGGTGCCCGGGTCGGTGAACAGCACGCCGCGCTCCTGGAGGTTGGTCATCGCGAACGCGGTGACCGAGCCGGAGCGGTCGGCGACCAGGGAGCCGTTGTTACGGGTCTGGAGCGTGCCGAACCAGGGCTCGAAGCCCTCGTGGAGGGAGTGGCCGATGCCCGTGCCGCGGGTCTGGGTGAGGAACTCGGTGCGGAAGCCGATCAGACCGCGGGAGGGCACGACGAACTCCATGCGCACCCAGCCGGAGCCGTGGTTGGACATGTTGTCCATCCGGCCCTTGCGCACGCCCATGAGCTGCGTGACGGCGCCCATGTGCTCCTCGGGCACGTCGACCGTCATGCGCTCGACCGGCTCGTAGACCTTGCCGTCGATCTCCTTGGTGACCACCTGCGGCTTGCCGATGGTCAGCTCGAAGCCCTCGCGGCGCATCTGCTCGACCAGGATGGCCAGCGCCAGCTCGCCGCGGCCCTGCACCTCCCACGCGTCGGGGCGCTCGGTCTCCAGGACGCGCAGGGACACGTTGCCGACCAGCTCGCGGTCCAGGCGGTCCTTGACCTGACGGGCGGTGACCTTGCGGTCCTTGACGACGGCCTTGGCGTCGGCGCCCTTGCCGGTGCCGCCGCGGCCCACCAGCGGGGAGGTGTTGGTGCCGATGACCATGGAGATCGCGGGCTCGTCCACCGTGATCAGCGGCAGCGCGACCGGGTTCTCCGGGTCGGCCAGCGTCTCGCCGATCATGATGTCCGGGATGCCGGCGACGGCGCAGATGTCGCCCGGCCCGGCCTTCTCGGCGGGCTTGCGGGTGAGCGCCTCGGTCATCATCAGCTCGGAGATCCGCACGTTCTGCACGGTGCCGTCGCGCTTGATCCACGCGACCGTCTGGCCCTTGCGCAGCTCGCCCTGCTCCACGCGCAGCAGCGCGATGCGGCCGAGGAAGTTGTCGGCGTCGAGGTTGGTGACGTGCGCCTGGAGCGGCGCGTCCTCCTCGTACGTCGGGGCCGGGATGTGCGCCAGGATGGTGGAGAAGAACGGCTCCAGGCTGTCGCTGTCGGACGGGACCGTGCCGTTGTCCGGCTTGGTCAGCGACGCGACGCCGTCACGGCCGCAGGCGTAGACGATCGGGAACTCGATCTGCTCCTCGTCCGCGTCCAGGTCGAGGAAGAGGTCGTAGGTCTCGTTGACGACCTCGTCGATGCGGGAGTCCGGACGGTCCGTCTTGTTGATGCACAGGATGACCGGCAGGCGCTGCTGGAGGGCCTTGCGCAGCACGAAGCGGGTCTGCGGCAGCGGACCCTCGGAGGCGTCGACCAGCAGCACCACGCCGTCCACCATCGACAGGCCGCGCTCGACCTCGCCGCCGAAGTCGGCGTGGCCCGGCGTGTCGATGATGTTGATCGTGATCGGGTCCCCGCCGTCCTTGGGGTGGTACTTCACCGCCGTGTTCTTGGCGAGGATCGTGATGCCCTTCTCACGCTCCAGGTCGTTCGAGTCCATCATGCGGTCGTCGACGGTGTCGAGCTGGTGGGCGGCGAAGGCGCCGGCCTGCTTGAGCATGCCGTCGACGATGGTCGTCTTGCCGTGGTCGACGTGAGCGACGATGGCGACGTTGCGGATGTCGTGACGCGTAGTGGACGCGGCCATATTGAGGCGTACTCCCGGAGTGTGCGGACGGCTGCGCGTACGTCCTCGGCACGCGCGCCCTGCCGGGCTGAACATGCCACGGCCTCACCCCATGCTACGGGGCCGCCGCCGCGAAGGCCCAAGGAGGACCTCGGCGGCGGCCCGGAGGGCGTCAGGACGAGGGCGACGGCGACGCCTTGGCTCCCTTCTTGAGGAAGCCCATGTCCTCGAAGACCGGGGTCTGGTAACCGAAGGCGCCCACGTTGACCAGGGAGGCGCGGGCGGCCACGAGCTGGGGCCGCTGGTAGAGCGGGATGGAGCCGGCGTTCGCCCAGATGCGCGCGTCGGCCTTGCGGACGAGGTCCCTCTCCTGGTCCTCGTCGAGCGCGGCGGCCGCCTGGTCGAAGAGCTGGTCGATCTGGTCGGTGCCGACGCGGGTGTAGTTCTGCTGGACGTTCAGGGAGCCGTCGGCGGCCGGGAGGGGCTTGGCGTAGACGGGGCGGGCGTCGGTGGCCGGGTAGGGCGAGGAGGGCCAGGAGTACAGGGCGAGGTCGTACTGCCCGGCGGCGATGTGGTCGCGGAAGTAGCTCTCGTCGGCGACCTTGGTGATCTCCGTGCCGATACCGACCGCGTCGAGCATCGCCGAGATCCGGCCGGCGACCTTGGCCAGCGTGTCCGAGCCGGGGCCGGAGGGCAGCACGAAGCGGAGCGTGAGCGGCTTGCCGTCCTTGGCCAGCGGCGCGGTCCTGGCGTCGGCGGGGGCGGCGGTGCCGCGCGGGGCGTACGCGCCGGGCGCGTGCCCCTGCCGCACGCGCTCCCGGGCGTACTGCCGGCCGTCCTGGACGAGCTGACGGGCGCCGCCGCCGTCTCCGCTCTTCTCCTGGGCGCCCCCCGGCGCGTCGCCCTTGTGCCGGCGCGGCGCCTTGTCGTCCTCCACATGGTCGTTGACGCCGACGATGTACGTGCCGTCGTTCGCGGCGCCCGGGGAGCCGGGCGAGCCGTCCGTGCCCGGGACCGCCGGGGCGCCGGCCGCCTTGCTCCCCTGCTTCTGGTCCTTGACCGCACCGGGGACCCAGCCGGCGTCCGCGAGCAGCGCACGGGCCTGCGCGGTGTCCTGCCCGCCCAGCGCGTCGCTGCTGTCGGCGTAGGCGTCCTGGCCGGACAGGGCGAGGTGGCTGCCGACCGGGACGGCGGGCAGGCCGAGCGGCTTCAGCACCAGCTCGGCGAGTTCCGTGCGGTTCAGGGCGCGCGCCACCGCATGCCGGACCCGTTCGTCGGCGAGCGGGCCGCCGGCGCCGTTGAGGGCGAGCTGGGTGTAGGCGGGCTCCAGGGACTTGCGCACGGTGACGTCGCGCAGCCCGAGCTGCTGCCGGAGGGAGACCTCGGCGTCGGGGGCGCCGGACCCCTGCGCGAGCGCCCCGGAGCGCGGCGCCTTGGCGGCGGTGCGTCCGCCGGCCGGCCCCTGGAACGGGGCGCCGGCCTGGCCGGCGCCCCGGGTGACCCGGTCGGCGTCGGAGGGGTCGAGGTCGGCCACGTCCACGGCGCCGTCGGCGAGCGCGTCGGCCCGCTTGCCGGGGTCGACCTGGTGCAGCACGATCTGGTCCAGCTTGGCCGGACGGCCCCACCAGCGCGGGTTGCGGGAGAGGACGACGTCCTTGTCCTTGGTGTCGATGTCGCGCACCGTGAAGGGGCCCGCGGTGGCCTTGAGCTTCTTGCGGGCGCCGTCGTTGAACTCGTTCGCGGCGCCGGTGACGTCCTTGGGGTACAGCGGCGAGAACAGCGACCGCCAGTCGGCGTAGGGGCGGCTGAAGGTGACCTTGACCTCCAGGCCGTTGGCGCCGCGCTCCACCTTCTCGATGCGGTCGTAACCGGCGTTGCGCGCGGTCCAGAACGCGGAGTCCTTGCCGGACAGCGCGCGCCACTGGGCGGCGAAGTCGTCCGCGCCGATCTCGCGGCCGTCGCTCCAGACCGCCTGCTGGTTGAGCCGGTAGACGACCACCTGCTGGGGCTCGGTCTCCGTCACCCGGGCCGAGTCGAGGTAGTCGGCGTCGCGCTGCGGGCGCCCGTCGGCGCCGACGCGGAACATGGCGGGCAGCACGGCCTGGGCGATCCGGGCGGTGCCCGCGTCGGCGTCCGCCTGGTAGGCGTTCAGCGTCTGCGGCATCGCGTCCACGGCCCAGCGCAGCGTGCCCCCGTCGGCGACGCTGGCGCGGGCGGCGGGCGCGATGTCCTGCCCGGCCAGCGGCTTGCTGCCCTCGTCGTCGGAGCCGCAGCCGGCCAGCAGGGGCGCCGCGAGGACGCCTGCGGTCAGAAAGGCGACCGAGCGCATGACCGAGCGCACGGCCGTGCCCGGTTTGACACCGTCGTACGACATCTGTGCTACCTCCGAAGAGCCGCCCCCGCCGGTGGGCACGGGTGGCGGCACGGGTAGGGCCATCCATGGGGCGTGTTCACGTTTGGCGGTATTTGGTGCTGATCAGATCTATGGCCCACTGAAGGCGAAAGGGTTCGCCGCTCGCCGCCGACACGGCGAGGGGTGGGGGGAATGTCACTCGGGGGGAGTAGGGGGGCGGGGCACGTGTGACGGGGGGTGGTGCGGGCAAGAGGTCTGTGGCGCGGTGCGATGCGGGGGCCGGGTGCCGGCCGACCGGGCCGGGGAGCGTGCGGCGCGGTGCCGGCAGCCGAGCGACGGTCCCGGTCGGTCCCCGGGCGGAGGCGTGCGGTGGGGCGGGATGTGGGGGCCGCGCGTCGGCCGGGTGGGGTGGCGGGCGCGTCTGTGGGTGCATGCGCCCCCTCCGTACCGTTCCGCCCCGCGTCGGTGGCGCCGGCGCGGACACCGGCGCGAACGGCGCTCGCCTGGCCGGTCGGGCGGTCCTACGCTCCCCCGTGTGACGTCACCCCAGCCCCGAACGGTCCTACGGCGCGCGACCCAGCGGCGGGCGGCCCGACGACGGGCGGGCCTGCGAGGCGTGGCCCTGCGGCGGGCGGCCGGACGGTACGCGGGCCGGGGGCGAGCGGCTCGGTGGTGGGCGGCCCGACGGCGGGCGGCCCTGCGAGGCATGGCCCTGCGGCGGACGGCACGGCGGTACACGGGCCGGGGGCGAGCGGCTCGGCGGTACGCCGCCCTGCGGCAGGCGGGCCTGCGGCACGCGGCGCGACGGTGTGCCGTACAGGCGTGCGCGGTGGGGGTCGGGTGGCTGGTCCTCATGGGGGCGGCGCTCGACGGCGCCGGGGCAGTGACCGCCGTGGCGGCGATGCCGCGAAACGGGCCGGTGGTTCGTAACGAGCAGGTGGTCGGGAGCGGGCCGGTGGTCGGCGCTGGACCGGTGATCCTGATCGAGCCAGCGAACCGGGGCGGCACGAGGCGCCCGGCCGCCGCACCGGCTCGGGACGAGACCTCGCGCGCCGACCTCGCCTTGCCGCTGGTCGCCGCGGCGGCGGCCGCCGTGCTCGCCGGATACGGCTCCGTACGGCGCACCCGGCGGAAGAGGAGGCGTACGACCCCGGGCGGCGGCCGACCCAACCCGACCGGCAGGCGCCCCCGCCGAGCGCGAGGCGGCCGCGCCGCGAAGGCCGCTCGCCGGGGACGGCGGAGGCCGGGGCGGCGGCCCCGGTAGTCGCGGCACGCCCAGCGGCCGCAGCCGCAGCCGCACCGAAGCCTCGCCGCCTCCGCGCCGCGGATCGCGTACACGCTGCCGCCGACGCCGCCCTCCGCAGCGGCCCCGGCACCGTGGTGGCCTTGGTGTCACGACGGGCCAGGCACCACGGCGGACCCGGCGACACGACGGGCTAGGCACCACAGCGGACCCGGCGCCTCGGTGAGCCCCGCGCCTTGGTGAAACGGCGCCGCGATCGACGGCGCCGGTGAGCGCGGGCGGGTTTCGCGGCCGTGCCCGACTCGGCGGCGTTCGACGGCTCGCGTCCGCGCCCCGCGGCGGGGTCAGAAGAGGCTCAGCAGGGCCTCCGCCGGGTCCGTCAGCGTGTTCTCGCCGTCGGGGAGCGGGAGTTCGAACCAGACCGTCTTGCCGAGCGGGGTGCGGCGGGAGCCCCAGGCGGCGCTGAGCAGGCCGACCAGTTGCAGGCCCCGGCCGCCCTCGTCCGTGTCGCGGGCTCGGCGGCGGCGCGGCTGGACGAGCCCGGAGTCCCACACCTCGCACACCAGGGTGCGGTCCAGCAGCAGCCGCAGTCTGATCTCGCCCTCGCCGTAGCGCAGCGCGTTGGTCACCAGTTCGCTGACGAGGAGTTCGGTGGTGTCGACCAGCGGTTCCATGTCCCAGGCGAGCAGTTGCGAGCGGGCGTACTCGCGCGCGCGGCCGACGCTGCGCGGCTCGCGGGGCAGCGTCCAGTCGCCGACGGACTCGGCGGGCAGCCCCTGCACGCGCGCCATCAGCAGGGCGATGTCGTCCTCGCCGTGGTGGCTGCCGAGGGTGTGCAGGACGTGGTCGCAGACGTCCTCCAGCGGCTGATGGGGGTCCGTCAGCGCGCCCACGAACGCCTGGAGGCCCTCGTCGAGCGGATGGTCGCGCGACTCGACCAGACCGTCGGTGTAGAGGGCGAGCAGCGCGCCCTCGGGGAGTTCGACCTCGACCTCCTCGAAGGGCTCGCCGCCGACGCCCAGCGGCAGGCCGGGCGGCACGTCCAGCATCAGCGCCGACTCGCCCGGCTCGACCAGGACGGGCGGCAGGTGGCCCGCGTTGGCGAACGTGCACCTGCGGGTGACCGAGTCGTAGACGGCGTAGACGCAGGTCGCCAGGTAGACCTCGGAGAGGTCGGCCTCGCGGGGGCGGCGGGCGGCGCGCGTGGCCTGCTGCACGCCGCCGGGCGCGCCGAGGCCGCGGGCGATCTCGTCCAGTTGCGAGAGCACTTCGGCCGGTTCGAGGTCGAGCAGCGCCAACGTACGGACAGCGGTGCGCAGTTCGCCCATGGCGACGGCGGCGCGCAGGCCCCGGCCCATGACGTCGCCCACGACCAAGGCGGTGCGGTGGCCGGGCAGTTCGATGACGTCGAACCAGTCGCCGCCGACCTCGCTGGGCCGTCCGGTGGCCGCGTTGCCGGGCAGGTAGCGGCAGGCGATGTCCAGTCCGGACGCCTCGGGGTCGCCGGGCGGCAGCAGGGAGCGCTGGAGTATCAACGCGCGTTCGTGCTCACGCCGGTAGAGGCGGGCGTTGTCGATGCAGACGGCGGCGCGGGCGGCCAGTTCCACGGCCAGGGCGCGGTCGCGGTCGCCGAACGGCTCGCTGCCCTTGGTCCGCGCGAACTGCGCGATCCCGACGACTGTGTCGTGGGCGACCATGGGCACGGCCAGCGTGGACTGCACCGGACCGCCCTCCTCGCCGGGCACGAGCTGCGGGCGGCCGGTGCGCAGGGCGTCGGCGCAACGGGAGTTGAAGGAGTAGTGGTGTACGGCGCCGACCTCGACGGGTTCGCCGCCGCCGGGCAGGGGCGCCCCGGAGACGGCGCTGGCGAAGGCGACGCGGCGCAGTTCGGCGCTGCCGTCGGCGAGGCCGGGCGGGGTCTCGTCACCGGCCAGCAGCCCCTGGTAGAGGTCGACGGTGGCCAGGTCGCAGAAGCCGGGGACCACGACGTCGAGGAGTTCGCGGGCGGTGGTCTCCAGGTCCAGGGAGGTGCCGATGCGGGCCCCGGCCTCGTTGAGCAGGGCGAGGTTGCGCCGGGCGGCGGCCGCCTCGCGGGCGGCGGCGCGGCGGGCGGTGACGTCGGTGCCGAGCCAGGCGATGCCGATGGGCCGGCCGCTGCCGCCGTGCACGCGGTAGAGGTTGATGGACCAGTGGCGGCGCTCGTCGGACCCGGGGACGTAGCCGGTGACGTGCATGTCCGTGATGGACTCGCCGTTCTCCAGCACGAGGCGCAGGGTGGCGGTGACCCGGTCCGCCTCGGCTCGCGGGAGGTAGTCGTGCACGCCCTTGCCCCGGTGGCGGTCCGGCGTGCCGCCGAAGATGGAGGCGAAGCGCCGGTTGGCGCGGCGGATCCGCAGCTCGGGGTCGAGCAGCAGGAAGCCGAACGGAGATTGACCGAAAATCGCCTGAGATGCGGCGAGGTCCGTTTCGATGCTGCGCAGGGTGCGGACGTCGACGACGATGCAGACGGCGGCCTTGTCGCCCTCAGCGGTGCGGGTCGGCATGACGTAGACCTCGGCGAGTCCGCTCCGGGCGCGCGACGAGGCCGCGTCCGGGCCTTGCGCGCTGCCGCCCCGGCCGTTTCCGCCGTCTTCCCGGCCGGCGCCGCCCTCGCCCCGACTGGCTCCGTCGTCGTCGGCCAGGGCGGGGAGCCGGACGGGCACCACGCCGGTCCACTCGCGTCCGTCCAGGATCTCGGCCATCTTGCGCTGGCCCTGCTCGCGCAGACTGGGCTCGACGAACGCGTCGATGGGGTCCATGCCGACGGCCCGCTCGGCGGGAATGCCCAGCAACTGCTCGGCGCGCAGGCTCCATTGGTCGACGTGCCCGTCGGGGCCGATGGAGAAGGACGCGACCTTGATGTAGTCGTAGATGGAGCCGGGCGGACTGCTCTGCCACATCGCGTCCACGGGCGGCCGGACGCGGGCAGCGGCGCCCACAGACCCCGTGCCCGCGCCGTCCGACGGGTCCTCGGACTCCGTGGCCTTCGCTGGTATCTCGCTCACGCGAACCGTCCCCTCCAGCTCACCGCGTCCGGCACCGGTCGCCGGGGGCGGCTGACCGCAGTATCCAGCACTACGGCAGCGCACAACACGGTGTTCACGATCACAGCACCTTCCCGACGCTTTTCGGTCCGGCCTGCGATAACACACTGAGTCTTCTAACCAGGCGACACCCAGTCGAATCCCCCGGTTCTCTCGGTTTCCCGCAGCCACGTCGTACAGCCACTTCCCGCAGCCACGGCCGGGCGTCACGCGGAAGCCTCGCGCGAGGGGCGCGCCAGGACGCCAAAGGTGAGCGCCGCGCGGGGGCGTCAGGTCAGGGGCACGCCTCACCGGCGCGCTGCCGGTGCTCGACCGTGCCGCCGCCCGGACGGCGGCCGTTCCCGGCCGGTACGGCCAGTTCGAACCAGACCGTCTTGCCGGCGGCGTCCGGCCGGGTGCCCCAGCGGCGGGACGCGGAGGCGACCAGTTGCAGGCCGCGCCCGCTCTCCTCGTCGAGGCGGGGCCTGCGTTCGCGGGGCAGTTCCGGAAGCGGGTCGGAGACTTCGACCAGCAGCACGCGGGACAGTCCTGCGGGACGGACCAGCCGCAGACCGATGGGACCGCTGGCGTGCCGCAGCGAGTTGGTGACCAGCTCGCTCACCAGCAGCGCCGCCGTGTCGCCCACGCTGTCCAGCTCCCACCGGCGCAACTGCCCGCGCACGGCGGCCCGAGCGGTGCGCACCGCGCTGGGGTCCGCGCGGAGGGTCCACTCGGCGCAGTCGTCTTCGGTGTCGATCACACCGATCACTTCCCAGGCCAACGAGCCCGCCCATGCCCTTTTTCATGGGGTTACGGGGCCCATACCCGGTATCGGACGGCCACTACCGCTCCGGACGCGAGCGCGTGAGCCGGTTCACGCACCCCGCGGGGCGCCGGTGAGATACGGCAGGACGGCCCGTACCGCGGGAACGTCCTGATCCAGCCACGGGACCGTCCAGATCTCGGACATCGTGAGCCAGCGCAGCTCGTCGTGGTCCTCCAGCGGCTCGGGAGCGGCGGAACCGGGACGCAGACGCGCGGTCCACACCCGCAGTTCGTACGGGGTCCGCAGCGGCCAACTGCCCGGAACCCGCTCGACGGTCTCGGCCTCCACGCCCAGTTCCTCGCGCAGTTCGCGCACGAGCGCCGCCTCGGGCGACTCGCCCGGCTCGACCTTGCCGCCGGGCAGCTCCCAGCGCCCCGCCAGCTCCTCGGGCGCGCTGCGGCGCGCGGCGAGCAGACGGCCGCCGTCGAGCAGGGCGGCGCCCACCACCACGATCCGTTGGGTCATGCGCCGGAGCCTACGCGGGGCGCGGCGAGGGAGCGGACGGCAGACGACGGGCTGGGGCTGCGGACTGCGGACTGCGGACTGCGGACTGCGGACTGCGGCAGACCAAAGGAGTCGACGGGCTCGCGGCCGTCGCGAGCGTCAGCGGCGAGGGAAGCGAGGAGGCGCAGGGGAACGGGAGGCGAGGAGGCGCAGGGGAACGGGAGGCGAGGATGGAGTCCGGTCGGCGGCTCTACGGGGATCAACCGGCGGCGCCGTCTTCCCCGTTCCCCTCAAGGCGCTCGACCCAGTAGAGCTGCTTGTGCCCGCGGCTGTCGAAGCTGTCCGCGATCCGCTGGGCCTCGGCCTCGGTGGCGAACCGGCCGACGCGGTAGCGGTTGCCGTTGTCGTCCTGCCGCACGACGAGCCAGGGAAGAGTGATCGCGCTGTCGTTCATCCCGCCCCACTGCTCCTTCCCGCTGTACGGGTCCCGTCACGGCCCCCCTCGCGCCCCCGCCGCCCCGAAAGCCGCGTCGCGCATATGCCCGAGCCTACGCCCTACCTTCACTCAGCGAACACGACTTTTCACCAAGGGGTGGGCAACCGGCCAGGACGCGGGGAGCGCACGGCGACGAACGCGCCGTGCGCGAGGACGGTGTACACGGTCAGCGGCGTGCCGCGGTCAGGGCGGACGACCTGCGAGAAAGGCCGGAATCCCCCGCCCGGCGCCCGCCCGGCCGAGGGCGGCCGCGCGGATAGAGTCCTTCGGGGCGCACGCCCGCGCGCGAGAGCAGAGTCTCGCGGGGTGCGCACCACCGCGCGCGGATCCACGGGTCGAGGCGACGTGGGCGGGCGCGGGCCGGCGACGTCGGGACGGCCCCGGCGGCGGACCGCGCGGCGACGCCCCAGCCGCCCCGTCCTAAGCGGGCGCGGGCCGACGACATCGGGGGGCCCCGGCGGCGGACCGCGCCGCAGCGGCGCCTCCCGCCGCCCCGTCCTACCTCACCGGGAGGTGGTAGGCCACCCGGAACCGGTCGGCGGGGATCACGACGTCGGCCGTCTCCACGGGGCGGCCGGAGGCGTAGAAGGTGCGCTGGACGACCACCACGACATGGCCCGGGACGCCGCCCAGGGTGAACAGCTCCTCGGCGAGGCCGGGGCGGGCGCCGACCTCCTCGGTGACGTTGTCCACGATGACGTCGATGGCGCGCATCCGCTCGACGACGCCCATGCCGCCCAACGGGCCCTCCTCGGGGAGCATGACGGGCGTGCGGCCGGTGAGCGCGAGCGGCTCCCAGGAGGTGGAGAGCATCATCGCCTCGCCGGCGTCCCGGAAGACGTACATGGTGCACATGACGCGCTCGCCGGGCTGGATGCCGAGCCGCTCGGCGATGGCCCCGCTCGCCGCGGTCTGCGCGCTGCTCGACTCCCAGGTGCCGCGCGCCTCGGCGTCGGCCTGCTCCTGCCGGAACGGCGTGGCCCCGAGGGTCGGCCGGTAGCCGGAGCGGGCCACCCGGCGCGGCACCGGCCGCTCGCGCACGTACGTCCCCGAGCCGGACCGCCCCTCGACCAGTCCCTCGGCCATCAGCACCTTGCGGGCCTCCAGAGCGACCGTGTCCGAGACGCCGTACTCCTCGCGGATCCTCGCCTGGGAGGGGAGCCGGGTGTGCGGGGGGAGCTGACCGTCGACGATCTTCTTGCGAAGGTCGCCCGCGACGCGCAGATACGCCGGCTGCTCACCGAAAGTCACTGGCCACTCCCATCAGGTTGCACAAACAGCAACAGCCTGACAACCGAGGGTTTGAACGTGCAAGCAAAGGCCAGAGAATCACTCGATGCAGTGACTCACGCGGTCGGGACGCATCATCCAGGCGTTTTCGCCCCGCTCCCCCACGCGTCACACCTGTGCGCCGACTCGGCGGCCGCGCGAGCGCGGCGGAGCCCCGCCGACGGCGGAGACCGCCGGACGCCGTGCCGGGGCCGACGAGGCGCCGTCAGGTCGCCTCCACTCCCTCGACGAGCGCGCGCCGTCATGCTCGTACGCGGACGTAACCGCCGCATAACCTGCGCACATGACACCTCTGCCGGACCGTTACTGCCCCCTCGACGGCGTCCGCGTCCCCGGCGCCTCCCTCGCCTGGTGCTGCCCGTCCTGCCACGGCCCTCTGGACCTCGACTTCTCCCCGACCCCGGCCACACTGAAGTCCCTCACCGGGCGGGTGAACTCGCTGTGGCGCTACGCCGAGACGCTGCCGCTGTCGCAGCCGTCGATCTCCCTGGGCGAGGGGCGCACTCCGCTGGTGTCACTGACGGACACGGTCTCGGCGAAGCTGGACTACATGACGCCGACGCTGTCGTTCAAGGACCGGGGCGCGGTGATGCTGGCCGAACTGGCGCTGCGGGCCGGACCGCGCCGGGTGGTCGCGGACAGCAGCGGCAACGCGGGCACGTCCGTCGCGGCGTACTGCGCCCGCGCCCGACTGCCCTGCACCGTCTACGTCCCGCTGGGCACGTCGGCGAAGAAGCTGGAGCAGATGGAGGCGCACGGCGCCCGGGTGGAGACAGTCGACGGCGGCCGCGAGGCGGCGGCCGCGGCCGCACGGCGCGCCGCGGACGAGCCCGACACGTTCTACGCCTCGCACGTCTACAACCCGTACTTCCTGCACGGCACCAAGACCTACGTCCACGAGCTGTGGGAGGACCTCGGCGGCCGGCTGCCCGACGTGCTGGTGCTGCCGGTGGGCAACGGCACGCTGCTGCTCGGCGCGGCGCTGGCGGTCTCCGAGCTGTTCGGGGCGGGGCTGCTGGACCGGCGGCCCGCGCTGTGGGGCGTGCAGGCGGCGGCCGTCGCACCGCTGGCCCACGCGTGGGAGGCGGGCGCCGAGGAGCTGACCGGGACGACGGCCGCGGCGCCCACGCTCGCCGAGGGCATCGCGATCACCCGGCCGCCCCGGGCCCGTCAGATCCTGCGCGCCGTACGGGACTCGGGCGGCGCCTTCCTGACCGTGACCGAGGATCAGATCCGCCACGCCCAACTGGACCTGGCCTCGCGCGGCCTCTACGTCGAGACGACGGGCGCGGCCAGTTGGGCGGCCGCGCGGCAGGGCGCCCTCGGCGGCAAGTCGGCGGTGGTGCCGCTGTGCGGAGCGGGGCTGAAGTCGGGGCTGGCGCGGGCGTAGGGGAGGTCTCCGCGCTAGCGGGCGAGCGCGCGGGGCGCAGGGGGCACGGGCCGTCCTCCCCCTCGCCTCCCGCTCGTCCTCCATTCGCCCTCCTTCGATTTGTCGTGCTTATGCTGAAAGGACGGTTCAGAGACCCGGCGCCTGGAGAGGATCCCTCGGATGAAGATCGCTGTCATGGGGGCGGGCGGTTTCGTCGGATCACGGCTGGTGGAGAAGCTGCGGAGGACCGAGAACGAGATCACGACGCACGACCGTTCCACCGGAGTGGACCTCCTGACCGGCGAGGGCGTGCCGGAGGCGCTGGCCGACGCCGGCGCGGTCGTCAACGCCATCGACGCGCCCAGCTTCGACGAAGCCGCCGTCGCCTTCTTCCGGACGACGACGGAGACGCTCCTGCACGCGGCGGCCCAGGCGGGCGTGCGCAACGTGGTGCTGCTGTCCATCGTCGGGATCGATGACGCAGCGGATGTGCCGTACTACGAGGCAAAGCTGCTCCAGGAGCGCCTGGTCGAGGCGGGCCCGGTTCCGTATTCGATCGTGCGGGCCACGCAGTTCATGGAGTTCATCGAGTCGATCCTGTCGTGGACCAGCGACGGCGACGCCGTGCGGCTGCCCACGACCCGGATCCAGCCGGTCGCCGTCGACGACGTGGTCGACACGCTGGCCGAGGTCGCGACCGGGCCCGCGCTGAATGGCGTGATCAACGTCGCGGGCCCCACGGCGTACCCGCTCGACGCCCTCGGACGCCTCACCCTCCAGGCCCGCCCCGACGGACGCCACGTGGTCGTCGACGAGACGGCGGGACTGTTCGGGCAGGTCCCGCGGGACGCCGTCGTCGCGCCGCCGGGCGCCCGCCTCGGCTCCACGTCCTACCCGCAGTGGCTGAAGCACGGCGCCTGAGACGCGTGAGACGCCGGACAGGGAGCGAGCGGCCGAACGAGCGGCAGGAGTCGCCGCTCCGGTCGCACTGCTCCGGCCACGCCCCTGACCGACCGATCGGCTCCCCGTCCGGGAGCCTGGACGGAGGTAGCGCGATGTCCCGGAACGACGAGTCCACGCCGCGCCCGTCCGCGCGGCACGAGCACGGCTCCGACGCCTGGAAGAGCGCGGTGACCGTGATCCACGAGGCGGCGCCCCCCGCCTTCCCGGAGGGCGCGCACGTCTGCACGGCGCGGGTCGAGTTTCCCCCCGGAGACCCCGGAACCCCTCCCCACCGGCATTCCGGCCCGGTCTTCGGCTACGTGCTGGAGGGCGAGATGCTCTTCGAACTGGAGGGAGAGCCGGCGAGGGTGATCCGCGCGGGCGAAGCCTTCTGGGAACCGGGAGGCGACGTGATCCACTACTCAGACGCCAACCACCGCACCGACACCCCCCTCCGCTTCCTCGCCACCATGGTCTGCCAACCCGGCAAGCCGATGCTCGAACTCGTGGAGGAGCAGGAACTGGAAGAACGAAAGCCCAGACGAGCACCTCGAACCACGTAACGGACTGCGCCCCCTCGGTGATCGTTCCCGTTCGCGTTCACCAGCGACCGCGAACGAACCTGCGGCGAAGAAGCCTGATGAGCTGGCGGCCTCGCTTCCACGAAGGTGCTCTCTGTACACCCATGGAACACTTTGCACTGGTGAGCACATGACGCAACCGCTCCCCACACAGTCCATGCGCGTGCCCCAGTCCGAACGCCTGCACCGCCACCTGCGCGTCGGCTATTACCGCGTCGTCTCCACGATCGACGAGGGAGGAGTGGCGGTATGGATCGCCTCCGTCGGGCACCGCTCCACCGTCTACGAGGACCTGACCCATTTATGACATCTACGTCAGGCAAGCCGACACCGATCGCCATGGTGATGGCGCAGAAGCCGACTCCCGAGGAGCCGGCCCCTTTACACCCGCGACAGCGGCAAGCAAGTGACAGGGCTAGGCCGCGTGAGCGTGCCGTCATTTGCGATCTCGAAGACGACCATGGTCATCCGGAACGGGATCGCGGCGGTGATATCCGCCCCGACCTCGTACCGCCTGGCCTACGCACCCGCGAGGCCGTGCCGCCCTGTGCGACCCGGAACCCAGTCCCCTACTACGGGAACCCCACATCCTGACGTCGCCCCACGGGAAGTGCCGAGCAACCCCTTGAACCGCCTGCGCAGTCCGGTAGGGCGTCCCATTACTGACCTCCCGCCAGCGCCGCGCACCTGCCGTCAGACCTCATCTTCCGCCTCTTCGCCGTAGATCCGCTGAGCCAAGTTCCACAGACTCAAACCATCCGACTGGTACCAGCGAGCCGTTCCCTGATTGGCCACGGGGCGCTCGTCCCAGTCGGCATCCGCCCACATCTTCGACACCAGACCGGACGGCGAGTACTGCTGCTCGTCGTACGCCCACAAGATCGGTTTGGTTCGGTGATTAACCCAGGTGGCCTGGGGTCGCTTTTCGTCTTCAACAAGCCACTCTTCCATGGCGTCACGCTCGGGCTCGTTCAGGGCTTCGTACCGGAGCGGGGCTCCATCCTTGATGACACGCCGGTCGACCAGGAGCGGAACGGTGTTCCGGCGACGCGGCTTGCGCTCCTTCGTGGAAGGTTCGGGAACGGCGACACCATCGGCCAAATCGCCGAGAACACTCTTCGCCAGTTCCCTGCATGTCTCCGCGGTCTGGAAAGCAGTCCTGATCTGGGGACGCGACCCATAACCAGTCACGATCTGATGGGTCAGTCGGCGGACCAGTTCCGGCACCAGGGCAGGAATTTTCTCCAACACCTCGCTGTCCCAGTCGAAGTCGGGGTCATCTATACTCGTGGCACCGAGGTGCTGGAATATCAAGTGGGTGACCAGAAAGCCTCCATGCTCTGCAGTCGCAGCCTCGCGGCTGTTCTTCCCACTGCCCAGTTCGTAGACCGCGCTCCGTGCCGCGCGCAGCGTGAGTACGGAGCGCCACACCTTCTGCGGGGAGGGTTCGCGTTTGAACAGTACAGTGTGGCTGCCTTTGGAACCCTGCTCCCAAAGATTTTCCATGGAACTGGCAGCCCGGGCGGCCTGTTCTGCCTCCGGGTGTAGACAGGCCAGGGCAAGGGCGAGTTCGTCCAGTGAACAACCGGTCTCGGGCGCGGCGACCGGCTCGCCCCGCTTGATCACGTACTGCTTGCGCAGCTCGGCGCGTAGGTTGGCCTTGATCGCCTGGTGTACGGGTTCGAGCGCGATGTGATCGCGCTGCTCAATGGCGTTCTGCCGGTTCGCCGCCTGCGAGACCTGCACGCCGAACTTCCGGTCCTCGTGTGTATTGATGACCTTGATGCTCAAAGTGGCATGAGCCGCCGCCTCACCGTCGTCATGAATGGCTCTGGCGACTGCCCGCACTGTCTGAGCACCGTTGACGATGCTCGCTCCTGTCACGGTGAGAGTGGTCGGCCTGCTCTGCGGTGCCTTGGCGCTGTCGTGCTTAGCCGTAAGCGAGTCGCAGATCATGGTGATGCCGTTGTTCAAGTGCCAGAATCTGGTGGGATCGGACGTAAGGGTCTGACCGATCTCCACATTGGTGACGGTGGTCCCGAGCGGGGCCCGGAGATTCTGTTCGAACAGACCGGTACCGTGCGTCTCGTACCACTCAGCGACGCTCTCTGCGGAGACCGTTCCCTGATAGGCCTCGAGCGGGCCTTTCTGCTGGTACCAATCATCAAGGCGTACGGCCAGACGGATCGGCTCGGGCCGAAGATCCGCATGGATTTGGTCATGGAAGTCCGCGGCATACAGCACCTCGATGCTCAATCGGGCACCGTGCTTGTTGAACTCGTCCAGAGCATTGTCGAGAACCTCGCGTGCGGGCGGAGAGGGCTCCACGGTACCCATCAGCGCGATGACTAGAGTGGCTCTCTCGTTGACAATGAACGGCCTGGCCTCCAGGGCGAGGGTGCCGGCACGCTCGTTGAACTGGTCGTACAGCTCGTTCTCGATTCGGTTAAGACCGTCAACCATCGCTTTGGCCGCGTCTACATCAAAGGTCGCCGTACCCTTATCGCTCCACTTCGCTTGTACCAGCAGAGCCTGCTTGCTCTCCGGCAGGGGAGCGATGGCATCCATTCCCTGGTCTGCTATGCCATCCGTCACGAACCGAGCCGCCTCGGCCACGCTGCACTTGGCCACGCGTCGTACCGCTAGGGCGGCGAGGGCACGGGAGAGGAAGCGCTGTTCGTAGTTGCCCCCGCGGAAGTGGGCAATATCGCTGTCATCTATCACTCCGTCAAATGTCTCGTACAGTTGCTCGCGCACCTGCGTTACCTGACGAGGTATGTCCGCCCCCGAGGTGGCCATGGATGGTTGCCTTCCCACTGGTAGTGTCCTCATGATCGCCTACACCCGCGTCTTGATACCCGAGCCGTTGCCACGCTGCTGGAGACTGAAGTTTACGACCATCAACGCAACACCAGCCGTGTCGATCATGGCCTCTACCCAGCCCAAGGCCACCTTGAGGGGTAAACGCCTCGTGCCAAGCCAACCGTCGCGCACCATCTGGGCGAAGTCGGTCAGTGCCGGGAGGCAGGTGAGTGCGCCCACGGATGGACCTGGGAAACCGGTCTCCACTGCGACCAAGATCGCAGCGGCGACCTGGCCGTACGGGGAAATCGCACCGGAACTCGTCTGGTGCAGAGCGACGGTGAAGGGAACCGACTCACGAATGCGGAGAAAGAAAAGGTCGTCCAGGAAGCCGCAATCGCTAGCGCTCTGCCGGGCGCGTCTCAGGAGGCGGCGAACAAAGTTATGGAACCTGTCTAGCCTCTTCCTGGCGTCAGACAAAAGGATTCCGTTCGAGCCGGGACGCATCTAACGTAGTTCGACGAGCGCCTGAGTGTTGAAAAGATAGTGGACGTCGGAGGAGTCATCCCCGCCCTTCGCCACCCGCCGATCGGTTGTCGACATGACCTCAAAGGCGCAGCTTGAATCACCTGCGCGGGTTATGAACGTTTGAACGACGGTCCCACCGATGCCGCTGAACCTCGTCGCTGCTCGCCGAATTGGTGCCGCGCCGTGCCGTCTTCGCCATAAAACTGGACAACGGGTCAACCTTGGCTCCAGAGACCGGGTTCCCGTTCTGCTGAAGAACGCCGGCCCGTGATTGTTGCAGGCCCCGCTGGAGGCGCAGGTGTGGTCCACAGGTGCGTCGGGTCAGTACGCGGCGTTGGCCGTCGTCATCTTGGACGAGGCGCAGTCAAGGCCGGAATCGGGCAGGCAGTGGTCGGAGATGTCGAAGAAGACTCCACGCCGAGGGGTCCTGCCTCGTCACCACACCCGCCGCCCAGTCCATTTCACCTGGCAAAACAGAATGCAAAAAGGTGCAGTGCTCGCTCGGGCGAGGACGAATTAGTTCTGAGGCTCTGATCCCCTTCTGGGAGGAAAGACTGATCGCCTAGCAGGGTTCCAGAATGGGACCTGCGACGACTCCATCGCTTCCATGAGGCCATTAACCCCATGTTCGGAAGCATATTCAAGCTCGTCCCGAAAGGCGGGAATCGCCATGAGGAATTCAACGTGCCGACCATCGAGAAGATTAACCGGTGCAGGCACACCATCAAGTGGCGCAAGAAGGACGAAGCCGCTGAATTCAGTCCCTTCCACGAGGCCTTGCGGAGCACTGTAGACGTGACCGGCACCTAGACTCTTGCCAGCCATCTGCGCGTAGATTCCAAGCCTGGCGAGCGGGCTGGCGATATCGTCGCACTCAGGAGCTAGCCCAACGAAAAATTCTTGACGATGCTCCACTTCGAAGCTTGGCAGCGAATAGTCGCTCGCCCCCATGGTGGCATATATATTCACACCCTGAGTAGAAGCACTTGCTCGCCATTTGAGTACGCCAATTACATACTCATCTTTTTGAAACTCAGCCTCCCTCTCCGGATCGCCCCAATTCTCTCTGTAGTAGGACTGAACATTGACGTGACTGATCATGGTTTACCTCCGAAAGGCCACCATACACCGGACGGCCATGCATTGGGCCACCATTGCCCAGATCCTTCACCCAGCGACTTGTCCTGCTTGCTTGCATTACACGGCCTGCAAGCTCCTGTTGTGTTGCCTGGGTCATTTACTCGCCGAGAGCGAACGTCTCGACTGCTAAGCCATCCGCCTCGGTCCCAGTCACCCTTTTGGGGATCGACGTGCTCAAACTCGGTTGAGGGAGAAGCGTCGCAGTACGGACAGGTTGGAGACTTTGCAATTGCCGCGTTGCGAACTCCCGTCGTTGGACGCTTATATGCCTTTCTCGCATAGTCAGGCGTCAAGTCTTCCGGGCAGTTGTGCACCAGAATCGGCGTCGCCCCCGCCAGCACATAGTACGTGTGGAGTCGATCGACCGTGAGGTTGTAGGTCACGGACGTGCGGTGGTAGTTGCGTACGGCGGTGATGGTGAGGGGAGCGGCGTCGGGCTGGCGGAGGTGTTCGCCGGGCTTCAGGTCGGCTGCGTTGACCCACTGACGGCGGGTGCTGTCCCAGTAGGGGTGGTGCTGAGTGGAGGTGAGGGTGCTGTCGCCGGCCTCGGTGTGGACGGTGAGGTCGGTGAAGTCCTTGTCGGCCTTGGTGACGATGACGTCGGTGACCTTCTCGGCTTTCGCTGTTCCCGAGACGGGGTCTGTGGCGAGGACTCGGTCGCCGATCTTGACTGACGCGATGTCCTTCTTCGTGCCGTCGGCGAGGAGTACATCGGCTGCGGGAAGGAAGCTGTTGCACGAGCCGCGTGCGGCCCGCATCGCCAGCTTCTCGGCGGCGAGTTCGCCGCCCAGTGCGAGGGTGGCGCCCCAGGCCATCGAAGTGGCCTGATCCTTGAGGGAGTCGCTGGTGCTGACGCCGCCGCTGAGCCATTCCTCGGTCACTGTGCCGGCGTCCGCGGCGGCCGCACCGCACAGGGCCACTCCGGCCAGACTCGCTCCGCCCGTCTCCGGCGCACCGGCTACGCTGCCGGCGTAGCAGCCGGCGCCGGTGAGAAGCTCGGCGCCCATGCCCCCGAGTGCCGGCCCGTGCTCGGAGATCCAGTGCCCCGCGCCACCGAAGTGGTCCAGCCAACTGCCGTGGTGGTCTTGGTGCTTTCCGTTTCCGCTGCGATGGCCGGTCCCGCCACTGTTCCGACCGCCGCTGTTTCCGCTGCTGCTGCCACTCGACGGGGAACCGCATGAATGCGTGGTGCAGTAGCTGTGGTCGTCGTCTTCGTTGGTGGAGCGGTCGTTGTCCTGGTTCGGGGAGCCGTCGTTGTTCCAGTCGTCCGGGTAACAGGCGGTTCCGTAGGCGCCGCATGTCTCCATCAGCCCGGTGGGGTCGCTGCTGGTGACGGGGTTGTCCCCGGCGTAGGCGTAGCCGCCGATCTGGTTGGGGTCGGTGGCTTCGAAGAGGGGGTCGGCGGAGACGAAGCGGCCGAGGGCGGGGTCGTAGTCGCGGGCGCCGAGATGAGTGAGACCGGTCGTCTCGTCCTCGGTGCCGCCGATGAAGCCCTTGTCGCCGGGCCAGGAGCCGGGCTGGGAGCCGCGGGGGTTGCCGTAGGGGTCGAAGAGACGGAAAGTCGGGGTCTGTGCGGTGGAGTTGAGGCTGGCCGTGCCGGTGGCTTGGTCGTTGGAGGCGACGTAGTTGTAGGCGGCGCCGGCGCCGGTGCGGGTGCAGGTGACGCCGCCGGGCAGGGATATGTACCGGGTGCCGGAGAGGGCGCCGCCGCCCGCGGGGTCGTAGGTGACTTCCTGGCCGGGCAGGAAGAGAGTCTTCTTGCCGTCGGGGTCCGTGCGCAGGAGTTGACTGCCGTCGGCGTCGTAGGCGTAGGTGGTGGGGTTGTCCTGGCCGGTGGACTTCAGGCTGGTCAGTTTGCCTTCGTCGTCCCAGTGAAGGGTGTCGGTGCCGGGTGTGGTGGTGCGGGTGGCGGTGTTGCCCGAGTCGTCGTAGGTGTAGGCGTCGTCGGTGACGGTGTGGTCGGCGTGAGTGGTGCTTGTTCCGGTGAGCGTGTCCGGCTGCTGCGTCGGGGCGCCGGGCTTTCCGTAGCTGTAGTCGGTGGTGGTGTCCCCGGTCTGACCGGCGACGGCGTGCTGGACCTGGGTGGCGCGGTTGCCGTTGGCATCGAAGGTCCAGGTGCTCCAGTAGGGGTCGGGTCCGCCGACGGTGGGGGTGGCGCCCGTGGTGCTGGGAGCACCGGCGCAGGCGTCGGTTCCGGTCCAGGCGTCGGTCATGCGGCCGAGCAGGTTGTAGCGGAAGCACTGGGTGTCGCTGGCTGAGCCGAGCCGGTTGTCGGTGATGCGGGTGACGTTGCCGGCCAGGTCGCGGGTGTAGGTGGTGTCCTGGACGGTCTGGGGCGCGGTGCTGCGGCTGACGTTGGCGTTGTTGAGTGCGCCGGTGTGGTCGTCGTAGGTGTCGGTGAACGCCGCGGTGTTGGCCAGGGTGCCGACCGACGTCTGGGAGACGCGGGAGTAGGCGTCGTAGTGGGTGTCGGAGGTGTAGGTGGACAGGCCGCCGACGCTGGTGGGCAGGCCGAGGCTGTTGTAGCCGGTGTAGACCTTCTCGGCGGGCAGGTTGCCCGCGGCCGGGTAGCTGGTGGACAGCGGCAGGCCGAGCGTCGGGGTGTAGCTGAAGGCGTAGGTGTAGGCGCCGGCCAGTCCGGTGACGCTGTCCGGGACGGTGGTCGTGGTGCCTGTCGGGTCGCCGTGGACGTTGTAGCCGGTGACTGCCGTGGTGAAGGCGTTGTGGTCGGCGTCGTAGTGCGTGGAGGAGGTCTCGTGGCCGGCGCTGTTGGGGACGGTGGGGGCGTCGTAGGCCCAGTCGGCCAGCTTCGGGGCGGAGGAGTCCGCTCCGTCGTATTCGGCGGTCTTGCGTCCCAGGACGTCGTAGTCCAGCGAGACCGTGCTGCCGCGGCCGTCCTTGGTCCACTTCAGGCGCCCGTCGGCGTCGTAGCCCATGGACGTGGTGCCGGTGTCGGGGTCGGTCTGGCGGACCTTCTGGCCGAGAAGGTCGTAGGTGAACGTGCGCTGGTTGAGCGCGGGGTCGGTGATGGCCGTCATCTTGCCGTGGCTGCCGACGGCGTCGTAGGTGAAGGTCGTCGCCTCGGGGCTGCCGCCGGTGACCTGATCGCCGGTGACGGTGGGCATGCTCGCGTAGGCGTCGGTCTCCACGGTGCGGCCCCGGCCGTCGGTGACGGTGGTGGTGGGGGTTCCGCCGGTGGGCGGGATGACTGTGACCTGGTCGCCGCCGTAGACGGTGCGGGTGGTCTCCTTGGCCGTGCCCTTGTACTGGGAAACGGTTCTGACCGGCTGGCCCAGGCCGTCGAAGGTAGTGATCTCCTGGTTGGTGACCTGGGGATCGGTCGTGGCGACCAGGGTGGTGTTGGGGCTGCTGGAGCCGTCCCAGTAACCGTGGTTGGTCTTGTAGGTCCAGCCGTGGCTGTCGTAGTAGGCGTCGGTCAGCAGGCGTCCGCCCTGCGGGGTCTGCGACTGGGTCTGACGCAGTCGCAGCAGGCCGTCGTAGAGCCGGGTGCCAGTGGCGTAACCGCCGTCCTCTTGCAGTTCCTTGGTGGTGACGGAGGAGGGGCTGGTGGCCGATACCTGGTAGGCGTACGTGTAGTCGGCCGACTGCGTGGCCTTGTCGCGGCCCGGAAGCCAGGTCGCGGTGACGCGCCCGAGGCCGTCGTAGGCGGTGTCCGTCTCGGCGTTGTTCGCGTCGGTGGTGGCCGTGGTGGAGCCGCGGGCCGGGTCGAGGGTGGTCGAGGAGGTCTGGAGCTTGGCGTTGGTCACCGTGACCTTCGTCGTCTGACCATTGGCGGTGGTGTAGGCGGTTCGCGTCCTGTCGCCCAGCGCGTCCCAGGCCGAGGTCGGACGTCCCCAGGCGTCGTAGTCGGAGACGGAGTTCACCTCGTAGGTGAAGGAGCCGCTGCTGTAGCCGTCCGCGGTCGCGACGAGGGTGGGCTCGCCCAGGGTCGGCGTGGACTGACTGGCCGGGATGTTCATCGGCCATACGGTGGTGTCGGTGGGGGCGGGTGTGTCGTAGTACGTGCGGATGTCGGAGACGACGTCCGCAGGGCGGTTCGCCGACGGGTAGCCGAGGCCGTCGGAGGTGCTGGAGTCGCCGGCGCCGCACGGTCCGGCGTCCATCTCGACTTCGCCGACGAGGTCGGTCAGGTTCCAGCTATCGAGTCCGGGCGCGTACTTGTCGGTGGTGCACGTCTCCTGCGCGGGGACGCTGACGTCGCCCTTGTCGTCGACGTAGCGGAGCAGGCCGCTGGTCTTGTCGTAGGAGCTGGTGGCCTGGGTGGTCCGCCAGGTCGCGGTCGACTTCGACGTGATCGCCGTGGTGGTGATGGTCTGGGCGGGGCGCACCATGTTCGCCGTCAGGGCCGGCAGTCCGCTGCGGCTACGGGTCGCGGTGGGGCCGCTGACCCAGTAGGAGCTGACCGTCGCGTTGGCCGGCGATCCGCCGCTGCCCTTGTAGACGATGGATTCGCGTGGACTGCCGGCGAGCTGGGCGGTGTCGGGGACGGACTTCACAGCGCCGGGCACGGGGACGTCGTTGGACAGCACGACGCTTGCGGAGCGGGTGCCGGAGGGCATGGTGTCGCCGTTCATGCCCTGGTAGTAGATGGTGTGGGTGAGGGTCTGACCGTCGGTGGACGTGCCGGTACGGGTCTCCACCTCGGAGTAGCCACGCCACTGGGCGTAGGTACGGAACTTGGGCTTGACGATCTCGTTGTCGTCGTAGTGCCAGGCCGCCTTGCCGGTGTACTTGTACGAGGTGACGGTACCGGCGGAGGCGCCAGTGTTGTCGTTGTCGCTGACCGAGGCGACGACGTATTTGTCGAACCAGTCCAGGATCGGCGTCGTCTGGCCGTACGGGGTCCAGTACACCGGGAAGCACTGGGTGGTGTTCGTCGACGGGACGGTGCTGGTGCTGCAACCGGTGGGCGCTTGGTAGTTGACGCTGATGGCGTCGCCGCTCTCGGTCGCGATCCCGGATATGCGGAACTTGTTGAGGTTGGCGTAGCCGCTGCGGACGTTGAACCGGTTGGCCAGATTGATCGGCGTGAACTTCACCGCGGGCAGGGTGATCGGCGTGCCGTTGGCGCCGGTGTGCGTGATCGAGTCCAGCCACAGTGCCGGCTTCTCGTTGCCGTCGTTCGGGTTCGGGAAGCTGTGCGCGAGGGCGTAAGTGTCGACGTCGCTGTACGTCTTGGCCGTCGGGTCGGACAGGATCTGCGTCTTGATGGACGTCAGGCGCTTGGTCGAGAAGAACGTCGGCGAATGGATCGAACAGGCGGCGCCGCTGTTGCAGTTCAGGTCCCAGGGGACGTCCGGCCAGCTCGAGGTGTGGGAGTCGATGGGAAGGCAGGTGGAGGCGGTGCAGCGCCAGTCGGTGACGAACTGCACGCGCTGCGGGGCGACGGTGGAGCCGTTGCCGAGCCCGTAGTCGATGTGGTCCAGCCAGCCCGCGCGGGTGTACTTCACGCCGGTGGTGGCGCCGTCGGCGCCGTAGTAATTGGTGTGGGTGCCGTAGTAGTAGACCATCGCGTTGCCGTGGACATCGACGACCTCGTCGAGGTTCCACTGCCATGCCTGCTTGCAGGACGCCTTGGCGAAGGTCGCGTTGTAGCACGGGTCACCGGAGTGGGCGCCGTAGACCGGAGCGGTCCACGCGGAGTTCGTGGCGCCGTAACCCGGAATGGTGTTGCGGCCGTAGTAGTAGATCCGGCCGTTGGAGGTGATCTTCCAGTAGTCGCCGTCGTAGGTGTCGTTCTGCGTGGTGTTCCCGGCGACGACGAACTCGACCTTGGCCGTGGTGTCGTCGGACAGCTTCCAGTGCGTGGGCACGGAGGCGTCGTAGACGATGTCCTGGGAATGGCCGTCGAAGACGATGTGCAGGATCTGCCCGTCCCAGCACAGGTCGGAGGTCTTCGGAGCCGTGCCGGCCGGGTCGTCCTTGCACGGCACGTACGAGCGGGTCACCGCGCCCGGAGAGTAGTCCCAGCCCTCGCCGACCCAGCTCGGCTGGTTGTCCGTCGAGGTCATCCGGCCGTCGACGGACTGCGCGGAGTAGCTCAGGCCGACGTCGGGCGTCAGGCCACCCGGCGACGGGGGCACGCTGACGGGGTAGGAGTAGGTGAAGTCACCGCTGTTGCCCCCCGCGCTCCACGACCCGGAGGGCGCGAAGGGAGTCGCCGAGTAGTCGCCCGCGCCGCTGGAGCTGTCGGAGGTCGCGGCCATCACCGTGACCGCGGAGGCGGACGCCGCGCTTCTTGCGGTCGCGGACACGCTTGGCTTCGCGAGTTCGACGGTCCCGGTGAGCCGCGAGGCGGCGGCGTCGTTGGCGCCGCGGACGGGTGTCTGCACGCGGCAGGCGGGCTTGGCCGGCGTGGTCAGGGCACAGGCCGGCAGCTCGACCAGGCGCAGCCGCGAGGACCAGTCACCACCGAAGGCATCCCCGAACGCGGAGTAGTCGACCGACACCGCGACCTTGCCGCCGCCTCCGCCTCCGCCCTTCGGGACTCCCGCAGTGAACAACAAGCCGTTGACGCCCAGGCGTTGCGCGGCGGCCCGATCTCGGAGTTGGAAGGTCACCTTCGCCGGGACCTGCACTGCGTCCTTGGGCGCACTCACTGCCGGTGCGGCCTCGATGGGCAGTCCGCCGGCCCAGGACCAGCCCCCCACGGTGGAGGAGCTGGGCGACTTACCCGCTTCGCCAGCCGACGACGCCGGCCGAGAGGCGGGCTCCTTCAAGGCGACGGTCGCCGTTCCCACCGCGGGCCACGAGACCTTGCGGGGTTTCCAGCTCGGTATGTTCCGTGTCAGGCGCCGCCCGACGGCGGGGACGTCGTGAACGGTCACCGAGTGGACCCGAGGGGCCTGGGGCAAGTGCGAGCCGACTGCTTCGGCCACCGTGGGGGCGACGAGCGTGGACGCCAGCAAGCTGAACAGCGCGACCGCAGGGACGGTCACCCTTCGCCTCAACTCCCCGCCGTGTCCACCGAGTCGATGGACGACCCCTCCCCGTGCGGGCATCACCACGAAGTCCCCTCTATTGATCACAGAAACCAGCGCACCGTACACATCCGTGAAGATGACACGGAAGACGTGTGAAGATCCTTGATCATCCTTTGGCGATCTCTTGGTGAACCGGCAGCGAAGATCTACCGGCACGGCAAGTTCGCACATGCACTACAAGGCATCACACGCCATGCGAGCTGCGCCACGTGTCGTGCGTGCCGCCGACTGCCCGCACAGCACGCATCGCTGGTTCGATCGAGGGGGGCGCATGCCCGTATCCATCCGTCTGTCACGACGCCGCAGCAGAGGTTCAGCACCCGGCCTGACGAGCGCACTCACCGCGGCGTTGCTGACCGCAGGGCTCGGACTGCCGTCCGCAGGAACCGCGTGGGCGCTCTCCGACGGCACCCCGAACTCCGCGTCGACGGGCACGGCCAGTCCGACCCCCGCCGAAGCGATCGCAAAGGCTGAGGAGACGGGCAAACCGGTAGACATTCCGGATCTCACCACGCCCACCGAGACGGTCACGGCGAACCCCTCGGGGACACTGACGCTGAATCAGTCCCTCTATCCGACCAGGATCCGGAAGGACGACGGATGGGAAGCGGTCGATCCCTCACTGCGTCCCGCCTCCGACGGCAGACTCGCACCGGCCGCGGTTCCCTCAGGGATCGATCTCTCCGACGGCGGGAACGGCCCTTTGGCTGTGCTGACCTCGATGGGCAAGCGCCTGGAGATCTCCTGGCCAGGGTCCCTGCCCACGCCCACGGTGTCCGGCGACACCGCCACCTACTCCGAGGTGCTCCCAGGCGTTGATCTGCGAGCGACCGTCAGCCCGCTCGGTGGGTTCTCCGAAGTGCTCGTGGTCAAGAACGCAGCAGCGGCGGACGACCCGCAACTCGCCAGCGTCGTCCTCAAAACCAGTGCCACCGGCCTGACCGTGACCGCAGACGCGGCCGGCAACCTCAAGGCCAGCGACTCCACCAGCGCCGTCTTCTTCACGTCACCCGCCGCCATGATGTGGGACTCCAGCACCACTTCGACCGGCGACACCGGCTCAGCCCCGACCACTCCCGCCGCTCTGAAGACCCTGGCCGCCGCTGCCACGTCGTCCGGTCGCCCATCGAGCACGTCGCCTTCCGGCGCGGAACGCTCCGGAGCCGAAGAATCCGGAGCCGAGGCCCCTGGGCAGGGAGCGCACGTCGCGCACATTCCTGCGAGCGTGTCCGCCGGCCGTCTGACGCTGAAGCCTGACGGCAGCATCCTGCACGGATCACAGACCCGCTATCCGGTCTACATCGACCCGTCCTGGAACCCGACCTACGCCTCGGACCCCAAGACGGCGTACGACGAGGTGCAGCAAGGGTGCCCCGACAAGAACGCCCTGAACTCCTCCACCGTTCCGTACAACACGCCCGGTGTCGGCATGAACGACTACAGCGGCTGTATGGGGAAGGAAGAGGCGTACTTCCAGTTCCAGGTAGACCCCCGCTTGTGGAACAGCCAGGCACACGTGGTCAATGCCACGTTCAAGGCCATGGAAGTGTATTCAGCCTCCTGCTCGGTCTCCTCCGACGTCCGCACCTACTTGACCGGCGCCATCGACGGCAGCACCACGTGGAACACCAAGCCGAGCCTGGGAACATCGCAGGACACGCAGAGCTTCGGGTCGGCCTGTGTCAACGCGCAGTCCAAGGGCTTCGACGTCACTGACGCCCTCACCAAGGCCGCCTCCGGGAACTGGCACGCCGTCGCGTTCGCCATGGTCGCAGCCGACGAGTCCAACGACGTCTACTTCCGACGCTTCTCGAACAACCCCACGCTGAGCGTGGAATACGACACGGCCCCCGTGGTCTCCTCCGCCAGCACGAGCCCAGACGGCGCCACGATCGGCCACACCACGGTCACCCTCAACGCCTACGTCACCGACGCCGACCAAGGTGCACCGATTCAGGCGAAGTTCACGCTGAGAGGCAAAGACACCAGCGGCAACACGGTCTACCCGGTAAGCGGCTCCCCTTCCCAGCCCGTCGTACCGTCCACCACCGTCACGCAAAGCGGGACCATCGGCTGGAAGGTCGGCTACCTTCCCACCGGTAACTACACCTGGACCGCGCAGGCCGACGACGGCAAGTACACCTCCGCGGTGAAGACCTATGCCTTCAAGGTCGACGCCACAGCCCCCGGCACGCCCACCGTCGACTCTCCCGCCATCCCAGATGGCGCTCCTGCGCCGCCCGCCAGGTCGCAGATCGAATTCGACATCCACCCTCCCTCAAACGGCAAGGACACCGTCAAGTACGCCTATAACTGGGGCACGGCGCCTCCGACGGTCAATCCGCCGCACACCATCACCGCGAAGCCCAACGGACAGACGACCCAACTGTTCGCAGTGCCACTTGGGTTTATTTACGACGTTTTGTACGTGTACGCGATCGACGGCGCCGGCAACCAGTCGGGCCCCTTCGGTTTCGCCTTCAACACTCAATCGCCCACGACAACGGACGTCACCGGCGACCTGTCCGGAGACGGCAAACCCGACCTCATCACCTCCGGAGCCGACGGAAATCTGCGACTGTACCCGGCCACCGGCACCGGAGACCTCGCTGGTCCCGTGAACCTCGTCGATCGTGACGGAGACAGCACCGACTTCACGGACGCGAAAATCGCCGTCGGGACATTTCTCCATGGTTTTGAGCAGGACATCCTGTTCGTCACGAAAACCGGGCGGGCGGGCATTTACGCGGGTAACGGCGACGCTGAGCCACTGCCTTGTTCGATGACACAAGGGGGTTGCTCACTCGACTCGGGCATAACACATGCGGCGACCCTCGACAACGCACCCTTCACGTGGTCCGATGTGAAGCAGGTTGCCGCCGATGACTCCCAGTACGCCACCGCCGCTGAACCGAATCTGTGGATCGTCACTAACGAAGGCAAGCTCTACTGGCTTCGTGGGACTGCGGCGTCGGGCGACTTCGGCAGCGCCGACCTCCTGGCCACTGGCTGGCAGAACAAGACCATCGCCTACGCAGGCGTCGTCGGCGGCTACCCGGCACTGTGGGCCAGGGACACCTCAAGCGGCGAACTTGATCTGTTTACTGCACGGGACGACGCCCCCGCCGGCTCTGCTCTCAGCACAAAGACCGTCACTGCCACATCTGGCTGGTCCTCAGCCGCTCATTCCGCACTCTTCTCCGCCGGAGGCGCCAATGCCGGCAACGGCTCCCCCACTCTGTGGGCAGTCGACTCGCAAGCCGTAGAAAATGTTTTCTACTACGCTGCCGACACTGGTGCAGGAACCCTGTCAGCCGGCAGCCGTGTGCAGACCATCAATCCCAGTGACGATTTCACCAGCGACGGTCAGGCCGACATCCTCGCTGAATGGAACGACGGCACCCTGCACCTTTACACCGGCGAAGGGGAGGGCCAGCTCACCGCCGGCAAACAGATCTGGGACTCCACCTGGAGCGCCATCAAAATCATGGTCTCCGGAGACTTCAACGGCGACGGAAAAGGCGATGTCGTCGGCGAATGGGCAGACGGCTCCCTACGGCTGTACACCGGCACCGGCACCGGTGGTCTGAACACCGCCAGTCAGGCTCTGTACGGCTTGCAGACATGGGGGACGGTCAAGCAGATCATCTCCGGTGACTTCAACGGCGACGGTAAGACCGACCTCGTCGCGATATGGGGCGACGGAACCCTCCACCTCTACCGTGGTGACGGCCAGGGCAACATCTCCGCACCAATCTCCATGTGGAGCAACGACACGTGGAGCGGGGTGAAGCTCATCGCTGCAGGCGATTACACGAGCGATGGCAACGCCGACATTCTGGCCGAATGGAGCGACGGCACCCTGCACTCTTACATCGGCGACGGCAACGGCAAACTGACCGCCGGCAAGCAGATGATCGACGGCGCCACCTGGGCCCCCATCACCCACCTCATCCCCGGCGACTTCTCTGGAGACGGCAAAACAGACCTCGCCGCCGTCTGGGGTGACGGGACCCTGCATCTCTACAACGGCGATGGAAGGGGCAACCTCACCGCTGGCGCGCGCATGTGGGACGACGACAGTTGGTCAGCCGTCAAGCTGACGGCCTGACCCTTCTCCAGTTCGGTGGTGGCCCTTCGAAAGGAAGAGCCACCACCGAACTGACTACCTCTCCATTCGTAGACCCCGGACCCCAGCGAACCCTTCAGCCTTACGCTGCGGCCGCGTCCAGTCGCTTACTCGTCCGCCTAGACATCTCCGAGAGGAACGCCGCGTGCGCAGAGCATGCCGTCACCGCACCGCCATCGCCATCACCGCCTTGGGTGCGAGCATCGGTCTCACACCGATGCAAAGCGCGACGGCGGACCCCGAAGCTCCCGCCGTCGCGGTGCACATGGACCGGGGAATCGAGCTGTGGGGACCTGCGGGGGACATGGACGTCACCGTCACCTCGCCACCGGTCACCGACAGCTACATACGCCTCCAAGTGTCCGACAATGCCTCGGACAACCTGCATGTCACCGACGACGCCGGGAACACGCTCCCCCTCGTCCAAGACCGGCAGAACGGCAAGTACGCGCTCATCGGCGCCGAGGACAGCGATCACAACGGCATCGCCGGCACAGCGCTCGCCGACGGAGTGATCCGTCTTCACGTCAGCGCCGGCTATCCCGCCGTCGCCAACATCACCCTGCGGGCCTACCTGATCGACGGCGCCACCGGCGCCGTCATCACGCACTCGGCTCTCGCAACTAACGGCCAACTTCAGGTCTGGCAGCCCTATTTCAGCACCTACTGGCTGACGCCCCAGGGCCATGACCAGCACAGCGGCCCGGTCGAGGTCGCCACCGGCGCCGGCAATTCCGTGGACCAACGGCTGTACATCCAAATGCGGATGCTGACGCCGCCGACGACGACTCGTACGCGCATCGTCTTCACCGCCCAGCAGATCGCTTCCGCCGGCTACACCCCCGGCCAACTCACCGACGCGGTCACGGTGGACTACTCCGATGACGCCGGGCACTTCGCCCCTCTCGCATGGACTTCAGGCGACGACGGCTCGCTGAGCATCGACCTGCCGACCCTCGGCGGCTGGAAGAGCGACGACGTGAAGGATCAGAATCTCCACTTCAAAGCAGCCTGGGGGCTGCCCGCCGGTACCTTGAACGGGACCTTCGAGGTGCGCGACGGGCAGGACAGGCAGTACGCGGGCTGGCGGGAGGGTCTGAAGTTCACCGCCGACGTCGTGCCGTCCTTCGCCCGAGCGGCGTTCTACGGACGCGACGGCTCCGGCGTGCTGTGGCAGTACCAGGCCGACGCCTACGGAGCCGGCGCCCACTACCCTTCGCGCGTCAAGGTCGGCGGCGGCTGGCAGATCTACAACGCCGTGACCAAGCTGTCCGCTCTGAAGGCGAACGGCACCGGTGATCTCGTCGCCCGCGACGGCTCCGGCGTGCTCTGGCACTACCGCGGCACCGGCCACATACAGGCCCCCTTCGCCCCACGCACCCGCATCGGCGCGGGCTGGCAGGTCTACGACGCTCTCACCGGCGCGGGCGACCTCACCGGCGACGGCCGCCCCGACCTGCTGGCTCGCGATCGAGACGGCGTGCTGTGGCTCTACAGGGGCACCGGCGACCCGGCCGCCCCCTTCGCCGCCCGCACCCGCATCGGCGCCGGCTGGAACACGTACGACACGCTCGTCGGATCCACGGACCTGACGGGCGACGGCCGCCCCGACCTCCTGGCCCGCGACCACGACGGCGTGCTGTGGCTCTACAAGGGCACCGGCGACCCGGCCGCCCCCTTCGCCGCCCGCACCCGCGTCGGCGCCGGCTGGAACGCGTACGCCTCCCTGGTCAGCACATACGACATGAACAACGACGGCCGGTGCGACCTGCTCGCCGTCGACCACGACGGCGCGCTGTGGCTGTACGAAGGCACCGGCAACCCGGCCGCCCCCTTCGCGACCCGCGTCAAGGCGGGCACGAACTGGAACATCTACAACACACTGCTCTGAGATCCGGACCAGGGGCGGGCCGCCCCGTCAGAACGAGCTTCAAGTGAGCGTTACGGGCGTCATCTCAGTGGCGAGAAGTCGCCCGTAACAGCCATACAACACGCGACGCACTCCACCGAAACCGCAGCTCAGAAGTGCTCCCCAGCGACATCAAGGGTCCAACTTCAGCAATGGCTCACGACGCCGTGCTGGACGAGTTCGGCGTCGAGGGTCACCCTTGTGCCTTGGTGTCTTATTGCACCAGGTCAGCGACGTGGTGATGCGTCAACGGCTACACGCTGAAGCGGAACGCGCAGCACAGGGCTCCCACCTGCGGAAACATAGTTCTGAGGGGTCCGAGTCAGCACAGAATCAGCACGGGGTCACGTCATCCATCACGCGAGAGCGTCGCCATCACCCAGCGGCTCCACGGGGATCGGCTGGACGGCGGACTCCACCGAGCTGAGGGCCCCGACGTCCGCCCCGCATTCCGAGTTCTGACGTTCCAGTGCCCTGTGAATCCGGCGGCTCAGCGCTTCGACGGAGCGCGACTGCCCCTCCTGCGCATCCGCACTTCTCTTGAGCTGCTCGGCGATCCGGTGCGCGCTCCACTCCGCCGAATCGGTCTCAAGGGCACTGTCCCTGAGAGCTTCGAGATCCACCGTGTAGGTGAGCGGCTCCACGCGACCGAAGGGGCCGTCCGACTCCACACGGAACTCGTAGACCTTGGGCAGCTCCGAGGGGAACAGTTGATGGCCTACGTCCATGACGAAGGGAATGCGGCGCGTCGGAGGCAGGGCGGCGATGGGGCGACCAACAACCCGATGGAGAGTCTCGGCCCGCTCCGCCCCCAGAGTGGTCTGTATCGGAGGGCTCACCGAGATGCGTACGTTGCGGACCAGGGTTTGACCGATGTTCTCGATCACCAGCACGAGCAACGATGACCCAGGGACGGTTGTGGTGCGGCAAGTCGCCGAAAGACTTCCGGCCGGGGGATGGTCGGCTCTCCAGCCTCAGATGCGAGCCGCTACCGTGAAGCCATGACCGCACTGCCCGACTGGATGCGCCCGCCGCGCGCGGAAGGCTGGTTCGCGGAGGACCTCGACCGCCTCCCCGAGGCACCCCGCCACACCGAGCTGATCGATGGAGCCCTCGTCTTCATGATGTCGCCCCAGAGGTGGTGGCACGGCCACCTCGTGACCATGCTCACTGTCGCACTCATGGAGCAGGTGCCCGCCGACACCAGAGTCGGCCGCGAAATGACCATCAAGCTCGACTCGCGGAACCGTCCCGAACCGGACCTGCTGGTGACGACGGCCGATTTCGACGGCGACCGTACCTGGTTCGCACCGGAGGACGTCCAGCTCGTCATCGAGGTCGTCTCCCCGGAGTCCGCCCATCGCGATCGCACAGTGAAACTCCGCAAGTACGCAGAGGCCGGCATCCCGCACTACTGGTGCATCGAGGACGGGGACGGGGCACCCGTCGTCCATGTCTACGAGCTCGACGAACCCACCGGCGCCTACGCGCCCGCGGGGATTTTCCGGGGCACCCTCCAACGCCCGGTGCCCTTCCAGGTCAGCCTGGACCTCGACAAGCTCACACCGCCCCGGAGCGGCTGAAAAGTCAGCACCAAGTCAGCAGGGGAATGCAGAAGGGGTCGGACTCGTCAGAGTCCGACCCCTTCTGACCTGCACGTTTGGCGAGCTATCCAACATAGAGTAGCGAAACGACTACAGGTTGAACCGGAATCTGTAGTACAAGGCTCCCACCTGCGTAAACGCAGTACTGGAAGTGGCTGTCCAGCATCTATCCAGCACGGTGACGAGTCACCCAGCTCATCCAGCACGGCACAACCCGCTCCACCCGGAGCAGATTGTGTACACATGGCACACTCAGTACACTTGAGCGCATGACGCAGCCACTGCCCATAGAGTCCATCCGCGACGTGCGTGCGCACCTAGCCGAGGTCGTGGAGCGCGCCGATCGAGATGACATGCCCACCGTGATCACCCGACGGGGCAAGCAGATTGCCGCCGTGGTCTCCATCGAGGTGCTGCGCAAGTACCAGGAATGGGAAGAGCGCGAGATCAACCGGATCATCGACGAACGCATGGCCAACCCGGCACCCGGCATCCCGATCGAGGACATCATGAGGGAGACGCTGGCGCGCGGTGAGTGAATACCGAACCTTTTTCCGGCCAGAGGCACAGGCCGAGCTCCGGAAGATCCCTCGCGACATGGCCCTACGCATTCTGACCAAACTGACCGAACTGGAGAGCGACCCCCTCGGCTTTAACACCACCGCGCTCGTGTCACAGCCAGAACGCCGTCGACTGCGGGTCGGCGACTACCGGGTCGTCTACACGATCGACAAGGGAGAGCTCGTGGTGTGGGTCGTCCACATCGGGCATCGCTCCACCGTTTACGACACCTGATCCCGACTGATCCAGCGTCTGAGCATCCAGCACAGGTCCAGCAGAGGAACCTTTAGCCTTCTACACTTACCTGCGGGCGCTATTCCGTCTCACTACTCCGTTCCCACTGAGCGCTGTTCCAAAGCGCCGTGATGACAGGAACCATGTGCTCGGGATCCTGATAGGGCGCCATCTCCGACAGTGCTCTAACAAACTTGTGCAGCATGCTGAGAGAGAAATTTTCAGGCTGCATGAAGTTCTTGCGCAGCGTCTCGCGCGCGTTCGGCGCAAGGCCCATGGCAGCGATTGCTTCGGCGAACGTTGGCGTGCCGGCATCGATGTACAAGAAATACAGGCAGCGCCCTAGATTCCTTCTGGCGCCCAGGGAAGCCGCATGGAGCGCCCATGGTCTCCTCGAAGAGTTTATCGGCTGAGTAGCGTGAGCGAGGCGAACCTCGACCACTGCGCGTGACATGTGTCTGATCCCGTCCAGTGACGTCTGATGTTGTCCAACGCTGTCCAGAACTGTCAAAACTGCGCGCGCGGCGGGCCACGCTTGATGCGTCAACATCGAGCGAGAGGACGCGACATGGCTCTGCAACGGCTTCTAATCGAGGGCCTGCTCACTCAGCTACCTGCATCCCTGATCGCTGGCGGCTTGGCAGCGGCAGGCATCTGGGCCGTCCGCCGCTGGCGGCGCCGGAAGGCAGGGGCTGACGCAACCGATCAGGTCGTCACAGCGGTTCCATTCTCAGGGCCCAGCAGAAGTGACTAGTCGTCAGAAAATCCAGCACCGAACCAGCACGGTATGGACGAAGGGGCCGGGCTCTCGCGAGCCCGGCCCCTTCTGATCTGCTTGTTTGCCACATCAGCGACGTGGTGTTGTTTCATCCGCTCAGACGTTAAAGCGGAACGTATCCGAGCCGGACCTGACCTGCGGCGGAGCACCGATCACGGCTCTGACCAGGCATTCCGACGTTGGCGTGCGTTGGCCTCCGACGGGAGTTTACGGGTGTCCTGCGGACTGTCTGCGGACTGGCACTGAAGCCCCGGCTCGCGCCGAATCTGACTGAACGAGACCGCGCTGCGCGTGGACGCCGCATCGTTTACCCAGCGGCCCTTGCCGGGACACCGCCGATGCGGGCGAGCATCAGCCCTGCTCTCCCAAGAGCACAAGGGCACGTGGAGTAAGTGAGCAACAGTAAGCGCCTGAAGTCAGAATGATCGTTTTCTCAAACGTGATAGATCCACACCATAGATATGCCACTCATCTGGGATGACGTCGCATTGACAACCTCCTATATAGGCGTCATAGATGTCATAGGTGTTTATAGGCCACGGCCTGGTCGGGCACAGGGCCCCTGCTTCCCGTAGGACAACCACGTTGGCGCGCAAGGCCGTTGGGCAGCACCATGGGTGCCATGAACCGAACTTTCTCCGCCCCCAGGGAGGCGGAGGGTCTTCGCATGACCCAGCAGGAGACAATCGAGTGGCTGCTGAAGCGCTCCCAGCGTTACAGCGAGGCCGTGCCAATCCGCCGCGCCTTCGTACAGGACACGGAGGCTGTGCGCGGCCTGGTAACGAAGCCGGGACCGCTGCGGAAGCTGATGCGCAGCCCCCGTGCTCTTGACCTGCTGCTCATCACCTACGCCGTCACGGCTGGCGGCGACTTCGCGATTACCGAAAGGTCAGAAACGTGGGGCCGTGCGGCTGGCATTAGCTTCGACACCACCGGCTCGGCCAGCGCCGCGGTCTCCCGCCAGTGGGCAAAGCTGGAAAAGGCCGGGCTCATCAAACGCAGCACTGACGGCCGCAGGACGCGGATCACCAAGCTGCTTGAGGACGGCCTCGGGAATCCGTACACGCTCCCCTCTGGAAGCGAGACGGGCTCGCGCAAGGACGTCTACTTCAAGCTGCCCTTCGCCTACTGGTACGACGGTCTCCACAACCGCCTGGAGATGCCCGCGAAGGTCGTGATGCTGATCGGCATGAGCCAGCGCAAGGCCCGGTTCGCGCTTCCTCGGACCCAAACCTTCGCCGACTGGTACGGCCTGTCGGCGGCCACAATGCGCCGGGGTATCGAGGAACTGTCCAAGGCCGAACTCCTGGATCAGGTTGGCAGCGAGCCGTACATCACTGGCGAGACAGCAACCGGCTGGGGCATACGCACCCTGTACGCGTTCCGGCCGCCGTACCACCTGAACGTAAACAAGACCGACCGAGAAAGCGCCGCCGCCGGCCTCTCGGACAGCGGCCAGCCCGTCCCGGCGACGCCGATGCCGCTGGACTTCTCCTGATGAGTGGGCACGCCCAATGCATGCGGGCAGTCAGAACGGCGGCTCGTCCCGGTACGACGTGCGCACTGGAGTCGCCCACGGATCCGTCCCTCCCCATCCCGAGCGCCGGGAAGCAGGTACCGGCCCGGGGGCATCCAGGGCCTCATTCCACAGATCACGAAGGCTCTTGCGGTGCGAGGGCCCCTCGCCGTACCCGCCTTCCCAGCGCTCTGAGTCCGGGTCAATCTCAGCCCGCGCGCACAGCACCGTCAGCGTGGCATCCACTACCTGCCAGCTGACAGGGACGGTCTTGCCCCGCAACATCCTGCGAATGGTCTCCCGGCTCGCGGTGAACGTGTCGAACCGCGCCTCGATGTCCTCGGTGATGAGCCGCAACGCCGGGCGCCCCGCCTCCCGGTAGTAGAAGAACAGCTCCTCCACGAACTTGCGCTGCGGGCTCGCCGGCAGCTCCGACTCATCCGGCATCTTCAGAACCTGTGCCATCGCACCTCCCCCGTTCGTCATGGCCACGAAAGTCTACTGACGACAACGCTTGACGCACCAGAAACCCGCAATGACCCACGATGGCAACCGATAATCCCACACTGACCAGCACAAACCTGAGTGGCCAACCACTCCCGCTGCGCTATCAGACTGGTACCGAGACACCTCAACGTCACCAATTGCCCGGCCGTGGAGACGTCACACGGAGCCACTACCTAACTCTGTATGCCGACGAACACGCCCAGCGGCGCCGGCCGTTGCCCGGAAAAAGGCGACGGCCCCCTGTTCCAGCAGGGAGCCGCCCATTTGAGGGAACCGACCGAACCGAACCTAGGAGGATGACCCGATCAGCACCAATAACGAACCTACGTCCAAGAAGCAGCCCCGGGAACCCGAGCAGCAGCAGACCGCTGTGTCCAAGGGCGCCAGCCGGTCCGCCTCTCGCAAGCTCACCGCGCTGGCCAAGGACACGGGGCGCCAGATAATCCGAGGCGCCGCCACCGCCCTCGGCGGCCTCATCATCACCGGATTCACCTACTGGATCAATCACCGATGAGCTGAGGGTGCCGGTCACGCGTCGCTGGCGGGACCGGCACCCTCAGTTGTCCGCTGCAGACTCACATGCCGCCAGCACGCAGAATGTCTCCAAGAGAGCTCTCGGGCGTGCAGCATCGGAAGCCCGTGTCGTCGTCGAGCATGGTGGACGCGGCATCGTTTAAGGAGGAGGGGATGGCGCGGGCGAAGGGGCTGGTGAAGGCGCCGGCCTTGAGTTCGTAGCGGCTCTGGGCAGTACGGGTGCTGGTCCATTCCCAGGTGTTGCCGCACAGGTCGTAGACGCCGTAAGGGCTGACGCCGCTGTGGTAGCGACTGACGGGGGTGGTGGTACCGATGCCGCTTTCGCGGGAGTTGCATTTGGCGGGGGTGGGCTGGTTGCCCCAAGGGTAGGTGTCGCCGCGGACTCCGCGGGCGGCTTTTTCCCATTGCTGGGCGGTGGGGAGTTCTTTGCCGGTCCAGGAGGCGTACGAGGTGGCGTCGTGCCAGGTGACGTACGTGACGGGGTGGTCGAAGAGGGTGTCGGGGCATTTGCCCTTCGGCCAGTGCTGCGGGGGCTGGTGGCCGGTGGCGGCGACGAAGCGGGCGTAGTCGGAGTTGGTGACCGGGAAGGTGTCGATGTAGAAGGCCGGGAGCCAGATGGGCTTGTTGTCGGGGCCGCCGAGGTGGACGCCGGCGTCGATGAGGGCCATCTGCTTGCCGTCGTGGGGGTGGCGCTCGTGGCGTTGCACCGGCGATTCGTAGACGGCTGTGTCGCTGTGGTCGGGCAGGACGGTCTCGAAGGCGTCTGTCAGGCGGATGAAGCGTTCGTGGACGTCGGGGCCGGAGACGCGCAGCGATGTGTCCAGGGCGGCCTGGTTGACGGCGCGGATGGTGATGTGCTCTCCGCGGCTTTCCCAGGTGGACAGGGTGCGTTCGCTGATTCCGAGGTGGGCGGCGAAGGCTTCGAGGCTCATGCGTTTGGCCGTTCGTAAAGCTTTGGCTTCCCGCCCCGTCCAGCGATCTACCGTGGCCACGTGTCCCCTCCGGCTGTCCTGCTGTTCAATCCTGGCGACGAGGCTGCTCGCGGGCCTTTGCTTCAGATCGGCTCACCGGGCACGTCCATGTATCGCTTGCGGAGGATGTCGTGGATCGGGTGGTCCGCGAGAAGCTGAACGTCGTCGATACGGGCGATGGCGCGGACACCGATGGCCGCGTTGGTGGCGAAGGCGGCCTGCACCCGGCCGACGTCCGCGAGCGTGATTCGGGCGGTGCGGTACTCGTGGACGTTCTGGAGAAGGAGCATGGTCACGCCGGGCAGTGCGGGCGCGTCCGGCCAGATCACGTGGTCACCGTCGAAGAAGCCGATGTTCCAGGTGCCGCCTTCACTGATGGCGCCCTCGGCGTCGACAAAGAGGGCGTCGTCGTATCCGTTGAGTTGGGCAATCCTGCGGTGGTGGAGGGTGCCGAAGAGGCCGACGCTCTTCACCTCGGGCAGGTCGCGCTCGTAGACCGTCGACTGGACGGAAAGGGGCGGCAGCGGCAAGGCGCCGGCAGAGCGTTGAGTGACGAGGATATGGGGGGCGGTGGCGCGGTCGGGGTGCCCGAGATCCGTTGACGGGTCGAAAACGGTGACACGGATCGTGGTCGAGCCTTCCGGCGGCGCCACCTTCCGGGTGAGTTCGCGTACATGCTCGGCGTCCAGGTCGACGCCAAAAAGGATCCGGCTGTCCCGGACCAGCCTCTCCAGGTGCATGGCCAGGCCCCGCACGCGGCCGTCGTCCACTCGCAGGCTGGTGAACGAGCCGTAGTTCGTCAGGGCGAGGGTCTGGAGTTCGTCCAGGGTGACGGGACGTCCGTTGAGTTCTGCCATGCGATCAGCATGGCATCCGTCCCCCTGTCCAGTCGGCTCATGGACGGCCGAAGCAGCTCGAACTGCGGTGAAACTTCAGGGTCTCCTCAGCAGAACCACGTTCCACGTACATCACCGTGCGCGCCAGTCTGGTAACTCGCCGTTGGGGACGAGATTCCACCGATGCGCGAGCGAGGCCGATTCTCCGAACACGAGGAGGCGTGACGATGGTCATCGAGTCATCCCCTTTCCACAGCAGGCTGGACCTGGCCTCGAAGCCGTCTGCCGCGCGCTGGGCACGGTTTCACGCCCGGGACGTCTTCACGACGTGGCAGATTCCGCCGGCCGCCGCCGACGACGCGCTGCTGATCGTCTCCGAGTTGGTCACAAACGCTGTGCGCCACGCAGGCCCGCTGCCGGTTTCGGCGAGCCCGGGTGCCGGGCAGCCAGTACGCGCGTGCGGCCTCGCCTTACAGCGCATGCCTGGCCACCTCTTGATCTGCGTCTACGACCAGGACCGCCGGCCTCCCGTCCTCAAGGAAGCTTCCGAGGACGGGGAGAGTGGTCGTGGCCTCCATCTGGTCGATGAGCTCTCGGCGGCGTGGGGCTACGCGTACCCGCATCCCTCGGTCGGCAAGGCCGTGTGGGCGAAGGTCACGACGGACGACAGCGCAGAACGAGAGGCGCCAGGAGCTCCTGATCGCGGTCAGCGGGCTTCATCCCGGGCGCGGCCGTGGTTATTGCGGCATCGGGTCACGGCAGAGAGCTTCCGCGCAGGGGCGGCGGTGAGCGCATGAGTACCGCCCTCAGCCCTTGGTCCGGTCAGTTCTCTGGCTGGCGCATTGCCCGCCTTCCGCCGTCCGCCGAGCAGGACGACGGCAATGGCTGGACCACGAGCAGGTGCTGGCTGTGGTGCGGCCGGGACGCCGCCCGAGTCGTGTGAATCGGCCCTGGCACGGCCCACGGCATCACCGCGGACCTGTTCGCCTGCGAAACATGTGCACGGTCCCTTGCCGACCAGATCATCGACACCCAGCTCTCGACTGATCTCGGCCGCCAGGAACTGACCGGCTACGCGGACGTCGGAACAGTCGCCGACCCGGCACACCCACGCCCGCCTCAAGGCCGGCACCGCCGCCGCTGAGCCCCGCCCTCGAACACCGACGGCATCCCATCCCCAGCGAGGAGCGCTTCATGCCCGCAACCCATGTCCCGTTATCCGCCCCCAGCGTCGACTGGACGGCCCTGCACAACTTCGCCGCGCTGCGCGGCCAGCTCCGCGTCTCGTTCTCCCCGCGCTGCAACATCGCCTGCTGGTTCTGCCACAACGAAGGCGACGTACCGCCGCCCCTGACCCGGCAGGACCGGTCCCAGCAGCCGCGCTCCCGGCAGCTTGACGCCACCGCCTACCTCGCCCTGCTCGGTTCCCTCATGAACGCCGGGCTGAAGCGCGTGTACTTCACTGGCGGCGAACCGCTGGCCTCATCGATGGCGCGGCCGGTCCTGGAAGGGCTGACCGAGCCCGGCCCGGACTCCTCGTACACGCTGATCACGAACGGGACGCGGATCCGCACCCACCGCTCGTGGCTGGCCAGAACGCACCTGGACAAGGTGAAGGTCTCCCTGCACTACTTCTCCGACGCCTCGCTGCGGGCCATCGCCGGAACCCGCCTCGGGATCGACACGGTCCTGGACGGCATCGAGGTGGCCCGGGACATCTTCGAACGGGTCGAATTGAATACGCTCCTCCAGCGGGAGAACGCCCACGAGGTCCGGCAGATCCTGGACTACGCGCTGGAGCGACGACTACCCGTGCAGTTCATCGAGCTCGTGGGCACCGACTTCAACGAGGGCCGCGCCGCTTCGGCGATGCCGGCCGACGACATCATCGCGCACCTGCGGACCCTCACCAGCGACGAGCACACCGAGGTCGCCGGCGTCGGCCAGGGCCGCAGGGTCTTCCGCGTCGACGGCGTGGAGATCGACGTCATCCACCGCGACCTCGGCCGCCACCACGTCGGCCAGTGCGGCACCTGCCCTGTGCGCTCACAGTGCGTCGAGGGCTTATGGGCCCTGCGGGTCGACCACGGCGGCGGCGTGCAGCCATGCCTGCTCCGCGACGACCTGCGGCTCGACGTGAACGGCCTGATCGCCGACCCGGCCCGGCTCGCCCAGGCGGTAGCTGGCCACGTGGCGGCCTTCACGGAGGGAACCCTGTGAGCCTGCCAGCTCCGTACCGGCCGGTGTACTTCGATGAGCCGCCGTATCCGTTCATCGTCCTCGAAGGTATCTCCGGCATAGGGAAGTCCACGCTCACGCAGGCCCTGACGAAGCGCCTGCGCGCGAACCCGCTGCATACTCTTCCCGCTCCCCACACCGACTGGTCCCCCCTCGTGAACCAGCGGCTCCGCGCCCTGCCCCAGTTCGCCTTCTACCTGTCCGGGCTCCTGCACGCCGCCGATGCGGTGCGCGTTGCCCGGACGGTCGGGCCTGTCGTCGCCGACCGCTACGCCTCTTCCGTGGTCGCGTGTCACGCCGCCGTCCATGAGGTCGCCGTCGAGGAGGTCGCCCACCTCCTCGAACCCTTCCGCCCCTACCTGGAGACTCCCACCCATACCTTCTACCTGGGCTGTTCCAAAGCCGTCCTGCGGGAACGTCTCGCGGTCAAGAGCGACACCAAGCAGGACGACCTCGACCTGTTCGCGGTACCCGGCCGGCTGACCCGCCTGCTTGCCAACTTCCAGGCAGTCCAAGCAGCCGACCCCACGGCCATCGCCCTCGACACCGACGGCAAGTCCCCGGCTGACCTGGCCGACTGGATCACCGCCCACCTGGAGGCCCAGGGTGCTTAACCCCATCGACACCGAAGCCGTCATCCGCGACGGCGGCGCGGTCGGCCGCTTTCCCGGCGAGATCCACGAGGGCGTCGCCTGGTGGCTCGGCGCCTGCTTCGTCGCCCTCACCTCCGCGGCGCGGCTGGCTGTAAGCAGCGACGGCCAGCCGGTCACGGCTGAGTTCTTCCGACGCCTGTGCAACGGCGCGGTCAACGCCCGCCACCACGCCTGCAAGGTCACGGCCATCAGCGGGATCACCGAGGAAGCCTTCCTTGCCTTCGCCCGACTCCAGCAGCCACTCGCCGGCGCGTACCTGACCACGGCACCCGGTACGGACGGCGGGGACATCGTCCGCATCCGTCTCTACGGCGCGGATGGCCGGCTGATCCAGGAAGACACCGGGCTCGCCCTCATCCGCCGGATGATCGCCGAGGACCGCGTACCGATCCCGGTCAGTGACAGTGCCCGAGGAACCATCGAGCATTTTTCCCCCACAGCCCTGGAGACCGCGCAGTGATCGACGCAGCCGAGATCATCCGCACCGAGACCAGCATCCTGTTCGTCACGCTGGACTCCCTGCGCTACGACACCGCCCGCACCGCCTACGACAACGGGCTGACCCCGCACGTCGCCTCACTGCTCCCCAAGGGGGGTTGGGAACGACGCCAGACGCCGGGCACCTTCACCCTCCCCGCCCACATCGCCTTCTTCTCTGGCTTCCTTCCCAAACTGCCGCAGCCCGAGCAGCCGCCCCGGTTGTGGGAGTGCCGTTCGCCCGTGTTCAAGACCGTCCCGCCGCAGACTTTCGTCTTCGACGCACCCAACCTGCTGGCCGGTCTTGCCCAGCACGGCTACCGCAGCATCTGCGTCGGCGGCGTCACGTACTTCTCCCGCGAGACACCACTCGGTTCGGTCCTGCCCGACCTGTTCGACGAGGACCACTGGCGGCCAGAGTTCTGCTCACCCGAACCCGACTCCACCCGCCACCAGGTCGACCACGCCCTGGAAATCGCCGAAGGCTACGAGGGCCGGCCGGTGTACCTGTTCGTCAACATCTCAGCCACCCACGTCCCCCACGGCCACTACCTCGGCGACAGCCGCGACACCCTCGCCTCCCAGCAAGCCGCCCTCGCCTACGCCGACTCCCACCTCAACCGCCTGATCACCACCCTCACCGCCAAGCACCAGTGGCTGATCATCCTGTGCGCCGACCACGGCGACGCCTTCGGCGAAGACGACTACCACGGCCGCGGCATCGCCCACCCCGTCGTCATGAACGTCCCCTACGCCGCGATGCTCCGCTGAACCCCCGCTAACCTCGCCGGATATGAGCCACGCACACCCCGGCCAAGGCCCCACCCGCGACGCCTCCGTCATCGTCGCCCGCGACACCAACGGCCTCGTAGCCCTCCTCAGCGCCCACTTCCCCGACCACGGAGGCGACTACCTCTTCCTCCCCGGCGGCCGCAAAGAACCCGGGGAAACGGACGAGGGATGTGCACGCCGGGAGCTGCGCGAGGAAGCCGGCATCACCGCCACGACGTGGCGCCCCCTCGGCTCCTACGCGCTCACCCTAGCTTCGACCGCCCGCATCCACCTCTACGAAGCCCGCGATCTCACCTGCGGCTCCCAGCAACTCACCCCCACCGAGCTCGACTTCAAACTCGCCTGGTGGCCCATGGACGAAGCCCTCGACGCTGCCGCGGAAGGCCGCTTCCTCCTCCCCGCGGGGCCACTCGCGCTTCTCCTCGCCGAGCGAGCCGCGCAGGCATGAAGATCAACCGCCGCTCATTTGCCTGGTTGCGGAGGTTGCTTCGCCGACGCTGAGGTGAGTGGCAAGGTCGCCAGCCTGATCGGTCAGGCGTTGGAGCTGCTTCAGCGCCTGTGGTGCTGCCGGGGCTCGGTTGCCGGGCTCGTGGCTGGTGCGGCTGGCTGGGGGTAGAGGGGTCGGGGCAGGCTTCCTACGGCTGGGGAGCGCAGGCGGGCGGCCTCAGCTCGGGGGTTGGGGGCGGGGTTGCGGCTGCTGTGTTGGATGCGGCCGAGGAGGACTTTGGCGGGCATTCGGGCTGAGTCGAGTTCGCGGCGTGCGGCCGCTTCGGTGAGGAGGGTGCGGGGGTGGTGGCCGCCGGCTTGGGCGTCGGCCAGGACAGTGGCCAGGGCGGGCCAGTTGGGGTCGGTGAGGATGCGGTCGGCGTGGTCGGGGACGGCGGAGCGGACCGCGCCGGCAAGGGTGTGGGTGACCTCCAGGGTGGGTTGGCGATGGGCGAGCGCGGCGAACTCCTCGGCGGCTGTCTGGTCGTAGGCGGCCTGCAGATGGGTTGCGGTGGTTCGGGCGGCTTCGGCTTGTTGCTGGTGGCCTTGGGCCTGGTGCCAGCGTGACGCGAGGATCGCCGACCAGACCAGGGCGGTGAGCAGGACGGCGAACGCGCTGCCGTCGGGGCCGTCGCCGGCGTGCACGATGTCGCGTGCCGCCTGGCGCAGTCCTGCGGCGGTGTGGTGGTCGGCGCGGATGCGAGAGCGCTGGGCGCGGGCGAACTCCCGGCTGGCGGCGCGCGGCTGGTCCCGCAGCTCGGCCGGTCCGGCCTGGGCTGTGGCGTCGATGAGTTCTCCGAGGGCGGTGATCTGCGCCTCGGCCTCCTCCCCCGTACTCCGGCTGTCCCCGCTCCCAACGTCGGCGAGGTGGTCGTGGAGGATGTCGAGGGCGTCGGTGGCGCGCTGCCATCTGGTGCTTGGCCGATTGCGGCGTGCCGTCGGGTACTCCTCGGGCTGCCCGACGTCGAGGCGGGCTTGGAGTTTAGGCAGGGACAGGTCGGGGGCGATCTTGCTGCCGGAGATATACACCTGCTCGCCGTTGGCCTTCACGTCTCCAGGGCGGCCGACGCTGTAGCCCAGGAAGTCGCCGGAAGGGTAGCGGCGGACCTTGACCTCGACGCCATCGGCCTCAAGGTAGGCGAGAAGTTCCTCGACGCTGGCGGCGTGCGGGATCGCGGCCCGGATGCGCTCCTGGAGCCATGCGCGGCTGGTCTGTTCCCAGCCGAGGCGGTCAGCCTTGTGCATCTCGGCCTGGGCGGGGCGGCGGTCCCCGGTCCGGTCGCCCGGAGCGATCTGGTGGAGGCCGAGTTCCTTCTCGATCACGCGGGCTTCGGCCTGGGCGCGCATGCCGCAGTTGTGGAGTTTGGGGCGGCGGCCGTCTTCGCGGACGGTGGTGGCCAGGATGTGGATGTGGTCGTCCGCGTGCCGCACCGCGATCCAGCGGCAGGCCAGTGGATCGCCGTCAGGGGCGATGCCGGCGGCGTGGACGATCCTGCGAGCGACCTCGCCCCATTCGGCGTCGGACAGGTGCCGGTCGCCGGGAGCGGTGCGGACGGGGCAGTGCCAGAGGTGATCGGTGACGGGCCTGCCGAAGCCTTCGTTGCGGAGCTTCACCGGGGCGTAAGGATGCCCGTGTGCAGGATCAGGTGCGGAAACGCTTCAGGGCCGCGGCGGTCGTGTGGTCCGATGTAGACCGATTCCTCGTACAGGATGCCGAGGCGCTCGCGGCTGACTAATACGGCAAGGTGCAGAAGCAAAGCGGTATGGGCGCCGCCGACGCCCTTCACTTAGCCGCTGCCGTCCGACTGGGCTGCGATTACCTGTTGACCCAGGACTCTGGATTCCCCATCGGTGACACGGTGCAGAGAGTGAAGGTTCGGTACACCGAAGTCGTGTGACATGAGTCCCTGGATGATGTCAGGTAGCGATCACCGACACGCGCGCCCAGTGGATACAAACACCGATCCGCCTCTATCCCCTGCTACGCCTCCGTCCAGCCTTCGATGCCTCGCCAGCTCTCTCTCGCGGACCCTGTGCGGACTGCATGACCGCCCAACCCGCTTTGCCGCAGGTCAGGCGGCCTACCGCGAGACCCACTAGACGTTGAACCGGAACTCCACCACATCCCCGTCCTGCATCACATAGTCCTTGCCCTCCATGCGGGCCTTGCCCTTGGCGCGGGCCTCGGGGACTGAGCCTGTGGTGAGGAGGTCGGTGAAGGAGATGACCTCGGCCTTGATGAAGCCCTTTTGGAAGTCCGTGTGGATGACGCCCGCCGCCTCGGGGGCCGTCGCGCCCTTCTTGATCGTCCAGGCGCGGGACTCCTTGGGGCCGGCCGTCAGGTAGGTCTGGAGGCCCAGGGTGTCGAAGCCGACGTGGGCCAGCGTGGCCAGGCCCGGCTCCTCCTGGCCGACGGACTGGAGCAGCTCCAGCGCCTCCTCCTCGTCCAGCTCGGCGAGGTCCGCCTCCAGCTTGGCGTTCAGGAAGATCGCCTCCGCGGGGGCGACCAGGGCGCGCTGCTCGTTCTTGAAGTCCTCGTCCGTCAGCTCGTCCTCGTCGACGTTGAAGACGTACAGGAACGGCTTGGCGGTGAGCAGGTGCAGGTCGTGCAGCAGCTCGGCGCGCTCGCTGCCCTGGACGATGCCGTGCGCGAAGAGCGTGTCGCCCTTCTCCAGGATCTCCTTGGCCTCCTCGACCGCCTTGACCTTGGGCTGGACGTCCTTCTTGATCCGCGACTCCTTCTGGAGGCGGGGCAGGACCTTCTCGACGGTCTGGAGGTCGGCGAGGATCAGCTCGGTGTTGATCGTCTCGATGTCGTCCTTGGGCGAGATCTTCCCGTCCACGTGCACGACGTTCTCGTCCTTGAAGGCCCGGATGACCTGGCAGATGGCGTCCGACTCGCGGATGTTCGCCAGGAACTTGTTGCCCAGGCCCTCGCCCTCGCTGGCGCCGCGCACGATGCCGGCGATGTCGACGAAGTCGACCGTGGCCGGGAGGATCCGCTCCGACTTGAAGATCGAGGCGAGCTGGGCGAGGCGACCGTCCGGGACGCCCACGACCCCGACGTTCGGCTCGATCGTGGCGAACGGGTAGTTGGCCGCGAGCACGTCGTTCTTGGTCAGGGCGTTGAACAGGGTCGACTTGCCGACGTTCGGCAGACCGACGATTCCGATCGTGAGCGACACGTTGCGACTTCCCGTACATGAGGAGACTGAGGGCCAGGCGGCCGATCCACCAGTCTACGGCGTGTCGCGCCCGTGCCTCCCGACAGTGTGAACGCTTGGCCAAGCTGCGCCACGCGGCGTGTCAGACGGCCTATTCAGCACATAAGCAGACCTAGGTTGGTGCGGTGGAGCAACGCAGGACGCATCCCCAGCAGCACGGACCGCGACGCGGCAAGCCGCCGCTGCCCCCGCAGGGCGCGCGCGGCAGACCGTCGTCCCCGCCCCCGCAGCAGGCCAGGGCGGGGGGCAAGCAGGCGCTAGGACAGCAGGCACGAGGACCGCAGGCCCGAGGACAGCAAGGGCGGCCGCAGCAAGAGCGGGCGCAGCAAGAGCGGGCGCAGCAAGAGCGGGCGCAGCAAGGAGGGCCGGGCGGGCGCCGTCCGGCCGCCGCCGCGCCGCCCGTCTCCGCCGCGGCCCGGGACGCGGCGCCTCGCGGATCGCTGCCCGGTCCCCGGCTGCCCAATCCCCGGCTGACGGGCCTGGGCGCCGGACTGTTCTGCGGGGCGGTGATGTGCGCGCTGGGCTTCCTCGTCTCGGTCCTGTGCGACGACTCCCCTGTCGTGTACGGCGTGCTCTTCCTGCCGGTGTGCGTGCTGACCGCGCTGTGGGTGCGCCGCGGCGACCTGCTGACCGCGCCCATGGTGGTCCCCATCGGTTTCGCGGTGGGACTGCTGCCCGTGGCCGAGGGCGACGGGTTCCCCGCCACGATGATGGGCCTGTTCACCGTCCTCGCCACCCAGGCGCTGTGGCTCTACGGGGGGACGCTGGTCGCGGCCGCGGCGGTGCTGGCCCGACGGGTCGCGGGCGCGGGCTCGCCGCGTCTCGTCGGCGGGGGCTCACCACGTCTCGGCGGCGCGGGCTCGCCCCGTCCCGTCGGCGCGGGCTCGTCGCGTCCCGTCGTACGGGTGCCCGCCCCGCCGCGCGGCCGCAGGTGACCGACGAACGGCCCCTCGTGTCGCCCACCGGGCCTGCGGGGGTCGCCCACCGGCCCCATGTGTCGCCCGCCCGCCGCCGGCCGGCGACACGGAAGCCGACGGCCGGTGGGCGATACGGAGGCTGACGGCCGGTGAGTGACACGGGCACGGGCTGCCGGTGGGCGACACGGGAACTGGCTGGTCGGCGGGCGAAGGCGGCCGTCAGCCGCTCGGGGCGGGCTGCGAGGCGGCCGCTGGCCGCCCGGTGGGTGCGGCGCGCATCAGCCGCCCGGCGGTGCGAGACGAGCAGCGGCCGCCCGGCGGGCGAGGCGCGCGTCAGCCGCCCAGCGGTGCGAGGCGGGCAGCGCCCGCCCGGCGGGTGACGCGCGCCGCGCCCCCCTCACATCACGCGCCCTCCGCCGCCCGCATCGCCGCGCCCACGATGCCCGCGTTGTTCTGCAGCTCGGCCGGGACCACCGGCGCTCTCAGGTCCTTGATGAGCGGCAGGAACTTCTCGGCCTTGCGGCTGACGCCGCCGCCGAGGATGAACAGCTCGGGCGAGAAGAGCATCTCCAGGTGGGCGAGGTACTTCTGCACCCGCCGCGCCCACTGCTCCCAGGACAGATCGTGATCTTCCTTGGCCTTGCTGGACGCCCGCTTCTCCGCCTCGTGGCCGTCCAGCTCCAGATGGCCCAGCTCGGTGTTGGCCACCAGGACGCCGTCGACGAAGACGGCGCTGCCGATGCCGGTGCCGAAGGTCAGGAGGATGACGGTGCCCCGGCGGCCCCGGCCCGCGCCGAAGCGCATCTCGGCGAGTCCCGCCGCGTCCGCGTCGTTGACCACGGTCACCGGCAGGCCGCCCAGCCGCTCGCTGAACAACGCGCGCGCGTCCGTGTCGATCCAGGCCCTGTCCACGTTCGCCGCCGTCAGGATCAGCGCGCCGCCCGTGACCACGCCCGGGAAGGTCAGCCCGACCGGTCCCGACCAGCCGAAGTGCTCCACGACCTGCACCACGCCGTCGGCCACCCCGCCGGGCGTCGCCGGGTGCGGGGTGAGCACCTTGCACCGCTCCTCGACGAGGCCGCCCGTCTCCACGTCCACCGGGGCGCCCTTGATCCCCGACCCGCCGATGTCCACACCGAAGATCTGCATGGCAACAACCGTACGACGGGCGGGGGACGGTCAGGTGCGGATCAGTCCTGTGCGGCGCCCGAACCGCCGCGCTCGGCGACCAGGGCCGCCGCCTCCTCGCGCAGGTCCCGACGCAGTTCCTTGGGCAGCGAGAAGGTGATCGACTCCTGCGCCGCCTTGACGATCTCCACGTCCTCGAAGCCGCGCGGCGCGAGCCATTCGAGCACCTGCTCGACCAGCACCTCCGGCACCGACGCGCCCGAGGTCACGCCGACCGTGGAGACGCCCTCCAGCCATGCCTCGTCGATCTCGTCGGCGAAGTCCACCAGGTAGGACTGGGCCGCGCCGGCCAGCTTGGCGACCTCCACCAGCCGCTTGGAGTTGGAGGAGTTGCGCGAGCCCACCACGATGACCAGGTCCGCCTGGGCGCCCATCTGCTTGACGGCGAGCTGGCGGTTCTGCGTGGCGTAGCAGATGTCGTCGCTCGGCGGGGAGAGGAGCTGCGGGAACTTCTCCTTCAGCGCGTCGACCGTTTCCATCGTCTCGTCCACCGACAGCGTGGTCTGGGACAGCCAGACCACCTTCGACGCGTCGCGCACCTCGACGTTCGCGACGTCCCCGGGGCCGTCGACGAGCTGGATGTGCTCGGGGGCCTCGCCGGAGGTGCCGATGACCTCCTCGTGGCCCTCGTGCCCGATCAGGAGGATGTCGTAGTCCTCGCCGGCGAAGCGGACGGCTTCCTTGTGCACCTTGGTGACCAGCGGGCAGGTGGCGTCGATGGTGGCCAGGCGGCCCCGCTCGGCCTCCTGGTGGACGACGGGCGCCACGCCGTGCGCCGAGAACATCACGATGTTGCCCGGCGGCACCTCCTCCGTCCGCTCGACGAAGACGGCGCCCTTCTTCTCCAGGGTCTGCACCACGTACTTGTTGTGGACGATCTCATGCCGGACGTACACCGGAGCACCGTACTGCTCCAGGGCTTTCTCGACGGCGATCACGGCGCGGTCCACCCCCGCGCAGTAGCCACGGGGGGCGGCGAGCAGGACACGGCGGCCAGACGTAGCGGTCATGGCCCCATCGTAAGGCCGCCCCGGGCGCGGGAAGATCTCGCCGCCGCGGCAGAGCGACCGGCCCGGCGCGACCGGGCGACCGTGCGACCGGCCCGGCGCGGTCTGCGCCGCCGCGGGCCGTCCTGCCGCGGTCTGCGCCGTCGTAGGCCCCCCCGCCGCCCCGCCGCGGTCGGCGCCGTCCGCGCGGATCGGCGCTGTCGGCGCCGGCGGCTACTCTCGCGGGCATGGCGCTTTCCACGTCTCCCGAAGCCCCCGTGCCCGTCGGGGAGGTCTCGCGGCTCATCGGCGGCTGGATCGACCGGCTCGGCGCGGTGTGGGTGGAGGGGCAGATCACCCAGCTCTCGCGGCGGCCGGGCGCGGGGATCGTCTTCCTGACGCTGCGCGATCCGTCGTACGACGTCTCACTGCGGGTGACCTGCCACCGGCAGGTGTTCGACGCCCTCGCCGACATGGTGGGCGAGGGCGCCCGGGTCGTGGTGCACGCCAGGCCGGAGTGGTACGCCCCGCGCGGGCAGCTCTCGCTGAGGGCCGTCGAGATCAGGCCGGTGGGCGTCGGGGAGCTGCTGGCGCGCCTGGAGCAGCTCAAGAAGACGCTCGCGGCGGAGGGGCTGTTCGCGCCCGAGCGCAAGAAGCCGCTGCCGTTCCTGCCCCAGCTCGTCGGCCTGGTCTGCGGACGCGCCTCCGCCGCCGAGCGGGACGTGCTGGAGAACGCCCGGCGCCGCTGGCCCGCCGTCCGCTTCGAGGTGCGCAACGTCCCGGTGCAGGGCGTGCACGCCGTGCCGCAGGTCGTGCAGGCCGTCAAGGAGCTGGACGCGCTCGACGAGGTCGACGTGATCGTCGTCGCGCGCGGCGGCGGCAGCGTCGAGGACCTGCTGCCGTTCTCCGACGAGCAGCTCGTCCGCGTGGTGGCCGCCTGCCGTACGCCGGTCGTCTCCGCGATCGGCCACGAGCCGGACACGCCGCTGCTCGACTACGTCGCCGACCTGCGCGCCTCCACCCCCACCGACGCCGCCAAGAAGGTCGTGCCGGACGTCGGCGAGGAGCTGGAGCGGGTACGGCAACTGCGCGACCGCGCGCGGCGCTGCGTGCGGGCCGCGGTGGAGCGGGAGGAGCGGGGCCTGGCCCACGCGCTGGCGCGGCCCTGCATGGAGGACCCGCATCGCATGATCGACGAGCGGGCGGACCATGTGGCGTCGTTGCTGGAGCGCAGCCGGCGCACCCTGCGGCATCTGCTGGACCGGGCCGACTCCGAGCTGGCGCACACCCGCGCGCGCGTGGTGGCCCTGTCCCCGGCGGCCACGCTGCGGCGCGGGTACGCGGTGCTGCAACGGGCCGACGGCCACGTGATCCGGGACGCGACTGAGGTGACGGCGGACGAGTCGCTGCGCGCGCGGGTGGCCGAGGGCGAGTTCACGGTCCGTGTCGACATTTAAGGTGGGCGCATGACGAGCAAGGCAGCGGCGGAGGAGACCCTCGGCTACGAGCAGGCGCGCGACGAGCTGATCGACGTCGTCCGGCGCCTGGAGGCGGGCGGCACCAGCCTGGAGGAGTCCCTTGCGCTGTGGGAGCGCGGCGAGGAACTGGCCAGGATCTGCCGGCGCTGGCTGGAGGGCGCCCGCGCCCGCCTGGACGCAGCGCTGGCGGAGGAGACGGCCGACGACGAGTCGCCGTCCGACGACGACTGAGCGCAGCGGCGATCCGCGCCGCCCCGCCGGGACCGAAGCCGCCCAGCGTGCCGACGGCGGCGACCCCGCCTGGCGTTCGGGGCTGGGCCGCATTACGCACGGGACTGGCCCGCCTGGTGCTCGGGACTGCCCCGCCTGACGCACGGGACCGGCCCGCCTGACGCTCATGACTGCCCCGCCTGATGCACAGGGCTGGGCCGCATCACGCACGAGACTGCCCCGCCCGACGCTCGGGGACGGTCGCGCGGGACCGGTCTCCCGTCTGCGCGACGAGACCCGCGCCGCGTCAGGCCGTCTTCAGCGCCTGCGCCATCTTCGTGAGCTGGTCGAACGACGCCGTGCCCGCCACGACCGTCGTGGAGCCCTTGGGGCCCTCTGTGACGAGCGCGGCGTAGCGGCCGCCGGTGTAGCGGGTCCAGGTGCGGCCATCGATGCGCTGGGTGGACCGCGTGGCGTGGCCGCCCTGGCTCGCGTCGTCGACGAAGTCCTTGCGGCGCTGCGTGGACTGCTCGATCGCGACGTATTGACCGGCCGGATCCTGGAAACCCAGATGCCAGCGGTCGTCCTGGTCCGCCCGGTAGCGGACGGAGGTCGCCTTCCACGTCCCGGGCAGGCCCTCGGGGGCGGCCACCGGGTACGGGGCGACGCGCCGGGCGGTGAGCAGTTCGACGCGGTAGTCGACCCGCTGGACGTCGGGCGCGTGGTCGTCGTGCGGGACGAAGAGGTAGACGACCGCCGCCACGAGCACGACCACGCCGAGGGAGAGGACGATGCTGCTGACGGACTTCTGCTTGCCGCTGGAACCTGCCACGCCCCCTATCGTCGCAGGTGCCCGGGGCGCTCATCCGTGGGGGCCCCTGCTCATTCTGTCTGCCCGGCGATAGAGTCGTGGCCATACCCTCATCCGGCCGTCGTCGTATCAGAAAGGTGCGCTCCGATGACCGAGCACCATCACCTGCCCTCCGAGTTGGAAGTTCCCGAAGAGGCTCCCGACCGCAACATCGCTCTCGAACTCGTCCGGGTCACCGAGGCCGCCGCGATGGCCGCGGGCCGCTGGGTCGGGCGCGGCGACAAGAACGGCGCCGACGGCGCCGCGGTCCGCGCCATGCGCACCCTCGTCTCCACCGTGTCGATGAACGGCGTCGTCGTCATCGGCGAGGGGGAGAAGGACGAGGCCCCGATGCTCTTCAACGGGGAGCGCGTGGGCGACGGGACCGGACCGGAGGTCGACATCGCCGTCGACCCGATCGACGGCACCACGCTGACCGCCAAGGGCATGACCAACGCCATCGCGGTGCTGGCCGCCGCCGAGCGCGGCGCGATGTTCGACCCGTCCGCCGTGTTCTACATGGACAAGCTGGTCACCGGGCCGGACGCGGCCGACTTCGTCGACATCGACGCGCCGGTGTCGGTGAACATCAGGCGCGTGGCCAAGGCCAAGCGGGGCACCCCCGAGGACGTCACCGTCGTCATCCTGGACCGGCCGCGACACGAGGGCGTCATCCAGGAGATCCGCGAGACGGGCGCCCGGATCAAGCTCATCTCCGACGGCGACGTGGCCGGCTCGGTCCTGGCGCTGCGCGAGGGCACCGGCATCGACCTGCTGCTCGGCGTCGGCGGCACGCCGGAGGGCATCATCTCGGCGTGCGCCGTGAAGTGCCTGGGCGGCACCATCCAGGGCAAGCTGTGGCCCAAGGACGACGAGGAGCGCCAGCGCGCCCTGGACGCGGGGCACGACCTGGACCGCGTGCTGACCACGGACGACCTGGTCTCCGGGGAGAACGTCTTCTTCGTCGCCACCGGCATCACCGACGGCGAGTTGCTGCGCGGCGTGCGCTACGGCTCGGCGAAGGCGACGACGGACTCGATCGTCATGCGCTCGAAGTCGGGCACCGTGCGCCGGATCGACTCCGAGCACCGGCTGAGCAAGCTGCGCGCTTACAGCGCGGTCGACTTCGACCGCGCCAAGTAGCCGGGCGAGGCCGCGGCTCACGGCGGCGGGTCCGGACCCTGCATCAGGCAGACCGTCGGCAGGGTCGGGGACGGCGGCCCGCGGCGGCGGGTCTGGGCCGCGGCCGCGGTCCCGTACGGCTTGGCGGCGCTCCCCGTGCGGGGGGAGCGCCCGGGAGCCTGCCGGTGCCGGAACGCGCCGTCTGCGCCAGGAAGCGCCCCCGCCGTGCCGTCACGGCCCACGGGGGCGCCCCAGAGAGCTTTGGCTGGGCCGCAGGAAGGTCCCGAGGCGCTTCGACCCAGCCGCGGGAAGGCCTCGGGACCGGCTGACTGGCAGGCGCAGGCGGTCAGCCGGCCGCCGCTATGCGGTCGGACGTGCGGGCCGCCTGCTTCAGCTCCAGCTCGCGGCGGCGCCTTCGGGCCAGGACGACGCGGCGCTCGGCGGCGGTGAGGCCGCCCCAGACGCCGTAGGGCTCGGGCTGGAGCAGCGCGTGCTCGCGGCACTCGACCATGACCGGACAGCGGGCGCAGACCCGCTTGGCCGCCTCCTCGCGCGAGAGCCGTGCCGCGGTGGGCTCCTTCGACGGTGCGAAGAACAGGCCGGCCTCGTCGCGTCGGCACACCGCCTCGGTGTGCCAGGGTGCGTCTTGGTCCCTGTCCCGCACTGGCTCCCGCTGGGCCGGAACGGCAGCGACCTGCAGGGACGAATGCGGCGGTTGCAGCACGGTCTTCTCCTGACTACGGCTTCGCGAGCGAGCGAGGATGCAGCAAGCCCTACCCGCTGTGCGCGCGCCTATGCACTGAGTTCCCGACCGCCCGGTGCGTCACAGACGCTTGCGCACCTGCCTGTCGACCCTGTCCTGCACCCTGTCGACCTTGCGCTGCACACGGTCCAGGATGTCCGCGACGCTCTTGCCGCGGGCGGCCCGCGCCTCCACGTTGCCGAGGATGGCCCAGCCGTCGACGTAGACGACGGGGGCGTCGGCGTCGGCCGAGTCGCGGGAGTCCACCTCGAAGTTGCCGAGCACGCCGCCGCCGACGCCGCGCAGCGACACGTTCTCCGGGACGCGCACCTGCACGTCGCCGAAGACCGAGAAGGCCTTGACGACGACATGCTGGTACTCGAAGAGGGCCTCGCTGAGGTCGATCTCGACGCTGCCGAAGACCGCGTACGCGTGCAGCCGCCGCCCGGCGCGCCAGCGGCCCCTGCGCGCGGCCGCGCTGAAGACGGCCACCACGCTGTCGTCGGCCTCGACGGGGAGCCCGCCGGGCTCGGGACGGTTCGGCACGGCGCCGTATCCCTGCGCCGTGCGGCCGGAGTGCGCGGCGGGCAGGTCCTGTATGAAGGTCTCCAGCTCGCCGGCCGTCTTGGCGGTCAGCACGCCCTCGACGCGCTCGGCGTGCTCCTCGGCTGTCAGGCGGCCCTCGGCGAGGGCGTCGCGCAAGATGTCGGCGATGCGGTCACGGTCGGCGTCCGAGGCGCGCAGCTCGGCGGCGCGGCCGGAGACGGCCGTGCGCGAGGCGGCGGCCGCACGCGGTTCGGTCTGCTTCTGAAGGTCCACGGCAGCAGCGTACCCAAACGCGATAGATCGCGACTAGCCCCCGGCGGGGCCCTGTGGACAACAGCTCCCGAAGCTCCCGATCCCGCCCCCGGGTCCACGCCCTGTCCCCGCGCGCGGGTCCACGCCTCGCCCCCGCGCCCACGCCCCGTCCCCGCGCGCCGCGACTGAGTGAGACCTCACCACCGCGCCGCCCGCGGCACGTCCTACGCTGGTCGGTGCCCGCCGACGGAGGCGGGCAGCCTTCTGCCGAGTGAGGAATGGGCGACATGCCGCGTACTTCCCCCCCTGCCCGCCCTGCCGCCGCGTTCGCGTACACCGATCTGCTCCCCCAGGGCGAGGACGTCACGCCGTACCGGCTGGTGACGTCCGAGGGCGTCTCCACCGTCGAGGGGCCGGACGGGCGCACGTTCCTCAAGGTCGAGCCGGAGGCGCTGCGCAGGCTCGCCGAGGAGGCGGTCCACGACATCCAGCACTACCTGCGCCCGGCCCACCTCGGCCAGCTCCGCCGCATCATCGACGACCCGGAGGCCAGTGCGAACGACAAGTTCGTCGCCCTGGACCTGCTGAAGAACGCCAACATCGCGGCGGCGGGCGTGCTGCCCATGTGCCAGGACACCGGCACCGCCATCGTGATGGGCAAGCGCGGGCAGAACGTGCTGACCGAGGGCGGCGACGAGGAGGCGCTGTCGCGCGGCGTCTTCGACGCGTACCAGAACCTCAACCTGCGCTACTCCCAGATGGCCCCGCTGACCATGTGGGAGGAGAAGAACACCGGCTCCAACCTGCCCGCGCAGATCGAGCTGTACGCGACCGACGGCGGCGCCTACAAGTTCCTGTTCATGGCCAAGGGCGGCGGCAGCGCCAACAAGTCCTTCCTGTACCAGGAGACGAAGGCCGTCCTGAACGAGTCCTCCATGATGAAGTTCCTGGAGGAGAAGATCCGTTCGCTGGGCACGGCGGCCTGCCCGCCCTACCACCTGGCGATCGTGGTCGGCGGCACCTCGGCCGAGTTCGCGCTGAAGACCGCCAAGTACGCCTCCGCGCACTACCTGGACGGGCTGCCGTCCGAGGGCTCCCCACTCGGCCACGGCTTCCGGGACGAGGAGCTGGAGCAGAAGGTCTTCGAGCTGACGCAGAAGATCGGCATCGGCGCGCAGTTCGGCGGCAAGTACTTCTGCCACGACGTGCGCGTGGTGCGGCTGCCCCGGCACGGCGCGTCCTGCCCGGTGGCCATCGCGGTGTCCTGCTCGGCCGACCGCCAGGCGGTCGCGAAGATCACCGCCGAGGGCGTCTTCCTGGAGCGGTTGGAGACCGACCCGGCGCGCTTCCTGCCCGAGACCACCGACGAGCACCTGGACTCCGACGGCGACGTCGTGCGCATCGACCTCAACCAGCCGATGGAGTCGATCCTCGCCGAGCTGACCAGGTACCCGGTCAAGACCCGGCTGTCGCTGACCGGCCCCCTGGTGGTGGCCCGCGACATCGCGCACGCCAAGATCAAGGAGCGCCTGGACGCCGGCGAGGGCATGCCGCAGTACCTGAAGGACCACCCGGTCTACTACGCGGGCCCGGCCAAGACCCCCGAGGGCTACGCCTCCGGCTCCTTCGGCCCCACCACGGCCGGTCGCATGGACTCCTACGTCGAGCAGTTCCAGGCGGCGGGCGGCTCCAGGGTGATGCTGGCCAAGGGCAACCGCAGCAAGCAGGTCACCGACGCGTGCGACGCGCACGGCGGCTTCTACCTCGGCTCCATCGGCGGCCCGGCGGCCCGGCTCGCCCAGGACTGCATCAAGAAGGTCGAGGTCCTGGAGTACGAGGAGCTGGGCATGGAAGCCGTCTGGAAGATCGAGGTCGAGGACTTCCCGGCGTTCGTCGTCGTCGACGACAAGGGCAACGACTTCTTCCAGGACCCCTCCCCCACGCCCACGTTCACCAGCATCCCGGTGCGCTCCTCCTGACCGCGGCGGCGGCCCGGCGGCCGCCGCCCGTCCACCGCGGCCCGGCGCCCCGCCGGGCCGCACGCGCGCGGGCAGGCGGCCGGCCGGCCGTCGCGAGGCGACACGCGCTCACCCGCGTGTCGCCGGAACATCCGGCCCGGCCTGATCGCTGTACCGGGTATGAGCGACGACTACCGCATCGAGCACGACTCCATGGGCGAGGTCCGGGTGCCCGCCGGCGCCAAGTGGCGCGCGCAGACGCAGCGGGCCGTGGAGAACTTCCCCGTCTCCGGCCAGCGCCTGGAACGCGCGCACATCGAGGCGCTGGCACGCGTCAAGGGCGCCGCCGCCAAGGTCAACGCCGAACTCGGCGTGCTCGACGAGGACGTCGCGCGGGCGATCCAGGAGGCGGCCGAGGAGGTCGCCGAGGGGAAGTGGGACGAGCACTTCCCCGTCGACGTGTTCCAGACGGGCTCCGGCACCTCGTCGAACATGAACGCCAACGAGGTCCTGGCCACCCTGGCGAGCGAACGGCTCGGGCGCGAAGTGCACCCCAACGACCACGTCAACGCCTCGCAGTCCTCCAACGACGTCTTCCCCTCCTCCCTGCACATCGCCGCCACCGCCGCGGTCACCCGCGACCTGATCCCGGCCCTGGAGCACCTGGCGGCCGCCTTGGGCCGCAAGGCCGACGAGTTCGCGGACGTGGTCAAGTCCGGGCGGACGCACCTGATGGACGCCACTCCGGTGACCCTGGGCCAGGAGTTCGGCGGGTACGCGGCCCAGGTGCGCTACGGCGTGGAGCGGCTGAACGCCTCGCTGCCCCGGCTCGCCGAACTGCCGCTGGGCGGCACCGCCGTGGGCACCGGCGTCAACACCCCGCCCGGCTTCTCCGCCGCCGTCATCGAGGAGACCGCCCGGGTCACCGGGCTGCCGCTGACCGAGGCCCGCGACCACTTCGAGGCGCAGGGCGCGCGGGACGGCGTCGTCGAGACCAGCGGCCAGCTCCGCACCATCGCCGTGGGGCTGACCAAGATCGCCAACGATCTGCGGTGGATGTCCTCCGGTCCGCGCACCGGGCTCGCCGAGATCTCCCTGCCCGACCTCCAGCCCGGCTCCTCGATCATGCCCGGCAAGGTCAACCCGGTGATCCCCGAGGCCGTGCTCATGGTCGCCGCCCAGGTGATCGGCAACGACGCGGCGGTCGCCACCGCCGGGGCCGCGGGCAACTTCGAGCTGAACGTCATGCTGCCGGTCATCGCCAAGAACGTCCTGGAGTCGGTCCGGCTGCTCGCCAACGTCTCCCGGCTGCTGGCCGACCGGGCGGTCGACGGGATCGTGGCGCACCGCGAGCGGGCCCGCGAGTACGCCGAGTCCTCGCCGTCCGTGGTCACCCCGCTCAACCGGTACATCGGCTATGAGGCGGCCGCGAAGGTGGCCAAGAAGGCGCTCGCCGAGCAGAAGACGATCCGTCAGGCAGTCCTGGAGAGCGGCCATGTGGAACGCGGCGACCTGACGGAACGACAGCTCGACGAGGCGCTGGACGTGCTGCGGATGACACGCCCGTGACGGGCCGTCGACGGGGGCGCGCACCCTCGTGGACCGTGACGCGGACCGCAGCGTCGTGTGCTTCTGACACCTAATATCTGCGCATGGCAGACGACGGAGCGATCAGACGTGTGACGACGGGCGGTGCGACGGACCGCTGGGCCCCGGGGACCCCGATCCTGTGGCGGTACCGGGAGAACGGCGGGTCGGGCTTCCACATCGCGCGGCCCGTGACCGTCGTGCGCGACGACGCCGATCTGCTGGCCGCGTGGATGGCGCCGGGCACCGAGTGCGTCAAGCCGGTGCTCGCCGACGGCACGGCGGTGCACCTGGAGCCGCTCGCGTCGCGCTACACCAAGCCGCGCACGGTGCAGCGCGACCGCTGGTTCGGCACCGGCGTGCTGAAGCTGGCCCGGCCCGGCGAGCCGTGGTCGGTGTGGCTGTTCTGGGAGCCGGGCTGGCGGTTCAAGAACTGGTACGTGAACCTGGAGGAGCCGCTGGCCCGTTGGGCGGGCGGGGTGGACTCCGAGGACCACTTCCTGGACATCTCCGTGCACCCGGACCGCACCTGGCACTGGCGGGACGAGGACGAGTTCGCGCAGGCCCAGCGGGACGGACTGGTGGACGCCGCGCTGGCCGAGCGCGTGCGGGCGGCCGGCCGCTCGGCGGTGGAGGTGGTCCGCGCGTGGGGGCGGCCGTTCCGCGAGGACTGGCAGCACTGGCGCCCGGACCCGTCGTGGGCGGTACCGTCACTGCCGGAAGACTGGGACCGCACACCCGCGCACCTGTCCTCGTGAGACCCTTGATGCACCCCCGGGCGGGAACCGTAGGATCGTCCTCCGCAAGGGCGCGGAGAGGCACGCCGAGGGACAACCCCCCAAGCGGGCAACGAGTCTGACCTAACGTCACCGAGGGGCGGCAGGACGTGAGCGAGGGGTACCAGCGCACCACCCGAGCGGGCCGCGGACGGCCCGCCGGCGGCACGGCGACAGCCCCTGACCACGCCGGAAATCCGTTCCCGAGGCGCCTAATACGGGTATCGGGTCTTCGGCGGGACCGACTGCGCGCCCGGTGCGCAGCCCCGGACGGATGGATGCGACACGCGTGACGGAGCAGCCGACCTCCTTCGAGCGCCCCCAGGCGGGCGCCGACCCCGCGGACGCCCGCGGGGCCCTTCCGCGCGCCTCCCGGCCCCCGGCCTTACCGGTGCAGCCGCGCCCCGCGGACGGGCCCCCGCGCCCGGTCCAGGCGCGAAGCGCCGACGGCGAGCCGCCGCGAGGCGCCGGCCCGGACGCCCCGCCCGGCGGCGAGACGGCGCCCGCGGCCGGGTTCGAGCACGCCCAGCCGCGGTCCGCGGAGCCCGGCGCGTCCCGCCGGCGCCCGGCGCCCGACGGCATCCCGGCCCAGCCGGACGCCGGCGTGAGGACCGGCCAGGAGGCCGAGGCGTCCCGGTGGCCGGACGGGCAGGAGCGGCGCTCGCCCGGCGCCCAGGACGGGCGCGAGCCCGGCGTGCGGGAGCGGCGCGGCCCGGACGGGCGGGAGCGCAGGACCGGCCAGGGGCTGCCGCCCGGCCGCCCGCTGCCGATGCGCCGGGACGGCGACCGGCTGCGGTTCGTGGGCGCGGCCACCCGGCGGATCGCCCGCGGCATGGACCTGGACGAGATCGTGATGGGGCTGTGCCGGGCGACGGTGCCGACGTTCTCCGACGCCATCCTCGTGTACCTGCGCGAGCCGCTGCCGGTGGGCGACGAGAGGCCCGTCGGCCCGCTCGTGCTGCGGCTGCGCCGCACCGACCGGATACCGGCCGAGCGCGACGGGGAGGTCGGGTTCATGCCGGCCCCCGTCCCCGAGCAGCCGGCCGAACTGTCCGTCGCCGCGACCGAGTTGTGCGAGGTGCGCCCCGGCAGCGCCCTGGGCGAGGTGCTGCGCGGGGTGCGCCCGGTGTTCACCGACGCCCAGCCTGCGGCCGCCGCGCTGGCCGAACTCCTCGGCGGGGACGGGCGCCCGGCCGTGCCCGACGGGCAGCGCGCCATCCTGGCCCCGCTGCGCGGCCGGCGCCGGGTCATCGGCGCCGCGCTGTTCCTGCGCCGCCCGGAGCGCCCGGCGTTCGAGCCCGACGACCTGCTGGTGGCCGCCCAGCTCGCCACGCACAGCGCCCTGGGCATCGACAAGGCGGTGCTCTACGGGCGCGAGGCGTACATCGCCGACGAACTCCAGCGCACCATGCTGCCCGAGACGCTGCCCCGCCCCACCGGCGTACGGCTGGCGTCCCGCTATCTGCCGGCCGCGGAGACCGCGCGGGTGGGCGGCGACTGGTACGACGCGATCCCGCTGCCCGGCAGCCGGGTCGCGCTGGTGGTCGGCGACGTGATGGGCCACTCCATGACGTCAGCGGCGATCATGGGCCAGTTGCGCACCACCGCGCAGACCCTCGCGGGCCTGGACCTGCCGCCGCAGGAGGTGCTGCACCATCTCGACGAGCAGGCGCAGCGCCTGGGCACCGACCGCATGGCGACCTGCCTGTACGCGGTCTACGACCCGGTCTCGCACCGCATCACCATCGCCAACGCCGGACACCCGCCGCCGGTGCTGCTGCACCTGGGCGGCCGGGCCGAGGTGCTGCGGGTGCCGCCGGGCGCGCCGATCGGCGTCGGCGGGGTCGACTTCGAGGCGGTGGAGCTGGACGCGCCGGCCGGCGGCACGCTGCTGCTGTACACCGACGGCCTGGTGGAGTCCCGGCTGCGGGACGTGTGGACCGGCATAGAGCAACTGCGGGAGAAGCTCCAGGCGACCGCGCAGCTCACCGGCCCCGACCACCCGCCGCCGCTGGAAGCCCTGTGCGACGAGGTGCTGGACATGCTCGGGCCGGGCGACCGGGACGACGACATCGCGCTGCTCGCCGCCCGGTTCGACGGGATCGCGCCGAGCGACGTGGCGTACTGGTTCCTGGAGCCGGAGGACTCCGCGCCCGGTCGGGCCCGCCGCCTGGCCCGCCGCGCGCTGTCGCGCTGGGGCCTGGAGGAGCTGACGGACTCAGTCGAGCTGCTGGTCAGCGAGGTCGTCACCAATGCCGTGCGGTACACGTCCCGGCCGGTGACCCTGCGTCTGCTGCGCACGGACGTGCTGCGCTGCGAGGTCGGCGACGACGTGCCGCAACTGCCCCGGCTGCGCCAGGCCCGCGCCACGGACGAGGGCGGCCGCGGGCTGTACCTGGTGAACAGGCTGGCCCGGCGCTGGGGCGCGACCCGGCTGAGCACCGGGAAGGTGGTCTGGTTCGAACTGAACCGGACCTGATCCGCGCCGCCCCGCCGTCCGCAGGTAGCAGAGAGGGGCGCCCACCGGTCGGTGGGCGCCCCTCTCTGCGCTGCGTGCGGCTACTGCGCCTGCTGGGTGCCGCCCCGTTGCGGCTGGTCGCCGAGGACGGGCGGGTTGGGCGTGACGCCGCCGGACGGGCCGGGCGGCGGTCCCGACGTCTGGCCGCTGGGCGACTGCGAGGGCGACTGGCTGCTGGGCGACTGCGTCGGCGTCCGGGTGGGCGTCCGGCTCGGCGTCCGCGTCACCGACGGCGGGGCGCTGCTGGGCGTCGAGGAGGGGGTCTGGGTCGGGGACGGGCTGAGCGAGGGGGTCAGCGTCGGCTCCACGGCCGCGCCCTGCTTGGTCTCCAGGTCGAACCGCCCGGGTCCGTCCATCACGCCGAAGGTGTACGCGGCCCAGATCTGGGCCGGGTAGCCGCCGCCGTTGACGCGCCCGCTGCCGGGGAGCTGTCCCGTGGCGCCGCTCAGCGTAGTGTGCGCGTGGGACTTGGCGTTCTCGCCGAACAGGCCGATCGAGGTGACCAGGTCCGGGGTGTAGCCGGTGAACCAGGCCGACTTGTCCTCGTCGGAGGTGCCGGTCTTGCCCGCGACCTGCTGGCCGTCGCGCATCGGGTTGTCCCGTACCGACGTCTTCGCCGTGCCGTCGTCGACCACGCCGGTGAGCACCGAGGTGACCGTGTCGGCGGCCTCGCGGCTGATGACCTGGCCGCCGATCGGGTCGGGCATCTTGACCGAGCGGGTCTTGTTCTCGGCCTTGGCGACGACGGTCGGGGTGACCTTCTTGCCGTGGTCGTCGAGGGTGGCGTAGATCCCGGCCATCTCCAGCGGGCTGGCGCCCATCGAGCCGAGGGTCTGCGCGGGCACCGCCTGCATGCCCTGGGTGTCCATGCCGAGCTTGTCGGCGACGCCCATCACGTTCCGCATGCCGACGTCCACGCCCATCTGCGCGAAGACGGAGTTGACGGACTTGTTCATCGCCGTCTGGACGGTGATGTCGCCGTAGTCCTGGTCGTCCTCGTTGGGCGGGCCGAAGCCGACCTTGGCGCCGTGGTCGACGACCTGCCGGCCGCTCGTGCCGTCGTACCGCGTGTCGGCGGTGATCGGCAGGCCCTCCTGGGTGCGGGCGCTCTGCTCCACGGCGGCGGCGAGGATCACCGGCTTGAAGGTGGAGGCGGGCTGGTAGTCCTGCCGGGCGGCGTTGTCGTAGTAGTGCTCGAAGTAGTCCTTGCCGCCGTACAGGGCCACGATCTCGCCGGTCTTCGGGTCGACGGACACGGCGCCGGCCTGGACGTCGCCGTCGACCTTGCGCTTCTTCGGGTCCAGCTTGTCGGTGAGCTGCCGCTTGACCGCGGCCTCCAGGGCGGCCTGCTTCGTCTTGTCGATGTTCAGGGTGATGGTCCAGCCTCGGTCCACCACCTCGGCCTCGGCCTGGGCCTGCGTGACGCCCTCTTCCTTCATGAGCTGCTTCTCGAGCTGCTTGTTGGCGAGGTCGATCAGGTAGCCCTTCTGGCCCTCCAGACCGGGCGCCCCCTTGGGGTCCTTGGGCACGGGGAACTTCATCGCCTGCCGCTTGCCGGGGTCGAGCCAGTGCTGCTGCACCATGTTGTTCAGCACGTAGTTCCAGCGCGCCTGCACCAGCCTCTTGCCGGTCGGGGTGGCGGCCGCCCAGTCGTACTGGCTCGGCGCCTGGAGCAGGGCCGCGAGGTAGGCGCCCTGCTCGACCGTGAGCTTGGAGGCGTCGGTGCGGTAGTAGGCCTGCGCGGCGGCCTGGATGCCGTAGGCGCCGCGGCCGTAGTAGCTGGTGTTGACGTAGCCGGCCAGGATGTCGTCCTTGGACAGCTTCTGGTCCACCTTCAGCGAGATGACCAGTTCCTTCAGCTTGCGCGTGACGGTCTGGTCCTGCGAGAGGTAGTAGTTCTTGACGTACTGCTGGGTGATCGTCGATCCGCCCTGGGCGCCCTTGCCGGAGAGCGTGTTGAGCAGGCCGCGGGCGGTGCCCCGCAGGTCGACGCCGGAGTCGTGGTAGAAGGTCTTGTTCTCCGCCGCGACGAAGGTGTGCTGCACGTCCTTCGGCACCTTGTCCAGGGACACGCTCTCGCGGTTGACGGTGCCCTTGCGGGCCAGCAGCGAGCCGTCGCTGAACTTGTAGACGTTGCTCTCCTGCTGGGCGACCGCGTTGCCCTCGGGCACGTTCACCGTCATGTAGAGCACGGCGAAGGCGGCTATGCCGAGCAGGCAGAGGCCGAAGAACGTGCCGAGGATCTTCTTCCAGGTGAACATCCGGCGTATGCCGCTCTTGCGCGCCTTGCCGGGCCGTGCGGCGCGGCGGGCCGCGGCACGGCCGCCGGGTATCGGGCCCGCGGCGCCGGAGGCCGCGCCCGCGGCGGCCGGCGTTCCGGACGAGCTCCGGGGCGCCGCGCGGCGGCCCTCGCGCTGCCGCGCTCGTCTCTCTTCCGCTCGTCCCATGCGTCCGTCCGCTCCGCTTCCGTATCGGCTGTCACTCGCGTGAGTGGCCCAGGTCAGCTCAGAAAACTAACACCGCTCTCCGCGCCGAAGGGCCCTCGGTCCCCGCATTCGCGGACGTGACAATCAGCACCCGCTCCGACGGAACCGACGCCCCGCGGGGGTTGAAGGTTGCCCGGCGGGGAAAAGTGCTAGCACTTCCTGCTGCGCCGCGCCCTGGCGGAGGCGGGCCGCCTGCCCGGCGACGCGGGCCCGCTGCCCCGCCGGGGCCGTCCGCCCCGCGACGAGCCTCGGCAGCCCCGCGACCCGCGCCCGCCCGGCGCCTCCGGGTAGCGAACGGCGCCTGAGAGGCGCCCCCGCACGCCTCGTAGCACAACCGTGACAATCCCCTCCCACCTGCGCCGCGACCCGGCGGAGGGATGCACGGGGAGGCGATCTACACACGGTGTATACACAACACGTATACACGCTATGTAGAGTCCTGCCATGTCCATCGGTCACACCCTCCTGGGGATCCTGGAGTCCGGGCCGCGCCACGGCTACGACCTGAAGCGCGCCTTCGACGAGAAGTTCGGTCACGACCGGCCGCTGCACTACGGCCAGGTCTACTCGACGATGTCCCGCCTGCTGAAGCACGGGCTCGTCCAGGTCGACGGCATCGAGGCCGGCGGCGGACCCGAGCGCAAGCGCTACGCCATCACCGACGCCGGCGTCACCGACGTCCAGCGCTGGCTGGCCACGCCCGAGAAGCCCGAGCCGTACCTCCAGTCGACCCTCTACACCAAGGTCGTCCTGGCCCTGCTCACCCACCGCGACGCCTCTCACATCCTCGACACCCAGCGCGCCGAGCACCTGCGCGGGATGCGGATCCTGACCGACCGCAAACGCAAGGGCGACCTCGCGGACCAGTTGATCTGCGACCATGCCCTGTTCCACCTCGAGGCCGACCTGCGCTGGCTGGAGCTGACCGCCGCACGGCTGGACAAGCTCCGCGAGGCGGTGACCCGGTGACCCCTCCCCCCGGCTCCCTGCTCGCCGCCGAGGACCTGCGCAAGGCGTACGGTCCCACCACCGCCCTGGACGGCGCCGAGTTCTCCATCCACCCCGGCGAGATCGTCGCCGTGATGGGACCCTCCGGCTCCGGCAAGTCCACGCTGCTGCACTGCCTGGCCGGGATCGTCACCCCGGACTCGGGCTCCATCGCCTACGACGGCCGCGAGCTGACCGCCCTGTCCGACGCCCAGCGCAGCGCGCTGCGCCGCTCGGAGTTCGGGTTCGTTTTCCAGTTCGGCCAGTTGGTGCCCGAGCTGACCTGCGTGGAGAACGTGGCGCTGCCGCTGCGGCTGAACGGGTCCCCGCGCAAGGCGGCCGAGCAGGCCGCGCTCTCCTGGATGCGGCGGCTGGAGGTCGACGACCTGGCCGGGAAGCGGCCCGGCGAGGTGTCCGGCGGCCAGGGGCAACGGGTGGCCGTCGCCCGGTCCCTGGTCACCGGTCCGCGCGTGCTGTTCGCCGACGAGCCGACCGGCGCGCTCGACTCCCTCAACGGCGAACGCGTGATGGAGCTGCTCACCGAGACCGCCCGGTCCTCGGGCGCCGCCGTCGTGCTCGTCACGCACGAGGCCCGGGTGGCCGCGTACTCGGACCGCGAGATCGTCGTGCGCGACGGACGGTCCCGGGACGTGGAGCGCCTGGTATGAGCGATCACGGCATGCGCCAGTGGGCCCGCGACCTGCGGATGGGCGCCAAGTTCGCCTTCACCGGCGGGCGCGAGGGATGGACCCGGGCGGTGCTGACCGCCGTCGGGGTGGGGCTCGGCGTGGCGCTGCTGCTGCTGACCACCGCGATACCGAGCGCGCTGGCGGTACGGCACCAGCGCGACGAGGCCCGCGCGGACCACACCTACAGCCGGGAGGTCCCGCCCCGGGCCGACGACACCCTGGTGATCGCCGACGTCGACACGACCTACCGCGACGAGGACGTGCGCGGGCGGCTGGTGGAGCCGGAGGGGCCGCGCGCGCCGCTGCCGCCGGGGCTGTCGGCATACCCGGCGCCCGGTGACATGGTCGTCTCCCCCGCCCTGAAGAGACTCCTGGACTCCGCCGACGGGAAGCTGCTGCGCGCACGGCTGCCGTACCGGCTGACCGGGACGATCCGCGAGAGCGGGCTGATCGGCTCCAGCGAACTCGCCTACTACGCCGGGGCGCGGAACCTGGCCCCGTACATCAACGGCTGGCAGACGGCCCGGATCCGCGGGTACGGATCTCCGTCCCCGACCCCGGAGAGAGCCGACCCGGTGCTGATCCTGCTGGTGCTGGTGGTGTTCACGGTGCTGCTGATGCCGGTCGCCGTGTTCATCGCCGCGGCCGTGCGGTTCGGCGGCGAGCGGCGCGACCGCAGACTGGCCGCGCTGCGGCTGGTCGGCGCCGACAGCCGGATGGCCCGCCGGATCGCCGCGGGCGAGGCGCTCGGCGGCTCGCTGCTCGGGCTGGTCTTCGGCGCCGTCTTCTTCCTGCTCGGGCGGCAGGCGGCCGGCTCGGTCGAGATCCTCGGCATCAGCGCCTTCCCCGACTACCTCGACCCGGCGCCCGCGCTGGCCGCCCTGGTCGCCCTCGCCGTCCCCGCGGCCGCCGTGCTGGTGACCCTGTTCGCGCTGCGCCGGGTGGTCATCGAACCGCTGGGCGTGGTCCGCACGGCCAAGCCCGCACGGCGGCGGCTGTGGTGGCGGCTGCTGCTGCCGCTCGCCGGCCTGGCGATGCTGTCCGTGATGATCGGCCAGGGCCGGACGAACGGGGACTTCAACCAGTACCTGGTGATCGGCGGCGTGCTGCTGCTCCTGGTGGGCGTGACCACCTTGCTGCCGTGGATCGTCGAGACCGTGGTGGCCCGGCTCGGCCGGGGGCCGGTGGCCTGGCAACTGGCTGTGCGGCGCTTGCAGTTGAGCAGCGGCACAGCGGCCCGCACGGTGAACGGCATCGCGGTCGCGGTGGCCGGGGCGATCGCCTTGCAGATGCTGTTCGCGGGCGTCGCGGGCGACTACACCAAGGCGTCGCGCAACGACCTGGACCGGGCCCAGATGGAGGCGCAGCTCTCGCCCGGGACGCCTGCCGCGCCGCTCCTCCAGGCGTTCGCGGCCACCCGGGGCGTGCGGAAGGCGATCGCGCTGGGCGGCGCCGACGCGGGCCCCCGGCGCTCCGAGGACGACGGGGGCCCGAGCACGGAAGTGACCGTCGGCGACTGCGCGGCGCTGCGCGAGGTCGCCGCCCTGCCCTCCTGCCGGGACGGCGACGCCTTCGCCTTGCGCGGCGGCGACGACGACGACGCCGCCGCCTCCCTCGCCGAGCCCGGCCGGCCGCTGTACCTGCACGTCTCCCAGGGCGTGCGCGCCCCGCTCAACCTGCGGTGGACGGTGCCGCGCGGCGTGCGGCAGGCCCGCAGCGTGCCGGATCTCGAAGGCCGGCGCCGCAGCGGCCTCCTGGTGACCCCGGCCGCGCTGCCGCGGGGCGCCGACGCGTCCGTCGAACGGCAGATCTACCTGTCGCTGGACGACTCGGCGCCGGACGTCCGCGACCGCGTGCGCAACGCGGCGGCGCGCGCGGACCCGCTCGCGACCGTGTCGGTGTGGTCGTCCACCGAGCAATCCGAGAAGTTCGCCTCCATCCGCACCGGTCTGCTGGTCGGCGCCGCGTGCGTGCTGGCGCTGATCGGCGCGAGCCTGCTGGTCTCCCAGCTCGAGCAGTTGCGTGAGCGCAAGAAGCTGCTGTCGGCCCTGGTCGCCTTCGGCACCCGGCGGCGGACGCTGAGCCTGTCGGTGCTGTGGCAGACCGCGATCCCGATCGGGCTCGGCCTGCTCCTCGCGACGCTCGTGGGGCTGACGCTGGGCGCGGTGCTGCTGAAGATGACGGGCGCCTCGATCAGGGTGGACTGGCCGGACGTGCTGGCGATGACCGGCGCGGGCGCCGCGATCGTGCTCGCGGTCACCCTGCTCAGCCTGCCGCCGCTGCTGCGGCTGATGCGCCCCGAGGGGCTGCGCACGGAGTGATCGCCGCCGCGCCGGTGGCCGGGCACGGCGGGGAGGGGCCCTTCCCGGTGGGGGTCCCTGCCGCCCGGGGGGTCTTTCCGGACCGGTACTACTTCCGCAGAGTCGACGCCACGTCCCTCCCGCGCGGGGGGTCTTCCCGGTGGGCAGGCCCATTCCCGGTGGGGAGGGGCCCCTCCTAGTGGGCGGCACCCTTCCCGGCAGGCCCCCCGGGGCCCGCAGACGCCCGGAGCCCCCAGGTGCCCGGAGCCTGCTGGCGCCCGGAGCCTGCTGGCGCCCGAAGCCTGCGGGGCCCGCCGCTCAGGCGTCGGCGTCGGCGTCGGCGTCGGCGTCGGCGTCGAGCACCCGTACCGGCAGCGCGCTCAGCTCCGTGCGCAGGGCGGCGGCCAGTTCGCGGTACTCGGCGGCGCGGGCGGCGCCGGTGCGCAGGGCGAGGGCGATCCGGCGCGAGGGGGCGGGCTCGGCGAAGCAGCCGGTGAGGAGCTGGCTGCTGCGAGAGGTCTCGACCCTCAGCGCGGTGCGCGGCAGCAGCGTGCAGCCGAGGCCGCCGGCCACGAGCTGGACCAGCGTGGACAGGCCCGCCGCGGTCGTGGTCACCGGAGCGTCCTCGCGTCCCGCCTCCCGGCACACGTCGAGGGCCTGGTCGCGCAGGCAGTGGCCCTCGTCGAGGAGCAGCAGGCGCAGTTCCCGCAGCGCCGCGCGCGGTATGCCCTCGCGGCCGCCGAGCGGGTGGCCGAGCGGGGTGACGAGCACGAAGTCCTCGTCGAACAGCGGCAGTTCGGCGACGCCGGGCATCCCGGGCACGCCGGGAACGCCGACGGGCACGGCCAGGAGCAGCAAATCCAGGCGGCCCGCGGCCAGCCCCTCCAGCAGGCTCGCGGTCTGCTCCTCGTACACCTGGAGGTCGAGGTCGGGGTAGCGCTCGTGCACCAGGCGCAGCACCGTGGGCAGCAGGTAGGGCGCGACGGTGGGGATGACGCCGAGCCGCAGCACGCCCGTGAACGGCGCCCGGACCGCCTCCGCCTCCTCCAGCAGGGCGCCGACCTCGGCCAGCACCGCCCTGGTCCGCACGGCCAGCCGCTCCCCCGCGGGCGAGAGCAGCACCCTGCGCGTCGTACGCTCCACGAGGGTGACGCCGAGCGTCTCCTCCAGCGCGGAGACGGCGCCGGACAGGGCCGGCTGGCTCATGCCGATCGCGGCGGCGGCGTCCCGGAAGTGCAGGTGCTCCGCCACGGCGGCGAAGGCGCGCAACTGGGACAGGCTGGGCAGGGCCTTGCGCCTGCCTGGATTACCGACGGTCACTGATAACTGCCTCCGATCAACACGACCGAGTGTAGCTATTTCCGCAATCAATGCACGATGTGCCACCATCGGCATGATCCAACCCATGGGACGTACGCGAGCCTCGCGCGGTCCCTCAGTGCAAGGAGAGCGCGTGCTCACTGTCGGTGACAAGTTCCCCGAGTTCGAACTGACCGCCTGCGTCTCGCTGGAGCCGGGCGCGGAGTTCCAGGAGATCAACCACAAGACCTACGAGGGCAAGTGGAAGGTGATCTTCGCTTGGCCCAAGGACTTCACCTTCGTGTGCCCGACCGAGATCGCCGCCTTCGGCAAGCTGAACGAGGAGTTCGCCGACCGCGACGCCCAGGTGCTCGGCTTCTCCGGCGACTCCGAGTTCGTCCACCACGCCTGGCGCAAGGACCACGACGACCTGCGCGAGCTGCCCTTCCCGATGATGGCCGACTCCAGGCACGAGCTGATGCGCGCGCTGGGCATCAAGGACGAGGAGGGCTTCGCCAAGCGCGCGGTCTTCATCGTGGACCAGAACAACGAGATCCAGTTCACCATGGTGACGGCGGGCTCGGTCGGCCGTAACCCCAAGGAGGTCCTGCGGGTCCTGGACGCGCTTCAGACGGACGAGCTGTGCCCGTGCAACTGGAGCAAGGGCGACGAGACCCTGGACCCGGTCAAGCTGCTGGCCGGTGAGTGACCCGTGTCCCTCGACTCCCTGAAGTCCGCCCTGCCGGACTACGCCAAGGACCTGAAGCTCAACCTGGGCTCGGTCATCGGCAACAGCGACCTGCCGGCGCAGCAGCTCTGGGGCACGGTGCTGGCCACGGCCATCGCCGCGCGCTCCCCGCGGGTGCTGCGCGAGCTGGCGCCGGACGCGAAGGCGAACCTGTCGCCTGAGGCGTACACCGCGGCCAAGTCCGCGGCCGCGATCATGGCGATGAACAACGTCTTCTACCGCACCCGGCACCTGCTGTCGGACCACGAGTACGGCGCCCTGCGCGCCGGTCTGCGGATGAACGTCATCGGCAACCCGGGCGTCGACAAGGTCGACTTCGAGCTGTGGTCCTTCGCGGTGTCGGCTGTCAACGGCTGCGGCATGTGCCTGGACTCGCACGAGCAGGTGCTGCGCAAGGCGGGCGTCGACCGCGAGGTCGTCCAGGAGGCCTTCAAGATCGCCTCGGTGATCCAGGGCGTCGCGACGACTCTGGACGCGGAGGCGGCGCTGGCCGAGTGACCCGGCCGGCGCCCGCCCTCCGAGCCCCGTTCACCCCTGCGGTGCGCGGGGCTCGGCGCTCTCCGGCGCCGGCTCCCCGGGATCAGGCGACTCCGGCGACACCGGCGTCTCCGGCGTCTCCGGCAGCGGCGGCCGCTGCGGGACGACGTCCGCCGAGGCGGTCGACCCGCGCGGCCGGGGGGACTGATGCAGCGTCTGATCGTGGGCATAGGCCCGCAGATAGCCGACGACCGTGTTGGTGACCGCCACCAGCGGCACCGCCACCACCGCGCCGCCGATGCCCGCGATCATGCCGCCCGCGGCCACCGTCAGCACCACCGCCAGCGGATGGACCCGCACCGCCCGGCCCAGGATGAACGGCTGGAGCACATGGCCCTCGATCTGCTGCACCAGCAGCACCACCGCCAGCACCATCACAGCGGTGAACACCCCCTGGGTGACGAGCGCGACGACCACCGCCAGCGCGCCCGAGACCACCGCGCCCACCAGCGGGATGAACGCGAACAGGAAGATGAACACGGCCAGCGGCACCGCCATCGGCACGTTCAGGAAGTAGATGCCGAGGCCGATGAAGATGGCGTCTATCAACGCCACGATCACCGTGCCCCGCACATACGCCGTGAGCGTGCGCCAGGCGCGCGGACCGGCGCCGGCCACGCCCGGACGGGCCGCCGCGGGCACCAGCTTGAGCGTCCACTCCCAGATCCGCCGGCCGTCGTAGAGCAGGAAAAGCGTCGAGAAGACGGTCAGCAGGATGCCGGTGAGCGCCTCGACGACCACCGTCACGCCTTCGAGCCCGGCGGAGGTGATCTGGTCGGTGTTCGCCCCGATCGCGTCCCGCAAGTTCTTGGCGATCTGGTTGATCTGCTTGTCGGTGACGTGGAAGGGGCTGTTCAGCAGCCACTTGCGCAGCTCGTCGATGCCGTCCTGGATCTGGCTGGAGAGCGTGTCGATGTTCTCCATGACCTGCCAGGTGACGAACCATCCGATCAGGCCCATGACGACGAAGCCGAGGATCGCGGTGAGCGCGGTGGCCGGTCCGCGCGGCAGCCCGTAGCGGCGCAGCCGCGCCACCGTGGGCTGGAGCAGCGCCGTGACGAGCAGCGCGGCCACGAAGGCCAGCACCACCAACTGGACGGCGCTGATGACCCGCATCAGCACCCAGAGGGTGCCCGCCAGCACCAGCAGCCGCCATCCGGCCTCCGCCGCCACCCGGACGCCCCAGGGCACCGCCTGGGCGGGGTCGGGCCGGACCGGTACGACGGTCACTTGACCGGGCTGGTGCCCGTTGAGCGCACCCCGCTCCGGTTCGGATCCGACGCGGTCCTTCTCCACTTCGGCGCGGCGCTCGTCCAGCCGTTCACCCATCTCGGTGAGCCCGGCGCCGAGCCGTCCGAGCCACCCTCGCACACGCGACATGATCCGTCCTCTTCCCCCGGCCTTCCCCGCCACTCCTCCGGGAGCCGTCCTCTCTGACGCTACATGGCGACAGCCCCTCCCCCTAGAGACGGGGAGGGGCTGTGCGGGGTTGAGCGCGGCGCGGGATCAGTAGTTCCCGTTGGCCTGCCAGTAGGACCAGGCGTCGCAGGGGCTGCCGTAGCGCTGGTTCATGTAGTTGAGGCCCCACTTGATCTGGGTGGCCGGGTTGGTCCGCCAGTCGGCGCCCGCCGAGGCCATCTTGCCGCCGGGAAGCGCCTGGACTAGGCCGTACGCGCCCGAGGAGGGGTTGACCGCCCGGTAGTTCCAGGTGGACTCGTGGTCCACGATGTTGCTGAAGCACTGGAACTGGCCGCCGGGCACGATCTGCCGTGCGATGGCCTGCACCGCGCTGACCGAGTAGGAGCTCTGCAGCGGGAAGCTGGAGGCGTCGCGGGCGGCGCTGCGGCTGGCCGCCTTCTCGGCTTCCTCGCGCTTCTTGGCCTCTTCGGCGGCCTTGGCCGCTTTCTCGGCGGCGTCCTTCTTCGCGTACGCGGTCTCGGCGGCCGCCTTGCGCGCCGCCGCCTCGGCGTCCTTCTTGGCGGTCGCGTCGGCGGCGATGGCCTGGGCGTCGGCCTGCTGGGCGAGGGAGGCGGTCTGCACCTGGGCCTGCTGGCCCGCGGGAATGTCCGCGAGCAGCGTCGCGTCGGCTGCCGTCGCCTCGGCGTCGTTGTTCTGAGCGGTGCTGCCCGAGGCAACGCCGACGACGCTTCCCACAGCGGTGACCGCAGTGGCCGAGGCCACCGCGAATCCCCGGACCGAGATCCGGCTCACACGGTTTTCCTTCCAGCATCGCCCGCTTCGGTGACCCTGGCGGACGCAATCGTGCCCCCTGGCACTGGCCTCCCAACTGCGGGGTCACGGGGAGACGCGGGCCCGGTGGGCAACTCCCGGAAAGGGAGCGCCGCGTGGTGCTCGGGCGGCATACGACGGCGCTATGGAGTTGGCTGGTGCTCAAGAGGCGCTGCACCGCTGGGAATACAACTGTGTCGTATGCGGGGCCTGACAGGACTGAGACTCTGCCGCAACGGGATGCCGCGAGGCAATTCCGGGTTGAGTGTGAAAGCTCACATCCCGTTTGGCCCAAGGAGTTTGATGGAATCCCCGCACACGCGGACGCCGCCCGGCTAGGCTCTCGGCCTTTAGGGGCGGCGTCGACGGCCGCGTCACCGCGTCCCCGCCGGGGCCCGGTGCGCACCTCGGTCGGACGTGTCAGATGTGCCCGTCCTCCAGCATCTCCGTGACCAGGGCCGCGATCTGGGACCTCTCGGACCGGGTCAGCGTCACGTGGGCGAACAGCGGATGCCCCTTCAGCTTCTCCACCACGGCGACCACGCCGTCGTAGCGGCCGACCCGCAGGTTGTCCCGCTGCGCCACGTCATGGGTGAGCACCACCCGCGAGTTGGCGCCGATCCGGGACAGCACGGTCAGCAGGACGTTCCGCTCCAGCGACTGGGCCTCGTCCACGATGACGAACGCGTCGTGCAGGGACCGGCCGCGGATGTGGGTGAGCGGCAGCACCTCCAGCATCCCGCGCGCGGTGACCTCCTCGATGACCTCACGCGAGGCGACCGCCGACAGGGTGTCGAAGACCGCCTGCGCCCACGGGCTCATCTTCTCGGCCTCGCTGCCGGGCAGATAGCCCAGTTCCTGCCCGCCCACCGCGTACAGCGGGCGAAAGACCATCACCTTCTTGTGCTGACGGCGCTCCAGGACCGCCTCCAGGCCCGCGCACAGCGCCAGCGCCGACTTGCCGGTGCCGGCCCGGCCGCCCATGGAGACGATCCCCACGTCCGGGTCGAGCAGCAGGTCGAGCGCGATGCGCTGCTCGGCGCTGCGGCCCTTGATGCCGAACGCCTCCCGGTCTCCGCGCACCAGGCGCACGCTGCCGTCGGGGGTCACGCGCCCCAGCGCGTTGCCCCGCTCGGACTGGATCGTCAGGCCCGTGTGCACGGGCAGCTCGGCGGCCTCGGGGACGTGCACACGGCCCTCTTCGAAGAGGACGTCCACCTGTTCGCCCGGAAGGGTGAGGTCGGACATGCCGGTCCAGCCGGAGGCGTCCGTGATGGCGAGTTCGGCGCGGTACTCCTCGGCCAGCAGGCCGACGGAGGACGCCTTGATCCTGAGCGGCAGGTCCTTCGAGACGACGGTGACGTCGTACCCCTCGGCCTGGAGGTTGCGGGCGACCGCGAGGATCCGCGAGTCGTTGTCCCCCAGCCGGTAGCCGGTGGGCAGCACGCTGGGGTCGGAGTGGTTCAACTCGACCCGGAGCGTCCCGCCGAGGTCCCCGATCGGGATCGGGGCGTCCAGACGGCCATGGCGAATCCGGTAGTCGTCGAGCAGGCGCAGGGCCTGCCGGGCGAAGTAGCCGAGTTCGGGATGATGCCGCTTTGCCTCCAGTTCCGTGACCACGACGACGGGGAGCACGACCTCGTGCTCGTCGAAGCGGGTCAGTGCGTTCGGGTCCGCCAGCAGGACGCTGGTGTCGAGAACGTAGGTGCGCCGGTCTGGCTTGTGGCGCTTAGTGCTGGTCACCACGGAAGGACGTACCCCCTCGGATGAGGTCGGGGAGCGACGAGGCGGAGGTGGGCCGGTCGACGGCCGCGATGCACGCGCGCGGGCCGAGGACCGGCCCTCCGCGGCTGCTTCCGTGCGGTGAGCGCACGGTCGGGCTGGTGCAAAGGGCCTCCCGGGCGGGCGGCCCCGTGCCGCCCGCTGAGATGCGACACCCGTGGTTCGGGTGCCGACCTGACGGGGTTATGCCCTTTACGGTGCACCGCCATGCAACGGCGGGCTGCGCCACCCGGATGAACTCCTCGTGAAGAGCGGCGCGCCGCTCGCCTCCCGTGCGGCGCTCAGCCCCCGTAGCGGCGGTGACGGGCCGCGTAGTCGCGCAGCGCGCGCAGGAAGTCCACCTTCCGGAAGGCCGGCCAGAAGACCTCGCAGAAGTAGTACTCGGCGTGCGCCGTCTGCCACAGCATGAATCCGGACAGCCGCTGCTCCCCGCTGGTGCGGATCACCAGGTCCGGGTCGGGCTGGGCCTTGGTGTAGAGGTGCCGGCCGATCATGTCCACGTCCACGGCGTCGGCGAGGTCCTCCAGCGGGACGCCCCGGTCGCGGGCGTCGTGCAGCATCGAGCGCACGGCGTCGGCGATCTCCTGTCGGCCGCCGTATCCGATGGCCACGTTGACCACTATGCCCGGCACGTCGGCGGTGGTCTGCTCGGCGTCCTTCAGAGTGGCCTGCATGGCCGCCGGGAGCAGGTCCCGGGCGCCGACGTGGTGCACGCGCCAGCGGCCGTCGGCGGCCAGCGTGCGGACGACGTCCTCGATGATGCCGAGGAGGGGGCCCAGTTCGTCCTGCGGCCGGTCGAAGTTGTCCGTGGACAACAGCCAGAGGGTGACCACCTCGACGTCCGTCTCGGCGCACCAGCCGAGGAACTCCTCGATCTTGTCGGCGCCGGCCCGGTGACCGTGCGCCGTGGAGGAGCCCGCGGCCTTCGCCCAGCGCCGGTTGCCGTCCATGATGACGCCGATGTGCTTGGGCACCTGAGCGTGGTCCAAGTGACCTTCCACCCGGCGCGCGTACAGCCTCACCAGCAGACCGCGCAGCGTGTCGCGCAGGTTCACGTGTTCGTCAGCCCCTCCGTCGGGATCGGACAGGCGCGGCCGGGGGGCACTCCCCGCCCGTGCGGCGGCCTGGTCCGAATGGCGGTCCCCCGGGGCGAAGCGTACCCCCGGTGCTTCCAGGGTCCCGCACCCGGTTGTCCTGCGCGCCCCTAAGTAGGGGCGGTTGAGCGAGGGCCGTGGGGAGGGGTGGTGAGGGGGGTGTGCGTACGCCGGGTGGGGCGCGCGCTGGGGGGCGCGTGCGCTGGGCGGGCGGCGGCGTGGAGGGGGCGGCGGGCGCCGTGGGCGTGGGCAGAAAGCCCCCTCGAAGGAGCCGTCGAGAACCGGCGAGGAGCCGCAAGGGGGCTTCGGAATGGAAAGCAGCCGGGGCCCGCGGGGCCCGGGAACAGAAAACGGGCCGGTCCGTGGGGGGGATACGGACCGGCCCGAGGGGGGGTTTCCACCATAACCCTTCGTGAGTGCTACTGCGCGCTTCGGCGCGAAACAACTACTCTCCGAAGTCATCCGGCGACGCCCGAGGAGGGGCGGAGCCTGTCATTCCGCACCCGATCCTGGCTGGAACACAGCGAATTCACAGGGAAAACAGTCCGGGTGCGCCGCGTTGCGGAGACTTTGCGCCATCTAGGGGGCGCTCGGCGCGTCGTGCCCGCGTCGCCCGACCGGGCGACCCGGTCGCGAACGCGCGCTTGACGCGGGCGGCGGTCCGGCCGGAGTCGTCCGGAGGGCGCGGAGCTGGGCTCGCGGTCGCGCGCGGCACCGCGCCATCCCCTCCACAGCGCGCCGCCGCCCGCGCCGCTTTGCTCACGCGATTTGCAATGTTCCGAACTTAGTAGAGGCGAGAGTGTGACGGGAGGGGCCTGCGATAACGATGTGGACACCGTGAGACGCCGTCCCAGAACTCCCGGAGCGGCACCCCCCGTCACGCCGCCTTACGGCCCTCGATCAGATGGCGCGTGCTGTACGCCACGAACGGGCCTCCCGAGCCGATCTCCTCGTGCAGCTCACGCAGCCTGGGCTCGTGGGCCTCGACTGTGAAGCCGGGCGGCGGGCGCAGCCGGTGGAGAGGCGGGCCCGGTGGAGAAGCGGGCGCGGCGGGCAGAGCGGGTCACGTCGCCGTGAGCGCCCCCAGCAGTACGCCTGTGAGCGCGCCGCCGATCATGAACGGCCCCAGCGGCATCGCCGTCTTGCGGTTCGCGCGGCGCAGCAGCACCAGTCCCAGGCCGTAGCAGGCGCCGTACAGCAGTCCGGCGGTGCCGCCGAAGACCAGGACGGGCCAGCCGTACCAGCCGAGCGCCGCCCCCAGCGCGGGCGCCAGTTTGACGTCGCCGAAGCCCATCCCCGAGGGGTTGACGAGGAAAAGCACGAAGTAGACGGCGCCCAGGGCGGCCGCGCCGAGCAGCGCCGTCCGCCAGGAGCCGCCCGCGGCGGGCAGCAGCGCGGCCGCGCCCAGCAGGACGGCGGTCCCCCCGGCCAGCGGCAGCGTCAAGACGTCCGGCAACCGGTGCACGCGCAGGTCGACGAGCGCGAGCAGCACGCAGAGCGGCGCCGCCAGCAGCCAGACGGCGGCCTCGGGCCGGGGCCCGGTGGCCGCGGCGAGCGCCGCGCAGACGAGGGCGGTGACCGTGACGGCGACCGGGGCGCCCGGCCCGTACCCGGCGCACTGTGCGACGGCCGTGCAGCGGGCCCGGCCCAGCCAGCCCCCGAACGTCCCCGTGATCGGATGCCCGGCGGGGCAGTCCGCCCGCCACCGCTGCCCGGCGTCCACCGAGAACCGGTGCACGGCCCGGGGCACCAGCATTCCGGCGCCCGCGCCCCACAGGGCGGCGACGACGATCAGTAGTACGCGCACGCGGGGACCCTAGTCCGTGCAAGTACGCCCCGCATGGGCCCATGGACCCATGCGGGGCCCATGACCCGGCGGATACGGTCGGGCGGCACGGTGCCGGCACGGCGTGGCGTACGCGGCGCGATGGCCAGGCGAGGCAGGGCGAAGTGGGGAGGCGGGCCCGGGGATGGGGAGGGGACGGCGCCGGCGGGACGGGCGGGGCGAACTGGTCGTGCACGGCGAGGACGGTACGGCCGCCGAGCCCCCGGCCCAGGCGGCGACCGCGGCGACGGCCCCGGTGGCGGTGCTCGTGACGGTGCCGCTGGAGCTGGCGTCCTCTTATCGTGCCCGTACGAGGGGGCTGTTGGGCCGCGACGGGATCGACGGGGCGATCCTGCTGTCCCCCGCCAACAGCGTGCACACCTTCCGCATGCGCTTCCCCATCGACGTCGCCTACCTCGACCGTCACCTGCGCGTCCTGGCCGTCCGCACCATGCCTTCGGGCCGCCTCGGCCTGCCCCGCCTCCGCTCCCGGCACGTCCTGGAGGCGGAGGCGGGCGCCATGGCGGGATGGGGACTGCGAGCGGGCACACAGGTGGAGATCCGGGAGACGGATCAGGGATAGGCGAGTCCCTGGATAAGGGGAGTGACGGTGGGGCGCTCGCTGGGGTGCGCTGTCGGGGGTGGCTGGCGGTGCGGGGCTGGCTGGCTGGCGGTGCGTTGCGGGGCTGGCTGACGGTGCGTTGCGGGGGGGGGCGCTGGAGTCAGGGCGTGGCGGCTCGGTCCCGTAGGTGGGGCGGCAGGGTCGGGTCGGTCGCGAGGCGGGTGAGGGCCTCGCGGCTCCGTGCCGCCGTGCCGTGCCAGCGGAGCATGTCGACGGCCTCCTGCGCGGCCGTCCCGCACCGCGCGTACCGTTCGGCGAGTTCCATCGCCCAGGGGGTGAGGAGCGCGTCGTCGTCCACGTCCCTGCCGAGCCAGACGAAGACGCCCGCGGCGATCCAGGCGCCGATCCAGGTCGCCCACTGCCGCGCGAAGCGGCGCGCCTCCGCGCCGTCCGGGTCGCGCGGCACACCCGGCACGCCCAGCAGCGCGCACTCCCGCACCGCCTCGGCCATGCGCTCGCGGGTGACCTGGCGCGGGTAGGGCATCAGCTCCCACATGACCGCGCGGACGTCGAGCCAGGCGGGCAGCCGGTCGTCCCCGGTTCCGCTGCCCGCGGGGTCCGGCGCCGGCCCGAACGGCCCCGGCAGCGGTTCGGCCGGGGCGAGGGCCGTCAGCACGGCTCGGGCGCGGGCGGTGTTCTCCTCGTCCTCCGGCAGATCCTCCGGCCACTGGAAGCCGCTGCCCCAGCTATACGGCAGTTCGCGCACGGCGGGCGGCAGCAGGGGCGCCTCGTCCCGCGCCGGTCGCCGCGCACGGGCCTCGTAACGCGGGCGGCGCAGCTCGATGAGCGCCTCGCGCGCGCGAGCGCGGACGTCCTCGTCCGTCTCCGCCTCGCGCGCCAAGGCGTGGGTGCCCGCGTCCGTCTCCCGCTCGCGGGTCAGGGCGTGGGCGTCCTCGTCCGTCTCCCCCTCGCGCACGACGTCCAGCAGCGCCCGCTCCCCCTCGGGTGAGCCCAGGGCGTGCAGCAGTTCCAGCGCTTGGCCGGGCGCGAGCCCGCCGACGGCGCACCGCCCGGCCGCCGCCGCGATCGCCGCCGCGTCGTACGGCTGCTCCCCCAGCCACCGCAGCACGTCGCGGGCCCAGTCGGAGAGCGCGTCGCGGGCCAGCGTTTCGACGATCAGGTCCCGTTCCCGCCGCAGCCACCAGCGCGGAACCGGCGGCCGCGCCGACCCCGCCCAGTCCTCGACGACGGCGGCGACCCCCTCACGGGTGAACGATCCGGCGTCCGGCAGGGCCTCGTCGAGCCGTTCGCCCGCGCCCTGGCGGATTCGCTCGAAAAGCTCCCAGGAGTCGTCGTTCCAGAGGCTCCGCGCGGGCGGCCGCGGGGCGGGCTGGGCCGCCGTCAGCGCGTCCAACGCCGACTGTTCGCTGGCTCGCGTGTGCGGCAGTTCCGCGAGACCGCGGGTCCGTCGCCGGGTCAGGTCGGACCAGGGAGGGGACAGCCGGCTCATGCCCGCGGGCAGCAGCGGGCGCGTCGTCGCGGCCCGGTCGCCGCGCCCGCGCGGGCCGTCCGCCGGTTCTGCCTCAGGAAACACCCAGGTACTCCATCGCGGTCTTCGGGTCCTTCATCCTGCCCGAGTCCCGGGCCGCCTGCTTCTCGGCGTCGGTCATCCGGCTCCACGCGTCGTCCATCTCCCGGAGCTGCCGGGGCGAGAGATCCTGCCCGGCGACGCGCAGGGCGAGGCCGTTGTCGGCCAGGGTCCGCGCGGGCGAACCGAGCGGCGCCTCGCCCGTCTTCTTGTCCTTCTGGAAGCCGTCGAAGACCTTGTCCCAGCCCTGCTGCGTCTCGATCTCGTAGCGCGCCGCGCGGCCGGGGGCCGCCTTCTGCCACTTGGCCAGCTTCCCGGCCTGGGCGCGCACCGACGCCTGAGCGGCCGCCTGCCCGGTGTTCTTGACCTCCACGACGTGCACGGCGCCGTCCTTCCCCTTGTAGACGACGTCGGCGTCGTCCACGGCGCTGAGATCGGCGGTGGTCCCGTCGCCCAGGTCCACGGTCTTACGGCCCTTCTTCAAACCGACCCCGGCGTACACCTTCGTGCCCTCGGCCGCCTCGTCGGCAGCGCGCCGGGCCGCCCTGACCTCCGCCATGGCCTCGGCGAGCTGGTGCCGGTCGCCCGCCCTGAGCACGGGACCGCCCAGCGCGCCGCGGCTCTGGCTGTCGATGTTCCTGGTCCGCAGCATGTCCGAGAGGTCGGTGAGGGACTGGGCGAGTTCTTCCTTGCCGATCTCGCCCTTGGCCAGGTCCGGGTGGTCCTTCGCCTGGGCCACCAGGTCGTCGATCCTGCGCTCGTCGAGCTGGAACCGGTCGCCCTTGGGCGTCTTCTGCTTGTCCCTGGCGTCAGCGATGGTCCGCTTGGCCTCGTCGGCGGCCTGCCGCAAGTGCGCGGCGGCGGCCGCCGCATCCGCCTCGTCCGCCTGCTTGCGCGCCTCCTCGGCCTGCTTCTCGGCCTGCTCGTCGCAGCCGTCGTCGGCGAGGACGACGTAGGGGGCGGAGGCGCCGGCGGCGAGGACGGCGGTGGCGCCGGGGGATTCGATGCCGGTTCCGGTTCCGGTTTCGGTATCGGTCCCGGTTTCGCTTACGGCTTCTTCGCCCGGGTGAGGGGCGGGGGCGCCGGGGGATTCGCTCGGGCCGTCGCCGTACGGGATTCTGCGGGCCGGGGCGGAGACGGTGCAGCCGGACTGGCGCGCCTTCCTCTCGGCCTCGTCGGCCGCCTCGTCCGCCTGCTTCGCCGCCTTCTCGGCGCCCTCGGCGTCTCCGGCCTTCGCCGCCTTCTTCGCGTCCTCGGCCGCCTTTCCGGCCGTCTCCGCGAGTCGGCCGAGTTTGCCCAGCCTGCCGATCTTGCCGAGGTCCCCGACCTTCTCGACGACCTTGGCGGCGTCGTAACCGGGAATGAGGATCGAGCCGACGTTCCAGAGGACGTGGGTGACGGCGCGGGTCTTGTCGCCGTGCTTCCAGTCGTCGGCCGCGTCGGCGCCGACGAACATGTCGTACAGGACCGTCCCGCCGGTCTTCAGCGAGGCGCCGCCCCAGCTCCACACCGCGCCGAAGTGGTCGCCCTTGGCCCACTTGGCGCGGGCGCCCTGGGAGTCGTCCCACCAGTCGTCGCCGAGCTTCTCGCCGTAGGCGCCGATGCCCTTGATCGTGTCCACCGGGTGGCGGACCATGCCGTAGATCCCAGTGACGTCGCCCCACACGCCGTCGACGAACAGCCCCTGTCCGGCCTGCTTCACCTGGTGACCGGCGCAGCCGAAGAAGGCGCCGACGCCGGAGAAACAGCCGTGGTCCTTGCTTCCGCCGCCTTGGTTCTTGTCTGCGGTGGGTTTGTCTCCGGTGGGTTTGTCTGCGGTGGGTTTGCTTCCGCTGGGCTTGTCTCGGGTGGGCTTGCTTCCGGTGGCGTTGTCTTGGGTGTTCTTGCCGTCGCCGGACCTGGGGCCGCCGGTGGGCCTGGCGCCGTCTCCGGGGCCGGAGGCGTGGGCGTCGCCCGTAGGAGCGGGGCAGCCCATGCCGGTCACCTTGCAGACCTGGGCCTGGATGCCGCCGAAGATCTGCGTTCCGAGCCCGCCGACCACCAAGGCCAGCACGACGGCCATGACGAGCGCGACGAGTCCCGCGTACTCGACGGCGGTCTGCCCCTCGTCCTGCCGCCGCCACCGCATCATCCGCGCGACCGAGAACGGCCGGGGCTCGATCCGCTCCGCGGCGGGGAGGAGGTACCACTGACGGCTCTCCGGCTGGAGGAGGAAGCAGAGGATGAGGACGGGCAGGAGGAGCTGCGTGCCGCCGCGGGCGTTCCCGGCGACGACGTGGACGAGCGCGCCGAGGATCAACCACGCCTGCACGCCGATCAGTCCGCGCCGGACGCGGGTGCCGCCCTTCCTGCTGCGCCGGGCGAGCCACCAGCCGAGGACGCCGGGCGCCGCGGCGTAGGCCGTGAGGGCGACGACGGCGCCGTCGAGGTCGCCGTACGATCCGGCGGTCAGCAGCAGGCCGATCCCGCCGAGGACGGTGACGGCGAACAGGGCGTGCACGAGCAGGAGCGCTGCGGAGAGGGAACGCGGCATCGCGCCGTCCCCGCCGTACCTGGGCGGACGCGATCCTTCCGGCCCCACTGCTTCCGCTCCCCCGAACGGCCCCATGCGTAACGCCTCCCCCGCGCTGTTCGACACAACGCACCGAGGCTAGGAAGAGACGGGCCGCCCGACGTGGGCCCGAGGACCCAAACCAGCGCCCAAATCTTCGGGCAGGCGGGCGCGCAGGTCCGGTCGCGTCAGTCCGGCTGGGTTCGGGGGAAGGTGACTTCCACGCGGCGGTTCTTCCTGCGGCCGTCCTCGGTGGAGTTGTCCGCGATGGGGTACTGCTCGGCGTAACCGCGGACGTCGAAGGTGACGTTGGGGTCGTTCAGCTCCTGGGAGAGGACGTCCTGGACGGCGTTGGCGCGTTGCTTGGACAGGGTGACGCCGTGTTCGTGGGTGCCGAGGTTGTCCGTGAAGCCGAAGACGCGGACCTGGCCGGCCTTCTGCTTCTTGATCTCCTGCGCGATGGCGTCGATGCGGGACCGCGCCTGGTCGCTCAGCTTCGCGCTGTCCTTGGCGAACAGCACCTCGGCCTGGAGGGCGAACGTCACGTCGGTGTTGGTGTCCTCGCGGCGCTCCTCACCGCCCTGGTCCTCGACCACGGACTTGATGTCCAGCACCTTGGGCGCGGCGAGGGTGGCGCCCTCGGGCAGCTTGAGGTCCGGGTCGGCGGGGTCGACCCGCACGGGCGCGGAGGCCGACGCCTCGGTCCCGGGCGGCTGGCTGGGCCCGCCGTCGGCATGAGCGGCCGCGGCGCCGCAGAGGTTCGCCGCGAGGAGGAGGGTGGCGGCGGTGAGGACTTGGGGGAGGCGGGGGTGGGGGGGACGGGGGTGCGGGTGAGGATACGGGTGGGGGTGCGGGTTCGGGTTCAGGTGCGGGTCCGATGGGGGTCGGGGTGAGGTGTGGGTCATGGTGGCCGCCTCAACCGGAGATCTTGATGGTGCCGCTGGAGAAGGTGGGGAGTTGCAGGGTGACGTCGGTGACGTCCGTCGGCGGTGACGGGAACTGCATGAAGACGGGGATGGTTTGGCCGGCGTCCACCGTGCCCAGGCCAGTCGTCGTCAGCGGACGTCCCTCAGTGTCCCGCAGGACGTAGTAGCGCTTCTTCCCATGCGAGTCCACCAGGGTGGCGCCTCCCAGTGAAATCCCGTGTCTAATGATCTCGGTTTCATCTCCACTGACTTGCGCCGGAATCGGAACAGTGTTCGCACCATCGTTCTTCAGGGTGCCATTCACAGTGACGAATCCGCCGGAATCACGCTGGGCAGAGGCGACCTGAAGAAGCAAACCGTCCGATCCCCGGAGTTCTACCAGAGGGGTTTGCGACTGACCTTCCTGAGCACTTGGTTGAGATCCGCCGCTGCCCTTCGGAGCCGATGCCGAGGCTTCCGGCTTCTTGTCGTCGCCGCTCCCACCGCAGCCGGTCGCGCCGAGGGCCAGACCGGCCATCATGGTCAGCGCGACCAACCCTCGGCGGCCCCTCGCAGTGAATCCAAGGCTCATCGCTCTGCTTCCCTTTTCGCTCGTCGTTCGCTGATCAGTTGGCCAGGTGGACGTCGAACAGATCCTGAGGTTGGGGGAGATCGGTGAGGTGCTTGGGATCCAGATCCCAGTACCTGTTGTTCTTGCAGGTGAGACGCGGCAGGACGTCCGGACCGGCATTCGCCGCCGGCGGCTGGAATGTGCAGAGCCCCTGGATCACCGCGGTGGCATGCGCCTTCGAGTGCTTGGTCGCGGTGACGGGCACCACCGACTTCCCCATGGCCTTGTTCGTCTCGACCGATACCGAGTACTTCGGGAGGTCCGGAAGGCACGTGCCGGGGAGGAGCCGGGCGTCGTTCTCCTGGGCGAGTTCACTTGCCCGCTGGCACGAGCTCCGCAGGCCAAGCCACTTGCCGTCGAAGATGTCCTGCCACTTGGCCGGGTCGAGGACGTTCTTCGTCCACGCGTCCGCGAGCTGGTCACGGGTGTCCAGGGCGGCCCCTAGCGCCGCCGCGTCGGCCGCCGTCTGCGCGCTGCTCCGATTCACCGTCGCCTGGCCGACCGCGAAGTAGGCGAGCGCAAGGAAAAGCAGGCCCCCCACCACCGTGATGTAGATGGGGAAGGCCTGCCCGGCGTCGCCGTAGCGCCGCGGTGGCGTCAATTGCCGACCTTGCCGATGAGGCCGGTGATCTTGGTCAGGATGGTCTGACCGATGCTGGTCCCCGTGATCGCCAGCACGATCGCCACCACGACCGCGATGATGCCCAGGTACTCGACCGCGGTCTGGCCCCTGTCGCCGGTGCGGCGCTGCATCGCCTCGACCGTCGTGTTCTTCCAGCCGTTCACGCGGACCTTGGTCGCCACCGCGGTCTTCAGCATCAGGTCGCTCATGGTGTTCCCCTCCCGGTTCGGTCTCCGTGCCGCTCGCGGCAGCCGCACCGTATGCCGGAACGTCCCGTCGGCCAGAGGGTCCCTGGGCCCAATCCCGGGCCCAAAGGGAGGACCGGCCGCGCCTCGCCCGTGCCGTCACGTCAGATCACCTCGGCCCTTGGCGCGAGGAGTCAGGCGACGTGCCCAGCCACTTCGCGGCCGCCTCGGAGCGGCTGGTGCTGTGCAGCTTGGCGAAGATGCGGTTGATGTGGTTCTTGACGGTCTTCTCGCTGATGAAGCAGGCAGCGGCGATCTGCTGGTTCGTCATCCCGGACGCGATGAGGTCCATGATCTCCGCCTCCCTCGCGCTGAGCAGGAACCTCGACCTGTCGACGGCGGCCGACCGGCCCCCCGTCCACCCAGAAGACGACTGTCCCACGTTTGGTTGCAAACGTGAAGGTGACTGCGCAGAATTCGCTCGATGTAATGAAGTTGACGGCTCTGCGTCGTGTGCATTCGCACTTCCCAGGCCCTCCGGCAGGCGCGCACCCGCCGCTCCCGCCGCACCCGCCGCTTTCGACTCCGCCGCCCCGGCCTGCCGCAACTGCGCCAGCAGCGCCCCCGCCGCCGTCGGCGTGAAGTGCGCCCGGCCCTCCTTGACGTCCCGTATCGCCGCGACCAGTTGGCCGGCCGTGAACTCGCCGTGGACCAGGTAGCCGACCGCGCCCCGGCGCAGCGCCTCCTGGACGATCTCGGCCTCCCTGCTGTAGGTCAGCATCATCACCGGGGCGAACGGCACCAGGTACGGCAGCGCGGAGATGCCGTCCACGCCGGGCATGCGGACGTCGAGCAGGACGACGTCCGGCCGGTGGCGGTGGGCGGCCTCCCAGGCGGCGCGGCCGTCCGCCGCCTCCGCGACCACGACGATGTCGGCGCGGCCGGAGAGCAGCGCGGTCAGCCCGGCGCGGACCACCGGGTTGTCGTCGGCGACCACGATCCGCAGGGGCGCGGTCGGCGCCGTCGCGGGAAGGTCCTCGAAGGGGTCCTGCATCAGTGGTGCCTCCTCTCAGGACGGGGGTGCGGGGCGGTCGGCAGGGCGGCGAGCGGGAGTTCCAGGCGTACTTCCGTCCCTTTCGGACGGCTGCCCCGGCCGATGCGGATGCGGGCGCCCACCGAGGCGGCCCGTTCGACCATGCCGACCAGGCCGAAGTGGCCCGTGCGGCGGAGCTGTTCCAGTGTGGTGCCGGGGGGCAGGCCGCTGCCGTCGTCGTAGACGCTGATGCGCAGCAGGTCGCCGTGCACGCCCGCGCGGACGTCGACACGGGTCGGCGCCGCGTGGCGGTGGGCGTTCTCCATGGCTTCCGAGGCGATGACGAGGAGTTGGCGGGCCACCGCGGGCGGGACCGGCGGCACGTCGTGCTCGCCCGTCGGGCGGTAGACGGCCGGCACGCCCGTACGGGCGGTGAAGTCCTGTACATGCGCCGCGAGTTCGACCAGCACGTCGGCGCCGTGGCACGGGTCGTGCTCGCGCCGCAGGTCGGTGAGCAGTTCGCGTGCCTCGGCTGCGGCTCGGCGTGCCGAGCGGGCGACCAGGTGCGCCTGCCGCTCGACCAGGTCCGGGTCCATGCGGTCGACGGTCGCCGTGCCCGCGAGGCCCTCGGCGGCGAGGGCCACGCCGTGCAGGGTCTTGGCCACCGAGTCGTGCATCTCCCGGGCCAGCCGGGCGCGTTCGGCCGCCACCGCCTCGGTGACCGCGAGGCGGGACTGGACCGTGGTCAGGGTCCGGGTGGCCTCGCCGAACCGGAGGAGCAGGGTGCGCTGGGTGGCGCCGGCCGCGCCCGCGATCAGGCACAGGCCCGGGAACAGCGCGGAGCGCGCCAGATCGGCGTGCAGTTCCTTCGTCGCCGCGTAGACGACGAGCAGGATCAGCGACTGGAGCGAGGCGAAGATCGCCGCTCCGCGCCAGCTATAGACGAGTCCGGCGAGCAGCGGGGTGCAGACGCTGACGTAGGCCAGGGTGCTGTCCGGGCCCGCCGCGATCAGCAGCAGCGAGTTGAAGAGGGTGTCCAGGGCGAGCAGGACGGGGTGGCGCAGGAGGAGGGGGCCGAAGCGCTCCCAGTCCCGGAAGAGGACGTAGGAGCCCATGAAGGTGACGACGACGGCCGCGCCGACCAGGCGGGTGGCCACTCCGGGGGCCGCGTTGACCAGGGCGGAGGGGGCGGAGAGGGCGATCATCGCCAGCCGGAAGGCGAAGACGTGGCGGCACATCGCCTGGAGCGCGCCGATCTGGATGCGTTCCGGGTCGGGAGCGGGGCCCTGCGGGAGCGGGGCGGCCGGGAGGACGGTTCCCGCCGGAGGGGTGGTGATCTCGGGTGTCCTGGGGCGGCGGCGGAGCGGTCCCGTGCGGTCGCGGACCTGCGTGCTCGTCATGGCCGGACTCACCTCCCCCTCCCCCGCCTTCCCTGTCTCCCCCGCCTTCCGCGGCCTGCTCACCCCTCGCTCCCCCGCTACTTGCCCGTGACGGAGCCGAAGTCCACGCCGGAGCCGAGGATCAGGCCCGCGCCGAGGAGGATCATCGTGGCCGGGACCATGAACGTGGTGATCATCACGGTGGCCTTGGGGACCGCGCGGGCGGCCTTGCGGCGGGCGTTCTGCGCGTCGGTGCGCCGCATGTCCTTGGCGAGCGAGACCAGGGTGTCGACGATCGGCGCGCCCAGTTCCTCGCCCTGCTGGAGGGCGGTCACGAACATGGCGACCTGCTCGGAGTCGTTGCGGCGGCGCAGTTCGGCGAAGGCCTGGCGGCGGCTCATGCCCAGGTCCATCTGGCGCAGGGTGATGCGCAGTTCGTCCGCCCAGGGACCCTCGTACCGGGAGGCCACCCGGTCCAGCGCCTGGCGGAAGCCCAGACCGGCGCTGACCACGACGGCGAGCACGTCCAGGAAGTCCGGCAGGGTGCGTTCGATGACGTCCCTGCGGACGCGAATGGCTGACCAGAGGCCGACCTCCGTCCAGAACGCGCCGAACGCGAACAGCAGCGCCGCCACGACGAACTGGCCGCGCAGGACGAAGACCGCTCCGCCCACGCCGCCGAGGAAGCCGTACACCGCCCGCCTGGCCGCGTAGCGGTCGATGGTGAGGCCGCCGGGGTTGCCGGCCAGGTCGATCTTGCGGCGGTACTTGGCGACCCGTTTCGGGCCCATCAGGCGCAGCACGGCGGGGGCGTAGCGCATGCCGAGGCGGTCGACGACGGAGTCCACGGCGCCGGTGCGCGTGGCGCCGACCTCCAGGGCGAGCGCCAGGTCGCCGGGGAGTCTGGCCTCCGCCCGGTACATGCGGACGCCGGCGAAGGCGCCCCAGACGGCGAGGCCCATGACGAGGGCGAGCAGCGGTCCCATCCCGTCTCCCCTCCTTTCGTTGTCCGTTGGTCGTGGCGTGGGTCGTGGCGGCGGTCGTGGCGTGGAGGCTCAGACGTCGACGCGGGACAGCCGGCGGATGAGGAGGAAGCCGACCGCGTAGAGGGCGAACGCGATGATCACCGCGGCCTGGCCGAACGGGGAGCCGGTCATGCGGTCCAGGGCGCCGGCCTTGACGCCGTTCATCAGGAAGAGCGCGCCGACGCCGAGGACGGGGACGGCGTAGGAGGTCATGTTGACCTGGGAGAGCTGGGTGCGGACCTCGCGGCGGGTCTCCTTGCGCTCCTCCAGGGTCTCGGTGAGGTTGCGCAGCGCGCTGACCACCTGGCCGCCCGCCCGGTTGGACAGGACCAGGGTGGTGACCAGCACCACGAGTTCGCGGGACGGGAGGCGGTCGGTGAGTTCGCCCAGGGCGTCGTCCATCGAGGCGCCGAGCGCCAACTGGTGGGCGACCTTCCCCAGTTCCTCGCCCGCTGGGGCCTCCAGTTCCTCCGCGGCCATGCCGACGGCGGTGCGCAGGGCGAGGCCGGCCTGGGTGGCGTTGGCGAGGATGCGGGCCAGTTCGGGAAGCTGGTTGATGAACTTCTCGATGCGCCGCTGGCGTTGCCAGGCGAGGAACTGCCAGGCCGCCCAGACGCCGAGGAGTCCGGCGAGCGGCCCGAAGAAGGGGGCCAGGGCGGCCTGGCCGATGAGCCAGAGGGCGGCTACGGCGGCGAGCATGGCGGCGAAGAACTCGCCCGGGGTGACGTCCAGGCCGGTCGCGGCCAGCCGCAGTTCCAGCCTGCGTCCCACCTGGGTGCGGCGCAGGCGGCGGTCGAGGGTGCGGAAGCGGCGACGGCGGCCGGCCGTGACCTGGCCGGTCTGGGACAGGCGGTCGACGAGGGCCGCCCGCTGCGCGCTGCCCCGGCTGTAGACGTGCAGGCCGATGACGGCCAGCATGCAGGTCAGCAGGGTGACGCCGGTGGTGAGGGCGACGAGGGTGCTCAGATCCATGGGGACGGTTCCTCCCTGCCTACCGGGCTTCCCGGGTGGCGAGCTGGGCCGTGGAGCGGGCGACGCCGAACGCCTGCGGGATGGGCTGGTTCGCCATGTAGAGGCGTTCGGCGGTGCGGCGGGGCATCGGATGGTGTTCGAAGGCGCCGTGGATCCGGCCGTCCGGCGTCATGGGCTGGGCGGCGAAGCGGGCGACGGACGCCAGCCGGTACGGCTCGCTGCCGTGGCTGTCGAGCACGGCGACCTCGGTGACGCGGCGGGCGCCGTCGGCGAAGCGGGTGAGCTGGACGATGACGTCGACGGCGCTGTTGATCTGGTCGTGCAGCGCGACGAAGGGGACCTCGACGTCGGACATGGAGGCGAGCGTCTGGAGGCGCATCAGGGCGTCCTCGGCGCTGTTGGCGTGCACGGTGGCGAGCGAGCCGTCGTGGCCGGTGGACATCGCCTGGAGCATGTCCAGGGACTCCCCGCCGCGGACCTCGCCGACGACGATGCGGTCGGGCCGCATGCGCAGCGAGTTGCGCACCAGGTCGCGGATGCTGATCTGGCCGCGGCCCTCGACGTTGGGCGGGCGGGACTCCAGCCGGATCACGTGGGCCTGCTGGAGCTGGAGTTCGGCGGAGTCCTCGATGGTGATGATGCGCTCGCCCTCGGGGATCAGTCCGGACAGGGCGTTGAGCAGGGTGGTCTTGCCGGTGCCGGTGGCGCCGGAGACGATGATGTTGAACTTCGCCTGCACCAGACCGGCTAGCAGGAACAGCGTGTGCTCGTCCAGCGAGCCGAAGCCGATCAGCTCCTGGAGGGTGAAGGAGCGCGGGAAGCGGCGGATGGTGAGGATGGGCCCGGTCAGCGACAGCGGCGGGATGATCACGTTGACGCGCTCGCCGGAGGGCAGACGGGCGTCGACCATCGGATGGGACTCGTCCACCCGGCGGTTGACCGTGGAGACGATGCGCTCGATGGTCTGCATGAGCTGGTCGTGGGAGGCGAAGCGGAGCGGGAGCTGCTCGACGCGGCCGCCGCGCTCCACGAAGATCGCGTCGGGGCCGTTGACCATGATCTCGGTGATGGAGGCGTCTTCGAGCAGCGGTTCGAGGATGCCGAGGCCCAGCGCCTCGTCGACGACCCGGCGGATGAGCTGGGAGCGTTCCACGGTGGACAGGACCGGGCCTTCGCGGCTGATGATGTGCCCGAGGACGCGCTCCAGCCGGGCCCGGCGTTCGGCGGCGGCCAGCGAACTCATCTCCGCGAGGTCGATCTCCTCCAGCAGCTTCGCCCGGTAGGAGGTGACGAGGTGGCCGTCCTCGCCCCGGCTGCCTTGTTCCTCGGGCGAGTTGACGCGTGCGCGGAGGCTCATGGGCGCCTTCCTGGGTCAGTGGTCGAGCGGCATGGTGGCGGTCTTGCGGGCCGCCCCGAAGGCGCCGTCCCAGAGCGGGATGACAGACGGGATGCGCACGCTGGCGGTGACGGTGACCGTGTCGCCGCCGGCCGAGGTCGCGCAGGCGGTGCCGGCCGCGAGGTTGCCGCTGACGGCCTGGACGCACGCCTGCTGGGCGTCCTGCCGCAGGGAGGCGGCGCGCGCCCCGGCTCGGGCGGCGGTGCCTGCCTGCTGGGCGGTGTAGGCGACGAGGCCGATCTGCACGGCGGCCAGGGCGACCAGCAGCAGGACAGGGAGGAACCCCAGGTACTCGATGGCGACTTGGCCCCGGTCGCGCCGGGCGCGGGCGGACGGCATGTCAGTGGGTCGCCTCCTCGACGGCGCCGGCGTGGCCGGGGACCGTGACGGGGAAGTCGATCAGGCCCGGGACGAGGACGGGCACCTTGAGGGAGACGTCGGAGGTCACGTAGCCGCCGGCCGTGTGGCACGCCACGGCGGCGCCGCTGCGCCACGCCGCGGACAGCTTGTCGAGCCCGGCCTGTTCGCAGGCGGCCTCCCGCCCTCCGGGATCGGCCGCCGTGCCGGCCCGCACCGCCTCGTCCGCGGCGTTGCCCGCGAGCGTGTACGTGTATCCCAGCAGCACGCACTGCCACAGCAGCACCAGCGTGACGATGATCGTCGGCGCCATGCCCAGGAACTCGATCGCGACCTGCCCGCTGTCGGAGCCGCAGCGGTTCGCGCCGTGGGAACGCCGCTGCTTCCTCGCGCCCGCCTTCATCCCCCCGCCTCCCTGCGCCGCCGGAAGCTCACCGCGCCGCGGTCGCCGCCGCGCGGCCGGCCGCCGCCCTTGCGGTCGCCCTCGGGCGCCTTGACGAGGGCCAGTTCGGCCGCCAGACCCCACAGTGCCTGTTTGACGGTGCTCTTGTCGTCCAGTTCGTGCATCCGGCCGGAGTCGACCGCGCTCTGGAGTTCTTTGAAGTTCGCCGGGATCGCGGTGGCCGCCACCGCCGTGCCGGTGATCTTCCGGATGAGCGGGGGCTGGATCTCGGTGGCGCGGGTGTGCCGGTTGACCACGATCGTCGTCTCCTCGGCCTTGCGGATCTGCAGCCGGTCCCACATCCGCACGGTCCGCTTGGCGGCCCGTACGGAGACCACGTCGGGGGTGGTGACCAGCAGCGCGGTGTCGGCCATCTCCATCGCCGCCGCGCTCGCCTCGCTGAGCTGGGCGCCGCAGTCCAGGACGACGACCTCGTAGCGGGAGCGCAGGGCGCTGACGATCTGGCGGGCGGCCCGGTCGGCGACCTCCTCGCCGCGTTCGCCGTCGCCGGGGGCGAGCAGCAGCGCGATGCCGGTGTCGTGGCGGAAGACGGCGTCGGCCAGCACGCGCGGGGAGATGTCGGCGATGGCCGCCAGGTCGGCCACCGAGCGGCGGAACTGCACGTCCAGGTAGGAGGCGACGTCGCCGGACTGGAGGTCCATGTCGACCAGGGCGGTGCTGTGCCCTGAGGTCCGGGCGGCGAGGGCGAGTTGGATGGCCGCCACGGTGGCGCCCACGCCGCCCTTGGCGCCGCTGACCGCGACCACGCGTCCGCCGACGCCGGTGAACACGTCGCCGCCGCGGCCGAGATGGCGACGGACGCCCACCGACCACTGGGCCACCGCCTGCACCCGGTTGGCCAGTTCCTCGTAGCTCAGCGGCAGGGAGACCAGTCCGCGGGCCCCGGAGTCCATCGCGGCCGCGAACAGGCCGGGGCTCGCGTCCGAGGTGACGAGGATGACGCCGACGGCGGGGAAGCGCAGGGCGACCTCGCGGATCAGTTCCAGGGCCGGCACCGGACCGATCCGCTCGTGCACGACCACGATCTCGGGCAGTTCGTCCACGGACTCGGCGGCCAGCCGGGCGAGGGCGTCGACGAGCTGGGTGGAGTCGGCGACGGGAGTGACCGGCTCCGCGTCGGGGAGCTGGCTGAGCAGGGTCGTGACGGACCGGAGGGCGTCCGCGTCGCCGGCCGCCGGGAGGATCCTGGTGGGCATCCGTGCGCGCCTCTCACTTGTCTTTGGCGAGTTCGTAGGTCCGGTCCTGGGCGGGGACGCCGGCGCCGCCGCCGGGCCCGACCAGCGCGAGCCGGACCCGCTGGGCGAAGGACTCGGCGTAGGTGATGCGCTGCGCGTCGATGGTGGAGAGCGCGAAGGTGATGGGGACGGTCTCGGCGGACTGCCGGTTCTTGTCGTCGGCGTTCGGGTCCAGCGCGGTGATCTCGCCGACGTCGAGCACCCGGGCGCCGGTGACGATGATCTTGGACTGGGCGGGGTCGCCCTCGCGCTGTCCGGCGAAGGTGGCGTAGACGTTGACCGTGGCGCCGGGCGTGATCTTGCCGGCCACGCCGGTGGCCGCGTCGATCATGATGGCGACCTCCTGCTGACCGGGCTGGAGGGCGGGCTGGTTCACGATCATGTCGCTCTGGAGCAGCGAGCCCTGGCGCAGCGCGGTGACCGCGATCTTGCCCTGGATCTGGGCGAGGTCGGTGACGGCGTTCGGCGACAGCCACCGCTTGGGCATCCGTATCTTCTCGAACTGGCCCGTGTTCAGCGGCGTGTAGGGCTGCACGCTGGTCCTGAGCTGGTACGCGGTGACCTCTGGGCCGACCTCGGACTTGACGTCGCTGACGACGGAGAGCACGCCCGCGAACGCGCCGAGCGCGCAGAGGACGGACAGGAGCAGGAGTATCACGCCGCGGCGCTGACGGGAGTTCATGAACCGTGCAACCTCGTTGGGGATGTCGGTCGAGCGTGATCCGGCGGGCGGGAACGCGATCGAACGGGATCGGACGGGATCAGGGGGCGGGGCGGGCTCGGGCGGATGCGTGGGCGTGCTGGGAGCGCTTCGGGGTCACCCCGTCGGCGTGCGGCTGTCGTCGGCCGGCCGGTCGGGCCGGTCGTGGCCGGGTGGAGTGGCGGAGCAGAAGACGCAGCGGTCCCCGATCACGTCGACGCCGCACCAGTGGCAGACGCTCTGCCGCACCGAGGTGACCAACTGGTAGAGGACCGGGAGATCGGGCAGGTAGGTGCAGAACTCGACGAGCTTCGCCGTGCCCCACCATCGCGCGGACTCGGCGGGGAGCGGGACCTCGCGCAGCCCGAGCACGTTCCAGGAGGGGGCGAGGGAGGCGGTGACCCAGTCCGACGGGAGCTGGCCCTTGGCGACCAGCATCCAGGCGCCGAAGTCGGGTCCGGACAGGGCGGCTTCGGGGCCGATCCGCACCAACTGCGGCTCAGGGTGGGCGATCACGCCGAACTGGGCGCCCGGGACCCAGGACTTGGCGTGCGCCTTGAGCCCGACGGGGACCCGGTCCAGGCGGGTGACGGAGCCGAGGACGGCACCGCAGTGGACGTAGTGGGTGAGCAGGCGGGCCGCCGAGGCGAGCACGCCGGGGCTGAGGTCGCAGGTGGCCAACTGCCTCAACTGGCGTGCTAAGACGGCGATTCCGAGGGGCGGCAGCCCCGGGCGGTATAACGCGATGCGGTCGCTCTCCAGCAGGGAGCGCACGGTGCGCAGCCGCCGCAGCACGCCGTCGGCGGCGCCGTGCGAGCAGACGACGATCAGGTGCCCGTGCTGGTCGAGCACGGTCCGCACGCCGTCCAGCGTCTGCTCCAGCGGCTGCCGGTCCAGGTCGTGCAGGACGACGGCGGGCATGGTGCGCTCGTCCTGCGCGGGCAGCGCCATGTCGGCGCCGGTGACGGCGATGGCAGTGGACACGCGAGCCCCCCGTTCGAGCCTGCCGGTCCGCCGTGGGTCCTCCGGCGCACCGAGTTGACTTCACTGCGTGACTACCTCAGCACTGTATCCACGCCTCACTGACCGGAGAAACAGCGATTCTGTAGCTGAGCGGCAATTGTGATCGCGCAAGTCACGCCAAAGCGGGACAGGTTGAGCATTCGGACCGGCCCCGAACGCCTACGGTCGGCGCTTCCCCGCTGACTTCGCCGCCGCGGGCGGGGAGTTCGCACCGGGCCCATTGACAACTCAATTGGTCTGGACCAGCTTAGGGGCACGCGGTGGCCACCGCGCAGCCCCCCTCCCGGTCCTCCCCCGCCGGGCGCCCCGCCCCTGCCGTCCCCCTCCGCTCTCCTCCGCGCTCCCCCCTTCTCCTCCTTCTCCCCCTTTCTCGCCTTTCCCGCCTTTCTCTCCCTTCTCCCCACCGGAGGCACCCCATGGACCGCGCACCGGGCACGTCCCGACACAGACGCATCTGGGCCGGCGCCGCCGTCGCCGCCCTCGCCCTCTCCTTCGCGGGCGCCGGACAGGCGTCGGCGGCCGACGTCAACAACGCCAAGAACGCCGGGTTCGAGTCCGGCCTGAGCAACTGGACGTGTTCCGCGGGCAGCGGGACGACCGTCTCCTCCCCCGTGCACGGCGGCGCGGCCGCGCTGAAGGCCACCCCGACGGGCCAGGACAACGCCCAATGCACCCAGACGGTGGCGGTCAAGCCCAACTCCACCTACACGCTGAGCGCGTGGGTGCAGGGCGGCTACGCCTACCTGGGCGCCACCGGCACCGGCACGACCGACGTCTCGACCTGGACCCCGGACACCGCGGCCTGGAAGCAGTTGTCGACGACCTTCACCACCGGCTCGTCGACCACCTCGGTGACGGTCTACCTGCACGGCTGGTACGCGCAGGCGGCGTACTACGCCGACGACGTGTCGGTCCTCGGCCCGGACGGCGGAGGCGGCGGCGACCCGGCGCCCACGGTCCCGGCGACCCCGGGCGGTCTCGCGGTGACCTCGACGACGTCCTCCTCGGCCTCGCTGTCCTGGAACGCGGTGACCGGCGCGACGGGCTACAACGTCTACCGCGACGGCGCGAAGGCGGCGTCGGTGACGGGCACGTCGGCCACGGTGAGCGGCCTGACCGCCTCGACCTCCTACTCGTTCCAGGTCACGGCGGCCAACGCGGCCGGCGAGTCGGCGAAGTCGACGGCGGTGACGGCCAGGACGGCGGCCGCCGGAGGCGGCGGAGGGGGCGGGGGCGGCCTGCCCAAGCACGCGGTGACCGGCTACTGGCAGAACTTCAACAACGGCGCGACGGTGCAGAAGATCTCCGACGTGCCGTCCGCCTACGACATCATCGCGGTCGCCTTCGCGGACGCCACCGGCACACCGGGCGCGGTCGCCTTCAACCTGGACTCGGCGGGCCTGAACGGCTACACGGTCGCCCAGTTCAAGGCGGACATCAAGGCCAAGCAGGCGGCCGGAAAGAAGGTCGTCGTCTCGATCGGCGGCCAGAACGGCACGGTGTCGATCAGCGACCCGGCCTCGGCGGCGAACTTCGCGAACTCGGTCTACTCCCTGATGCAGACCTACGGCTTCGACGGCGTCGACATCGACCTGGAGAACGGCCTGAACCCGACGTACATGACGCAGGCGCTGCGCTCCCTGTCGGCGAAGGCGGGCCCGTCGCTGATCCTCACGATGGCCCCCCAGACGATCGACATGCAGTCGACGTCGGCCGGGTACTTCCAGACGGCGCTGAACGTCAAGGACATCCTGACGGTCGTCAACACCCAGTACTACAACAGCGGTTCGATGCTGGGCTGCGACGGCAAGGTCTACAGCCAGGGCTCGGTGGACTTCCTCACCGCCCTCGCCTGCATCCAGTTGCAGGGCGGTCTGGCCGCCTCCCAGGTGGGCCTGGGCGTGCCCGCCTCCCCCAGCGGCGCCGGCGGCGGCTACGTCTCGCCCACCGTGGTGAACAACGCCCTGGACTGCCTGACCAAGCTGACGAACTGCGGTGCCTTCAGGCCGTCGACGAGCTACCCCGACCTGCGCGGCGCGATGACCTGGTCCACCAACTGGGACGCCTCGGCGGGCAACGCCTGGTCGAACTCGGTGGGCGCCCACGTGCACGCCCTGGGCTGACGGCGGCCCCCGGTTCGTTCGGCGCCCGGTCCCTGGGACCGGGCGCCGAACGGCGCGGAGGACGCCGTACGGCCTGAGCCGCGCTGAGCGGCGCTGAGCGGTGCGGCGGAGGGCGCGAGGCACGCGAACGGCTGGCGGATGCCGATGACTTCGGCCGTCGACAAGACGGGACGTCAGCCGTCAGCCGTCAGCCGTCACCCAGCGGCCGTCAGTCGTCGGCCGTCAGTCGTTACTCGTCAGTCATCAGTCGTCTTCCGAACCGTCCGGGGTCGCGGGCTCGCGCCGCGCCTCCGCCTCGTCCTCGGGATCCTGGCCCTCCGCGGCCCCGGGCTCCTGGCCCTCTTCGAAGTACGCGTCCAACACCGCGTCCAACTCCCGCTCCCAGTCCGCGAAACGGGACCGGGACGGCGCCTCGATCTCGATCGGGTACCAGCGGCGGTCGGGGGTGTGCACGGTGATCGTGAACCGCTTGCCGAAACGGGGGGTCTCCGTCTCGACCGCGCCGATCTCGTCCCAGCCGAACTCGCACCGCTGGTCGTCCAGGGACAGGCGTACGCCCCGGCGGTCGGCCACGATCCGGGCCCGGCGGTCGGCGGCCTCGAAGACGGGACCGCCTGGGGCCTCCTCCGCGGACTCGCCCGGATCCTCCTCCCCGACGGCGTCGGCCTCGGCGCCGCCGTGAGGGCGTGGCGGCGGCTCCTCCGCGCGGGACGCGGACGGGGACGTGTCCCGCGGCGCCGCCGCGGCGGCCTCCTCGCCGTCCGGGCTCTCCGGCGCCGGGGTCGCGGGCGCGGTGAGGCCGGGGACGAAGGCCGGGTCGAACCCGGCGCCCGTCACGGGCTCGCTCGTCAGGGGCTGGCTGCTCGAACCTTTGCGCTGCTCCACAGCGGGCAGTATGGTCGACGATCCTGTGCCCGGCACAGTCAGCCCCCGACTTCGTTACCCAGAAGCCGACTTACGCCTCACGTCCGCTCACCCGGACCGGGCGTCGCAGCGGCGGCGGCCGGCCTCAGCCGAGGACGGCGAGCGCATCGATCTCGACGAGGAGTCCCGCGGGCAGGCCGACGTAGACCGTGGTGCGCGCGGCGGGCGGCTGGGTGAGGGCCTGCTCCGCGAAGTAGGCGTCGTAGATCTCGTTCATCTCGGCGAAGTGGTCCACGTCGGTGAGGTAGACGCGGATCATCATCACGTCGTCCCAGCTCGCGCCGCCCTCGGTGAGGACCGCCTTGACGTTGGCGAGGGTCTGGAGGGTCTGCGCGCGCAGGGTGGGGCCGGCGGGCGCGGGGGGCTCGCCGTCCTGGGCGGGCAGGAAGCCGACCTGGCCGGCGACCTGGAGGACGCCGCCCTTCCTCACGCCGTGGGAGAACCGCGCGGGCGGCACGGAGTGGGTCGAGGGGGTGAGCGCGGTCTTCTCGGTCATGCGGTGCTCCTGTCCGGGCTGGTCACGGGAGTCTTGACGGGGTCCCTGTCTGGGCCGGCCACGGGAGTCTTGACGGGGTCCTTGTCGGGGCTGCTCACGGGGGTCCTGTCGGGGCTGTTCACGGGGGATCTGCCGGAGTACTCGGCGCTGACGGCGTCCGCGGTGCGGCGCACCAAGGGGAGCAGCGTGAGGAGTTCGTCGGCGCCGACCACGACGTTCGGGGCGGACACCGACATCGCGGCGACCACCCGGCCGTCGGCGCCCCTGATGGGCGCGGCGACGCAGTTGACGGACTCCTCGTGGCCGCCGAGGTCGGTGGCCCAGCCCTGTTCGCGCACGGCGGCCAGCTCCTTGAGGAGGGCGGCCGGGCCGGGGGTCGAACGGGCCGTGTAGCGGGGGTAGTCGAGCCTCTCCACGACGGCGCGGCGCTCCGCCTCGGGCAGGTCGGCGAGCAGCAGCTTGGCCACGGCGGCGACGGTGAGCGCGACGGGCCTGCCGATCCGCGAGTACATGCGCACCGGGTAGCGGCTGTCGACCTTGTCGATGTAGAGGACCTCGTTCTCCTCGTGCACGGCGAGGTGCACGGTGTGACCGCAGTGCTCGTTGAGGCGGACGAGGTGGGGGTGGGCGATCTCGCGGACGTCGAGGCTTTCCATCGCCTCCTGGGCGAGGGCGAAGAGGCGGGCGCCGAGGCGGTAGCGCTGGTCGGACTGGCGGTAGACCAGGCCGTGCTCGTGCAGGGTGCGCAGCAGCCGGAGGGCGGTGGACTTGTGGACGCCGAGACGGCCGGCGACCTGCCCGAGGTCGGCGGGCCCCCCGGCGAGCAGCGGCAGGATGCTCAGCGCGCGGTCGACGGTCTGGCTCATGGCGTGCGTCCTTCCTCCCCGGTCCGGGCGGGGCGCGTCCATCCCGGGCCGAGTCGCAGTCTCCCCCACCCGTCCTCGTCGAGGGTGGCCAGCCGGTCGAAGAGAGCGCGGGCGGGGGGTGCGGCGAGGTCGCCGGGGACGGTGAGCGCGGCGGCGGCCGCCAGGTGGCCGTGGCGCAGGCGGAGGCGCACGGGCAGCCCGCGCAGGACGGCGGAGAGATACCCGGCGGCGAACGCGTCCCCGGCGCCGACGGAGGCGACGACGTCGACGCGCGGGGCGGGGGCGAAGTCGGCGCCGTCCCGGTGGAAGACGGTGGCGCCGGCGCCGCCCTGCTTGACCACCAGCGCGGCGGGCTCGGGCAGCAGCTCGCGGACGGCGCGCGGCCCGCCGCGGACGTGCCACGCCCGCTCCGCCTCGTCCTCGCCGACGAAGACGAGGTCGGCGCCGCGCGCCAGCTCCAGCAGCACCCGGGGGCCGTCCTCCCCGCGCCACAGGGCGGGACGGTGGTTGACGTCGAAGGACAGCAGCGGGCGGCGGCCGGTCCGCGGGGCGAGGAGGCAGCGCAGCAGATCACGGCAGCCCGGGGAGAGCGCCGCCGTGACGCCCGACAGGTGCAGCACCCGGCAGGCGTGCAGGGCGGTCTCGTCGACGCCGCCGACGGCCATCGCGGAGGCCGCCGAACCGGCCCGGTAGTAGGCGGTCTCGTGGGCGTCGGTGAGGCGGTCGCCGGCGGTGCGGAAGTAGACGCCGGTGGGGCGGTCGGGGTCGCGGGTCACCGAGGCGACGTCGACGCCGTACGCGGCGATCGCCTCCAGCAGGTGGTCGCCGAAGCCGTCCGCGCCGACCCGGCTCACCCAGCGGGCGGTGTGCCCGGCGGCGGCGAGCGCGCAGGCCACGTTGGACTCGGCGCCGCCGACGGCGCGCGCGAAGGACGGCACGTCGGCGAGGCGCCCGGGGCGGGAGGGCAGGAACGTCACCATGGACTCGCCCAGCGCCACGACGTCCACGACGTCCGGCGCGTGCACCTTGTGCACCACCTCCGGCGCGTCCACCGCATCCGCCGCGTGCGCCACATGAGCCGCGTGCGCCACATCCGCCGAGTTCACCGCGAGCCCCGCATCCACCGCGTCCGCCGAGTTCACCGCGAGCCCCGCATCCGCCGCTTCCGCCGCTTCCGCACCCTCACGCCGTCCGCGGCCCCCCGCGGACCCCGCGGCGCCGGGTCGGGCGTCGGAGCCGTCGCCGCCGTCGCAGCTTCCGGTGACGGTCACGCTGCTCGCGACTCCTCGGGGGCGGGGGCCCCGGGCGCCGTCGGGGCCGGGGACCAGAAGGCCCGCATCCGGTGCGGACCGGGACGGCGGGCGCGGGACCGGCGAACGGCGTCAGACCCGCGGGCGTTTCGTTGACCTCGTCTGGCCGAGATGCTAGACAGCGGAAAACGTTCTCCGCAACGAGCGTTGCACCCTACGCAATATCGCTGATCAGGGAGGATTCATGGGCACCGAGGCGCTCGCCCGCCTGGCCGAGGAACGCGTCGACCACCGGTTCAAGGGACTCCCGCCGGACGCGGACGGGCTGACCGTCGGCGAGCTGGCCGCCCAGCGCCGCAACCTCTTCACCGGCGGCTTCGCCACGCCCGTGCTCGCGCTGTCCGCCGAGCGCCTGGAGCACAACCTGACGCTCATGGAGACGTACGCGGCCCGGCACGGCCTGGCCTTCGCCCCGCACGGCAAGACCTCGATGGCGCCCCGGCTGTTCCAGCGGCAGATCGAGCACGGGGCGTGGGGCATCACCCTCGCCGTGCCCCACCAGGTGCGGGTGGCGCGGGCGTTCGGGATCCAGCGGGTGTTCCTGGCCAACGAGCTGGTGGACCCCGCCGCCCTGCGCTGGGTCGCCGCCGAGCTGGCCGCCGACCCCTCCTTCCGCTTCGTCTGCTACGTCGACTCGGTGCGCGGGGTCGGCCTGATGGACGCGGCCCTGCGGGAGGCGGGCGCCGGGCGGCCCGTGGACGTGGTGGTGGAGCTGGGGGCGGGCGAGGGCGCGCGCACCGGCGTGCGGACGGAGGCCGAGGGCGCGGCCGTGGCCGACGCGGTGGCCGCGACGCGGACGCTGCGGCTCGTGGGGGTCGCCGGGTACGAGGGCGAGGTGCCGCGGGCCGACCCGGAGCGGGTGGCCGCCTGGCTGCACCGGCTCGTCGACCTGGCCGTCCGCCTGGACGAGGCGGGGCGGTTCGCCGGGGCGGAGGAGATCGTGGTGAGCGCGGGCGGCAGCGCCTGGTTCGACGCGGTCGCCGACGTGTTCGCGAAGATCCCCGCCCTCTCCCTCCCGGCGCTGAAGCTGCTGCGCTCGGGCGCGTACGTCTCGCACGACGACGGCCGCTACCGCGAGGTCACCCCGTTCAACCGCGTGCCCGAGGAGGGCGCGCTGGAGTCGGCCTTCCGCCTGTGGGCGCAGGTCGTCTCGCGCCCGGCCGCCGGGCAGGCGTTCGTCAACGCCGGCAAGCGGGACGCGGCCTACGACCTGCACCTGCCCGTCGCGCAGGCGGTGCGCCGGGACGGCGTCGAGCGGCTGGCCGCCGGCGTCACGGTCACCGCGCTGTCCGACCAGCACGCCTGGCTCGCCACCGAGCCCGGGGCCGATGTGGAGGTCGGCGACTGGATCGGGCTCGGCCTCTCCCATCCGTGCACGTCCTTCGACAAGTGGCCGCTGATCCCGCTGGTCCAGGCGGACGGCACGGTCGTGGACTACGTCCGCACGTACTTCTAGGACGCGCGCCGTGGCTCCGGTCAGGGACTCCGTCCGCACGTGCTTCACGGACCCCGTCCGCACGTGCTTCATGGACTACGTCCGCACGTACTTCTAGGAGGCGCCGTGGATCCGGTCGAGCGGGGCGGCCTAGCCGATCTCGTCATCCGCGACGCCGACGTGGCGGACGGCACCGGCGCCCCCTCCTACCGCGCCGACGTGGCGATCCGGGGCGGCCGGATCACGTCCGTCGTCAGGGAGGCCGCGGCGGCCGGCTGCGGGCGGCCGCGGGCGCGCCGGGCGCTGGACGCCGAGGGCCTGGTGCTCTGCCCCGGCTTTATCGACATGCACGCGCACAGCGACCTCGCCCTGCTGCGCGACCCGGAGCACGTCGCGAAGGCCGCCCAGGGCGTGACGCTGGAGGTGATCGGGCAGGACGGGCTGTCGTACGCGCCGGTGGACGACGCCACGCTGGAGAAGGTGCGCCGGGCCGTCGCGGGATGGAACGGGCTTGGCGACGACGCCGACTTCACCTGGCGCTCGGTCGGCGCGTATCTGGACCGGCTCGACCACGGCTTCGGCGGCGAGGGCATCGCGGTCAACGCGGCCTATCTGATCCCGCAGGGCACGGTCCGCGCCCTGGCCGTGGGCTGGGAGGACCGCGCGGCCACCGCCGCCGAACTGGACCGGATGCGGCGGCTGGTCGCCGAGGGCCTGGAGCAGGGCGCGGTCGGCCTGTCCTCGGGGCTCACCTACGCGCCGGGCATGTACGCCACGCACGCCGAACTGACCGAGCTGTGCCGGGTGGCAGCCTCCTACGGCGGCTACTACTGCCCGCACCACCGCAGTTACGGCGCCGGGGCGCTGCGCGCCTACCGGGAGATGCTGGACCTGGCCCGGGAGGCGGGCTGCCCGCTGCATCTGGCCCACGCCACCCTGAACTTCGGCCCGAACCGGGGGCGGGCCCCCGAGCTGCTGGCGCTGCTGGACGAGGCGCTGGACGGCGGCGCCGACGTCACCCTGGACACCTACCCCTACACGCCCGGCTGCACCACGCTGGCCGCTCTGCTGCCGAGTTGGGCGAGCGCGGGCGGGCCCGACGCGGTGCTGGCCCGGCTCGACGACCCGCAGAGCGCCGAGCGGATCCGCCACGACCTGGAGACGGCCGGATCGGACGGCTGCCACGGCGTGCCGGTGCAGTGGGAGACGATCGAGGTCTCCGGGGTCGTCGATCCGGCGCTCGCCGGGCACGTGGGGCGCACCGTCCGCGAGACGGCGGCGCTGCGCGGCGAGAGCCCGTGGACGGTCGCGCGCCGGCTGCTGGTCGAGGACCGGCTCGGCACGACGATCCTCCAGCACGTCGGCCACGAGGAGAACGTCCGCGCGATCATGCGGCACCGCGCGCACACCGGCGGCTCCGACGGCATCCTGCGGGGCGCCAAGCCCCATCCGCGCGCCTACGGCACGTTCCCGCGCTATCTCGGGCGCTACGTCCGCGAGTTGGGCGTGCTGTCGCTGGAGGAGTGCGTCGCGCACCTGACCGGGCGCCCGGCGGCGCGGCTGCGGCTGCCGGACCGGGGCGCGGTCCGCGAGGGGTACCGCGCCGACCTCGTCCTGTTCGACCCGCTCACCGTCGCGGCGGGCTCGACCTTCGAGCGGCCGCGCGCGCTGCCCACGGGCATCCCGTACGTCCTGATCGACGGCCGGTTCGTGATCGAGGACGGGCGGCGCACGGACGTGCTCGCGGGGCGGGCGGTCCGCCGCACTCCGGCGTGACCGCCCGCCCCGCCGCCCTTACGGCTTGGGGAGCACGCAGCCGGCGGCGGTCAGGTCGAGCCTGTTGCCGGTGGTGAAGCAGGCGGGGATCTGGTAGGTCTCCTCCGCGTAGTTGATGCCCTCGCGGACCGTCACGTTGCCGTTCTGGTCGACTTCGCAGGGGTTGTCCTCGGTGCAGCGCTCGCCGTCCTCGTTGCCGGTGTTGTTGACGGCGACGACCTTGCCGGTGGCGACGTCGACGACCGGCGAGCCGGAGGTGCCGCCGATGGTGTTGCAGGCGGGGGTGTAGCGGACGGAGTCCTTCCAGGTCCAGCCGCCCTCCTTCAGGCGGTACACGAACCCGTCGACGTTGCAACTGTAGATCCGCTTCCAGTAGCCGGAGACGACCTTGATGGCCGTGCCGGCGACCGGGTGGGAGTCGTTCAGGGTCAGCGGGCTGATGCCGTAGCTGCTCTTGATCTGCGCGTAGCTGCGGGTGAGTTGGTAGATCGTGATGTCCGTGTCGGTCATCGTCGAGTAGACGACCTTGCTGGCGCGCAGCGTTCCGACCTGGGAGCCGGAGGAGTTGAGCAGCCCGAACGAACGGCTGGAGGACTGGTTGACGATGACCTGGCCGGGCTGCGGGAAGCCGGTCTCCAGGCAGTGTCCGTTGGTGAGCACGAGCGCCGGGTCGCTGTCCGCGGAGGCGGGGAAGCGGATCACCGAGCCGGAGCAGTTGCTCAGCGCCACGGTGCCGGCGAAGTCGACCGCCTTGACGGTGGGCGCCGTCTTCGCGGCGCCGCCGCCGCTCTGCTGGGCGGCGACCGCGGGCGCCATGCCGGACCCGGTGATCACCAGGGCGGCGAGCGTGGCAAGGAGAGGCTTGTTCATGTGTGGGGGTCCCCTCTGGCAGACGCGGGCGGCCGGATCTCTTCCGGCCGCTGTTTGTCATGGGCATTGTTGTGTCGGGAGGGGACGGCCACAAGAAGCCCTCACGCGGTCGCGGGTTATCCCTAGCGCTGTGGCCGAAAGGTCCACCGGCGCCTTTCCGGCCACAGCGCCAGGGGCGCCGCCCTGCCGGACGCCTGCTCTCGGCATCCGGCCGCCGGGCCTTGCGGGGCCCGCTCCGGACGGCGGCGAGGCAGCGGCCCGGACGGCCGCCTGGGCAGCGGCGATCCGGCGGTCAACGCGGCGGCCAGGCAGCGGCCCAGGCGGCGGCCGGCGTGGCGACAAGGCAGCGGCCCAGGCGGCGGCCGGCGTGGCGACAAGGCAGCGGCCCAGGCGGCGGCCGGCGTGGCGACAAGGCAGCGGCCGAGGCAGTGACCCGCAGGGCGGTCAGAAGGCGACCTCGCGCGCGCATCCCGCTCCTTCGGCTGATCAGAGGCGGTCAAGTGGCGGAGAACACGAGCCGCCGGGCGTGACCGGCCTCTAAGCTCCCAGGCATGCAGGTGATCCAGTCGACGAAGCTAGCCAACGTCTGTTACGAGATCCGGGGCCCGGTGCTCGAGGAGGCGATGCGGCTGGAAGCGGCCGGGCACCGCATCCTGAAGCTGAACACCGGCAACCCGGCCGCGTTCGGCTTCGACTGCCCGCCGGAGATCCTGGAGGACATCCTCCGCAACGTCTCCACCGCCCACGGCTACGGCGACGCCAAGGGCCTGCTGGCCGCCCGCCGCGCGGTCGTCATGCACAACCAGACGCTCGGCATCGAGACCGACGTCGAGCACGTCTTCATCGGCAACGGCGTCTCCGAGCTGATCGTGATGGCGATGCAGGGGCTGCTGGACGACGGCGACGAGGTCCTCGTCCCGGCGCCGGACTACCCGCTGTGGACCGCCGCCGTCTCGCTGTCCGGCGGCACCGCCGTGCACTACCGCTGCGACGAGCAGGCCGACTGGACGCCCGACCTCGCCGACGTGGAGCGCAAGGTCACCGACCGCACCAAGGCGATCGTCGTCATCAACCCCAACAACCCCACGGGCGCGGTCTACGACCGGGCCGTGCTCAAGGGCCTCACCGACATCGCCCGGCGGCACAACCTGCTGGTCTGCTCGGACGAGATCTACGACAAGATCCTCTACGACGACGCCGTGCACACCCCCACCGCCGCGGTCGCCCCCGACCTGCTGACGCTGACCTTCAACGGCATGTCCAAGTCGTACCGGGTGGCGGGCTACCGGGTCGGCTGGATGTCGATCTCCGGACCGCGCGCCCACGCCGACTCCTACATCGAGGGCCTGACGATCCTGGCGAACATGCGCCTGTGCGCGAACATGCCGGGCCAGCACGGCGTGGTCGCCGCGCTCAGCGGGCGGCAGACCATCAACGAGCTGGTGCTGCCGGGCGGCCGCCTCAAGGAGCAGATGGAGGTCGCCCACGAGCTGCTCACCCAGATCCCGGGCGTGACCTGCGTACGGCCCAAGGGGGCGCTGTACCTCTTCCCCCGCCTGGACCCCAAGGTCTTCAAGGTCAAGGACGACCGGCGGATGGTGCTGGACCTGCTGCGCCGGGAGAAGATCATGGTCGTGCAGGGCACGGGCTTCAACTGGCCGGAACCGGACCACTTCCGGGTGGTGACGCTGCCCTCGGTCGACGACCTGCGGGACGCGGTCGGCCGGATCGGCAGCTTCCTGGACGGCTACGGCCAGATCTGAACCTGGGCGGGACCCAGACCGGGCCCCTCGCCTCACTCCGCCCCCGCTCACCGACCGCGACACCACGGACCCGTTCCGCGAACCGACTCAACTTTAGACGAATTCTAAGCTAGGATGTCTTCTGTCAGCGCACAGGAGGCCCCCATGTACGAGCCGATCCGCACCAAGTCGGTCCACCGGGCGATGGCCGGCGCTTCCGCCGACTTTCCGCACCGCTCCCGCGAGGAGGAGCTGGACGTCCAGCTCGCGGGCCATCTCGCGGCGCTGCTCGCCACCACGGACGAGCTGCGCGCGGAGGCCCCCTCCGCCGACCTGGACGCGGCGGCCGAGCGCCTGGCCGGGCAGGTGGCCCGGCTGCGCGGCGGCCGCGGCCCGGTCCGCGCGGCGGGGACGTCGGGCGCCCGCGGCTACCGTACGGCGGCGCTGCACCGGCAGGCGCACACCCTCGCCGGACGCGCGCTCGTCGTCGCCGCGTCCCGGGCGGACACCGCGGCGGCCATCCTGGCGGCCGAGCGGATGGACGCCCACGCCGCCGCTGCCGCCGGGCCGGAAGGCCGCCAGGAGTTGAGCGGCGCCGCCCGCGAGCCCCTGCCGTCCTGACGGAACGGTCCCGCCCGGACGCGTTCACCCGCCGGGGAAGCGGGCCCCGGCGTGATGCGAGGATGGCCGGCGTGACCCGACCCGCCGCCGTCGTCCGGCCCGTCCGCCGGCACGACCTCACCGCCGTGGCCGCCATCCACCGGCATTACGTGCTGCACAGCGTCGCCACCTTCGACGAGGTCCCGCGGCCGCTGGAGGACTGGGAGCGGAGGGCGGACGACCTCGCCGCCCGCGGACTGCCGTTCCTGGTGGCCGAGGAGGCGGACGCCGTCGTGGGCTTCGCCTACGCCGGGCCCTGGCGCCCCAAACCGGCGTACCGGCACACCGTGGAGGACACCGTCTACCTCGCGCCCGGCGCCACCGGACGCGGGCTGGGCTCCGCCCTGCTGGGCGCCCTGGTCGACGCCTGCGCCGCGGCGGGGGCGCGCAGCATCGTCGCGGTGATCGCGGAACCGGGCGGCGAGGCGTCCACCGCCCTGCACCGCCGCCATGGCTTCACCGACGCAGGGCGGCTGACCGGCGTGGGCCTCAAGCACGGCCGCACGCTCGACACGGTGCTGCTGCAACGCACTCTCTGACGCGCACGGGCCCGGCGGGGCGATGTGCGGCGGCGCCCGGCGGATTCCGCAGCGCCCCCGGAGCGCCGCCCGGCTCGGCGGCTCCGGGTCAGCCGAAGATCACCACGAAGATCACGAAGACCACCAGGATCGCCAGGACCACCGCCCAGACCGGCCAGGCGCCTTTGCTGTGCGGGTCCTCGGGGCCGCCGCCGCGCGGCCGGTCCTCTTCCAGGCCGGAGTCCTCCGGGCGGTCGTGCTTGTAGAAGTCACCGTCTCCAGCCATGTCAGCTCACGCTCCTTCGCCGGGGACGCCCCGGGTACCCGGAGCGGATCAGGCCATACGGGGCGAACCGATCACGCGACGCGTGAAGCGCCGAAGAGGCCGGACGCGCACCCCGTGGCGGACCCTTGAACGGGTCCGGCGGGTGCGCGTCCGGCCTCGTGCGGCGCCGCGCCGCGGCCGGCCGGTGCGACAGAGCAGGTCAGGGCCACGTCGCGGCCGGCCGCGGAGTTCTGGGCGGGCGAGCGGTCCGGGCGGTTCAGCCCAGGCGCTCGACCAGCGCGCGGTACTGGTCCCACAGCTCCTTGGGCGTGTGGTCGCCGAAGGTGTTCAGGTGCTCGGGGACCAGGGCGGCCTCCTCGCGCCACACGTCCTTGTCGACGGTGAGCAGGAAGTCCAGGTCGGCCTCCGAGAGGTCCAGGCCGTCGGTGTCCAGCGCCTCCCGGGTCGGCAGGACGCCGATCGGGGTCTCGACGCCGTCCGCCTTGCCCTCCAGCCGCTCGACGATCCACTTCAGCACGCGGCTGTTCTCGCCGAAGCCGGGCCAGACGAACGCGCCCTCGTCGTTCTTGCGGAACCAGTTCACGTAGTAGATCTTCGGCAGCGCGGACGCGTCGCCGTCGCGCTGCGCGGCGGTCTCGCCGAGCTTGATCCAGTGGCCCATGTAGTCGCCCATGTTGTAGCCGCAGAACGGCAGCATGGCGAACGGGTCGCGGCGCAGCTCGCCGACCCTGCCCTCGGCGGCGGCGGTCTTCTCCGAGGCCACGTTGGCGCCGAGGAAGACGCCGTGGTTCCAGTCGAAGGACTCGGTCACCAGCGGCACGGCGGACGCCCGGCGGCCGCCGAAGAGAATGGCCGAGATCGGCACGCCCTTGGGGTCCTCCCACTCGGGCGCGATGATCGGGCACTGGGCGGCGGGCGTGGTGAAGCGGGCGTTGGGGTGCGCGGCCGGGACGCCCGACTCGGGCGTCCAGTCGTTGCCCTTCCAGTCGGTGAGGTGGGCCGGCGTCTCCTGCGTCATGCCCTCCCACCACACGTCGTTGTCGTCCGTGAGGGCGACGTTGGTGAAGACCGAGTTGCCCCACAGCGTCTTCATCGCGTTGGCGTTGGTGTGCTCGCCGGTGCCGGGCGCCACGCCGAAGAAGCCGGCCTCGGGGTTGATCGCGTAGAGGCGGCCGTCCGCGCCGAAGCGCATCCAGGCGATGTCGTCGCCGACGGTCTCCACGCTCCAGCCGGAGATCGTCGGCTCCATCATGGCGAGGTTGGTCTTGCCGCAGGCGCTGGGGAAGGCGGCGGCGACGTACTTGGCCTCGCCGCGCGGCGGGGTCAGCTTCAGGATGAGCATGTGCTCGGCGAGCCAGCCCTCGTCGCGGGCCATGACGGAGGCGATGCGCAGCGCGTAGCACTTCTTGCCCAGCAGCGCATTGCCGCCGTAGCCGGACCCGTAGGACCAGATCTCGCGGTCCTCGGGGAAGTGCGAGATGTACTTGGTGGAGTTGCACGGCCAGGGCACGTCCTCCTGGCCCGGCTCCAGCGGGGCGCCGAGGGTGTGCACGGCCTTGACGAAGAAGCCGTCCTCGCCGAGTTCGTCGAGGACCGGCTGCCCCATACGGGTCATGGTGCGCATGGAGGCGGCGACGTAGGCGGAGTCGGTGATCTCGACGCCGATCGCGGACAGCGGGGAGCCCAGCGGGCCCATGCAGAACGGGACGACGTACATCGTCCGGCCCCTCATCGAGCCGCGGAAGAGGCCGCCCCGGCCGTCCGCGCCCTGGAAGACCTCCCGCATCTCGGCGGGCGCCGTCCAGTGGTTGGTGGGACCGGCGTCCTCCTCCTTCTCAGAGCAGATGAACGTACGGTCCTCGACGCGGGCCACGTCAGAGGGGTCCGAGGCCGCGTAGTACGAGTGTGGGCGCTTGATCGGGTCGAGCTTGCGGAACGTGCCCTTGCGGACCAGCTCCTCGCAGAGTCGCTCGTACTCGGCCTCGGATCCGTCGCACCAGACCACACTGTCCGGCTGGGTCAGTTCGACGATCTCGTCGACCCACGAGATCAGTTCCTGGTGGTGGGTGGGGACGGAGGGAGCCGCGATGTCGCGCGCCACGATTGCTCCTAAATGAGGGGGTTTTTGTCTTGTCGCCCCGTGGGGGCCTCGACCCGGACGCTTCGGAGCCGCTCATCCGGTGCCGACCGCACTCATTTGATCATCCGACTCCTCTGCCCATCTGTCCATAGGGCCGCACAAGTGAGCGGCGTGAGGTATGCCACGGTTTCCACGGTTCTTTGCGTTCGGGTGGGGTCCGGCTGAAGAATTTTTTGCGCACGACCCCTTCGTCCGCACTCGGGTGCGCCCGCACATGAGCGACGCCGCTCACGCTGCGCGCTGACGCCGAACCTACGGTGACGTAGGTACCATCTGATCCATGACTGCGTCCGCCTCCGACGCGCCCTTGGACCCGCCGGCCGGCGGCCGCGGTCCGAAGGCGCTCTCCCTGCCTCATCCGGTCAAGCCGAAGCTGCGCGGCTGGCTGCACCTGGGCATGTTCCCGGCCGTGCTCATAGCGGGTCTGGTGCTGACCGCGCTCGCCGACTCCACCCGCGGGCGAGTCGCCTGCGGCGTCTACGTGCTCACCGCCTGCCTGCTGTTCGGCGTCAGCGCGCTGTACCACCGGGGCGACTGGGGCCCCCGCATGGGCGGGGTGCTGCGCCGCCTCGACCACGCGAACATCTTCCTGATCATCGCCGGCACCTACACGCCGCTGGCCCTGCTGCTCCTGCCCGGCGCCACGGGCACGTGGCTGCTGTGGGGAATATGGGCGGCGGCCCTGGCCGGCATCGTCTTCCGCGTCTTCTGGGTCGGCGCCCCTCGCTGGCTCTACACCCCCTGCTACATCGCCATGGGCTGGGCGGCCGTCTTCTTCCTGCCGGACTTCCTGCGCGCCGGCGGCATCGCGGTCCTCGTCCTGGTGATCGCGGGCGGCCTGCTCTACAGCGCGGGCGGCGTCGTCTACGGCATCAAGCGCCCCAACCCCTCCCCCCGCTGGTTCGGCTTCCACGAGGTCTTCCACTCGTTCACCCTGGCGGCCTTCGTCGTCCACTACGTGGGGATCTCGTTGGTGGCGTACCAGCACGGGTGAGTGGGGGGGGCTGGGCGCGGGGTGCGGTGGGGTTACGTTCGCCGCGACGTGGGTCTCGGGTGGGCCGCCCTGGCCGTGGGTTCCCGGTCCGGCTGTGGGTTCTCGGTCCGGCCGTGGACTCCTGGTTCCGCCGTGGGTTTCCGGTTCGGCCGTGGGTTTCCGGTTCGGTCGCGGGTTCCGGGCCTCGGGTCACCCAGGTGGCGGAGGCCGGGCTGTGACCTCATGCCGTTCGTACGCTCCCCCGGCCCGATGCCCCCGGCACCCGACGCCGCCCGCGCGGGGCGAGCTGGCAGCCGCGACTGCCTGACGGCGTGCGCTGACCCCCGACGCCGCCCGCGTGGGGCGAGCCCTCCGCCGCCCCCGCCGACCGTCCGCGGCTGAGGATGGCCGGATCTGGGCCCTGGCCATGTCCCTGATCGGCGGGCTGCTGACGACCGCCCGTAAGAGGCCTGGCGGGGCTGCCGGGACGCCCACGCCGACCGGGCCGACCGGGCCTTGGCCGTCCTCCCGGACGGTCCGACGCCGGCGATCGGCTGAGGCCGCGGGCGCGCCCGTGCCATCCTGACCGGGTGAACGGTCCGGAGATCCACGTCGAGTTCGCCCCCGGCCTGGCGCTGTTCGTCCCGCACTCCCGGCGCGGGGGCCCCACCGCCGTCCGCACCGACGGCGTCTCGACGCTCGGCCATGTCGTGGAATCCCTCGGCGTGCCGCTGACCGAGGTCGGCGCGCTGGAGGTGGACGGCCGCGCGGCGCCGGTCTCGCACGTGCCCCGCGCACAGGAGAGGGTGCGCGTGAGCGCGGTCGAACGGCCGCAGCGGGTCCCCGGCGCGCCCCTGCGCTTCCTCCTCGACGTGCACCTGGGCACCCTCGCGCGTCGGCTGCGCCTCCTCGGCGTCGACACGGCGTACGAGTCGACCGACATCGGCGACCCGGCGCTCGCCGCTCGCTCGGCGGCCGAGAAGCGGGTGCTGCTCAGCCGCGACCGCGGCCTGCTGCGCCGCCGCGAGCTGTGGGCGGGGGCCTTCGTCTACAGCACCCGTCCCAGCGACCAGCTCGACGACGTCCTCGACCGCTTCCGTCCCGGTCTGCGGCCCTGGACACGCTGCACCGCCTGCAACGGCCTGCTGCGGCAGGCCCCCAAGGAAGAGGTGGCGGACCAGCTCGCCCACGGCACGCGGCGCACCTACGACGTCTTCGCCCGATGCCGGGACTGCGGCCGCGCCTACTGGAAGGGCGCCCACCACGACCAGCTCGAAGCGATCGTGCGGCAGGCGATGAGCATAGGCGCCGACGAGAGCTGAGGCCCGGCAGACCCGCCGCGCTCAGCCCGTCATCGCGGCGCGCGCCAGCGGCCTCGCCCGGCACGCGCCAGCGGCGCCGCGGTCACGCACGGCGCGCGTCAGCCGCCCAGTACGGCGCGCACCCGCTCTGGTCCGACGTCTGCGGCGGGCACCAAGCGGCCTGCGCTCGCGCGTAACGAGCGCCAGCGGCCCACCTCCCGCGTCGCGCGCGTCAGTCGTCCAGTGCGGTGCGCAGCCGCTCCGGGTCCGTCGTCGGGGCGGCGCAGACGAAGCGGCGGCAGACGTACGCCGCCGGCGTCCCGTCCACCAGGGGGCGGTCGGCGAGGAGGGGGAACTCGTCGCCGTTCGGCGGGCCGCAGGCGACGACGGCGCCGGGCGCGGCGCCCAGCAGCGCGGTGCGGTGCAGGGCCCGCGTCCGCTCGTCGGTGGGCGAGGGGCCGACGACGGCGACCTCGCGCGGCCCGTCGAGGAGCGCCTCGGCGGCGGCCAGTCCCCAGCCGATGAAGCGCGGGACGCGCGGCCCGAGCGCGCGGACGACGCCCAAGGCGCGCTCGGCGGCGGTGCGGTGGACCTCGGAACCGGTGTGGGCGGCGTAGCCGAGCAGGGCGGACGCCGCGGCGGTCCAGCCGGAGGGGGCGGCGTTGTCCGTGGGGTCCTGGGGCCGCCGGATGAGCCGTTCGGCGTCGGCGGCCGTGTCGTACAGGGCGCCGGAGTCCGGGTCGGCGAACCGGGTGAGGATCTGGTCCAGGAGCAGGCCCGCGAAGTCCAGCCAGACGCCCTCGGCGGTGACCGACGCGAGGACGAGGAAGCCCTCGGCGACGTCCGCGTAGTCCTCCAGCACGCCGGAATGGACGCCGGCGCGCCCGCCCCTGCTGGTGCGGGACAGCCCGGCGTGCTCGTCCAGGTGCAGGCGGACGAGCAGGTCGGCGGCGCCGACCGCGGCCTCGACCAGGTCGGGGCGGTCGAAGTAGGCGCCGGTCTCGGCGAGCGCGGCGACCGCCAGGCCGTTCCAGGCGGCGACTGCCTTGTCGTCGCGGCCGGGCGCGGGACGCTCGGCGCGCCGGGCGAGCAGGCGGCGCCGGATCGACTCGACGCGCTCGGCGTCGAACACGCTCTCGGACTGCGGCAGTCGCAGCACCGAGGCGCCCTGCTCGAAGGTGCCCTGCTCGGTCACGCCGAAGTAATGGGCGGCCAGTTCGGCGTCCTCGTCGCCGAGGGCGTCGCGAAGCTGCTCCGGGGTCCAGACGTAGTAGGCGCCCTCGACGTGCCGACCGGTTCCGTCGTCGCTGTCGGCGTCGAGGGCGGAGGCGAACCCGCCTTCGGCGGTGCGCAGTTCGCGGACCATGAAGTCGGCGGTCTCCAGGGCGACCCGGCGGGCGAGCGCGGAGCCGGTGGCGCGCCACAGGTGGGCGTAGACGCGGCACAGCAGCGCGTTGTCGTACAGCATCTTCTCGAAGTGCGGCACGGTCCAGTCACGGTCGACGGAGTAGCGGGCGAAGCCGCCGCCGAGCTGGTCGTAGAGGCCGCCGCGGGCCATGCGCTCGCAGGTGTCCTGGGCCATCTGGAGCGCGCCCTCGGCGCCGGTGCGGGCGTGGTGGCGCAGCAGGAACTCCAGCACCATGGACGGCGGGAACTTCGGCGCCCCGCCGAACCCGCCGCGCTGCGGGTCGTATTCGCGGGTGAGCCCGAGGAGCGCCTGCGCGAGTTCGTCCTCGCCGGGGGGCTGCGGGCCGCCGTAGTCGATCTCCCGCTGGGAGAGGTCGCGCACGATCCTCCCGGCGACGCCGGCCACTTCCTCCCGCCGGGTCCCCCACGCCTCGCGCACCCCTCGCAGCACCTGCCGGAAGGAGGGCATCCCGTGCCGGGGCTCGGGCGGGAAGTACGTGCCGAAGTAGAACGGCTCGGCGTCCGGCGTGAGGAACACGGTCATCGGCCAGCCGCCCTGCCCGGTGGCCGCCTGCACCGCCTCCATGTACACGGCGTCGACGTCGGGCCGCTCCTCCCGGTCGACCTTGACGCTGACGAAGTGCTCGTTCAGGTATGCGGCGGTGTCGGGGTCCTCGAAGGACTCGTGGGCCATGACATGGCACCAGTGAACTGACAGAAGCTATAAGTGACAGGACGCATAGCCCACACTCAAGAGGATGGGCACGTCCCGCCGCTTCGCTTCTGTCATCGCCTCCTCTCCCCAAGGCCACCAGTCCACAGGATTGGAGGCGTGCTGGAGCAGATAAGGCGACTGGGAGTCGGCCAGTCGATTCATACCGTCATCGTCGCACGATCCGGAGCGTCCGGCCCCGTAATCGAGGGCCCGACCCGGAAGTAATCAAATGTGCGCAGTAAGTAACCAAGAGGGTCCGTCTCCCGCCGCGGAGGAGGAAACACGCCCGAGCGATCTCGGTCTTTCGGGGCAGGCCCGCCGGCCTGGCGCCGCCGCACGGGCTTGCCCGCCTCTAGCCGGCATGGCCTTCTTGTTCGCATATTCACGCATCTCAGACGAACTGCACGTTCATTGCGCAGAGGACGAAAGAGGCTCGCTGACGCGACACATGGTCATTCGAGAACGCCGTCATGCAGTTGAGCGAAGAGATCGGTGTTATGCGTGTAGTCGACGTGGACGTCAATGACAGTGACGCCGGGCTCCCCCAGGAGATCACGGTCCAGCGCGGTCTTGAGCTCGGTCTCGAATTCCTGCATGGAGTGGACCCGCACTCCCTTCCCACCGAAGGCGCCGGCGTATTGGACGATGTCGTAGTCGCCGAGCTGCACCCCCGACTTCCGCCCGTACTTCAGGAGTTCCTGGAATCCCACCATGTCGTAGGTGTTGTCACGCATGATGATGTGCGTCAGGCGCAGGCCGAGACGCTTCGCGGTCTCGAGTTCCTGAGCGCTGAAGAGGAATCCGCCGTCACCGGAGATCGACACGATCTGTGTCCGGGGCCGGACGATGCTGGCGGCCATGGCCCAGGGCAGCGCCACCCCCAGGGTCTGTTGACCATTGGAGAACAGCAGGTGCCCAGGCTGGTACGCACGGAAGTGACGGGCCGTGTAGATGTAGTGAGAGCCGACGTCGCAGACCACGGTCGCGTCGTCGTCGACGTGCTCCCTGATCTTCAGGACTACCGCGGCGGGATTCAGACCTGCGGCGGTCGCCGATTCGATCTGGGCCTCCCTGTCAATGCCACGCAGTGCGGCGCGTTGCTCTGCGATGGCCGCGTTGGCCTGCTCTCCCAGCCGAAGTCCGCTCACAAGCCGGCCCAGCTCGTTCAGGGTCGAAGCGACGTCGCCGCGCAGTTCCAGGGCGGGCTGGTAGTGGTTGTCGATGTCAGCCGGAAGCGCGTCGATGTGGATGATCGTCCGGTCAGGGTCGGTGTTCCACAGGCCCGGATCGTATTCGACCGCGTCGTAACCGACGGTGACCAGTACGTCGGCCTTGGCGATCACGATGTCGCCGGGCTGGTTGCGGAACAGGCCCACGCGCCCGAGGAAGTGGCCTTCCAGCTCACGCGAGACTGCTCCTGCGGCCTGGAACGTCTCCACCACCGGAAGATCCGTTCCGTCGATGAGCGTGTGGAGCGCCGCGCACGCCTTGGCGTCGGCCGCTCTGAGGCCGACGAGCAGTGCGGGTCGCTCGGCGCCCCGGATCAGTCGGGCCGCGCGAAGGATCTCGTCTTGCGGGGCGGGGCCGAGCGCGGGGACGGGCAGCGGTCGTGTGATCTCGGCGGAGGTCAGTGCGCTGAGGACGTCGGCGGGCAGGATCACCGCTGTCGCGCCGCGCGGCTCGGTGAGCGCGGCGCGCAGGGCGTCGGCGAGGGCCTCGCCGACGTCGTCGGGGTCGTCGACCTCCCCGACGAACTTGGTGAACGGCCGGAGCGCGGCGGTGGCGTCCATGGACTGGTGGGTGCGCTTGAGACGGTCCGCCCGCGGTACGGCCCCGCACAGTGCGACCATCGGGTACTGCTCGGTGTTCGCGGTGATCAGTCCGGTCAGCAGATTGGTGGTCCCCGGCCCGGAGGTGACCACCGCAGCGCCCGGCGTGCCGGTGAGGCGGCCCACGGCGGCGGCCATAAGGGCCGCGTTCTGCTCATGCCGGCACACCACGAGTTGGGGACCGGCATCGACCAGGGCGTCGTAGACGGCATCGATCTTCGCTCCGGGAACGCCGAAGACATAATCGACGCCGTGCGCGGTGAGAGTCTCGATCGCGCGCTGCGCGGAACGGACGGGCTGAGCACTCATTCAGTTCCACGGCCTTTCGGATGCAGAGGTCGACTCGGATGCAGAGGTCGACTCGGATGCAGAGGTCGACTCGGATGCAGAGGTCGACTCGGATGCAGAGGTCGACCTCGACGGCCGGCTGTGCCGTCGTCGAGGTCTTTCTTCTCTTCCTTCACGCGTCGGGGGCCGTCCGCACGGCTCAGCCGCCCTCGGCTCGGTGGATCTGCCGGGCGAGGCCCTCCGAGTCCAGGTCCGACGCGAGGAACTGCCGCGTGCGCGGCAGGCTCAGGTGCAGCTCGGACTGGGAGCTGATCTCGATCACCCCGTCCTCCAGGCGGTAACCGAGGACGTGGCCACCGTGCCGGTAATCGCCCTCGATGAAGTGCAGGTGGTAGCCGACGACCGAGATGTCGTGCTCGAAATCGGGGGTCCGGAAGCCGGCCACGGTTCCGTGCACGTCGTGGAAAGTGCTTTCCTGCTGCTTCTCGGCGACGTCCGTCAGGGACGGATAGGGGGGTTGCTGCCGCATCACGGTGCGGGTGCGCACTTCGCCGAACGTCCCCCCGATACGTATCGCGTAGATGAGGTTGTCGCTGCCGAGCGCCTTGTCGATCAGAGCGGTCACAGCGGCCTGGTCCGTGCTCTCCTTCACCGGGATCGTCGTCTCAGGCCGGAACCAGGTGACGGCGGCGAACGGAGTGAGGTCACCGGCATCGGCGATACTGGCGCTGCCGTCGGCACGCAGCCGGTAGCAGGTCCCGTCGAGTACGACCATCTCGCCGTCGAGGCGGTTGAATGTGCCCAGGCCGAAATCGCCGTGCCGGAGCAGCTCGCCGATCGTCACGTCGCCGTCGTAGACGCCGTCGATCAACGCCCCCATGGTCGAGGTCTGAAAGATCTCGCCCGCCTGCGGCACGTCACGACCGCCGCGCGTGCCACGCACGTGAGCCAGCATGGTCCGCGCCCATGCGCGGAACACAGCCTGCGGGTCCTCCAGCGCGCCCATGTCCGCCTAGCCTTCCGGAGTTCCGGTTGCGGCGGATCCGAGCGGCGCCGACCACATGCACTCAGGTCGTCCCCACGACCGCTCTCCGCACGCCGGACTCCCTCAGTCTGCCCCCACCAACTGCCCCGCCGCATCTCGGCCGGCGCCGCCGAGCCATGCGCGGCGCTCGCCTCTCCGCGTGCTGAGCGGCTCCTCGGCCGGGCGCCGGTTGCCTGGCGCGGTGAGGGTCTCTTCACCCCGGCGTGAACATCATTGCAGAAATCCCTTGTATCGGTGCTGTTCCACCTGACTGCCGATCTGCTTCACGGTCTCCAAGCCGACGCTGACGATGATCAAAATGCTCGTGCCGGTCAGCATGTTCGCGCCGCCGAAAGCACTGAAGGCGACGGTGGGGACCAGGGCGATGAGGCCGAGATAGAGGGATCCCGGCCAGGTGAGCCGGTTGAGCACGTATCCCAGGTAATCGGCGGTGGCACGCCCAGATCGAATACCGGGGATGAATCCACCTGCCTGCTTGATGTTTCCTGCCACTTCATCGGGATTGAAGGTGATCGCGACGTAGAAGAAAGCGAAGAAGACTATCAGGAGGAAGTACGCGGCCACGTAGAACGGATGGTCGCCGCGGACGAGGTTCGCCTTCACCCAGGTCGCCCATCCGGATCTCGAGTCGGAGAACTGCGCGATGAGCGCCGGGACGTAGAGAAGCGACGAGGTGAAGATGACCGGCACGACACCCGCCTGGTTGATCTTGAGCGGGATGTACGTGGCCGCCCGGCCGTACGACTTGCGCCCGACCACCCGGCGCGAGTACTGCACGGGAACGCGGCGCTGCGCCTGCTCGACGAAAACGACCAGACCGACCATGGCGAATCCGACGATGATCACGATCCCGAAGGCGAACCAACCGCCCGCGATCGTTCCCTCCTGCTTGACGGTCCACAGCGCCCCCGGGAACGTCGAGGCGATCGAGATGAAGATGAGCATCGACATGCCGTTGCCGACACCGCGCTCGGTGATCAGTTCACCGAACCACATCACGCACGCGGTTCCCGCGGCGACGGTGATGACCATGGTGACGGCGGTGAAGACCGAACGATCCGGCACGATCTGGTTCGCTGTCTGGCAGCCCGGAAAGAGCACGCCGCTGCGCGCCGTCCCGACGAGACCCGTGGCCTGAAGAACGGCCAGCGCCACCGTCAGATAACGCGTGTACTGCGTGATCTTCCCCTGGCCGGACGCGCCTTCCTTCTTGAGCGACTCCAGCCGCGGGATTACCACTGTGAGCAACTGAAGAATGATGCTGGCGGTGATGTACGGCAGGATTCCCAGGGCGAGAACAGTGATCTGCAACAGGGCGCCGCCGCTGAAAACGTTCACCAGTCCGAACAGCGGCCCGTTCGCGACGGAATCGACGCACGCCTGCACGTTCCGGTAACTGACACCCGGAACGGGTATGTGCGCCCCCGCTCGGTACAGCACGATGATGCCGAGCGTGAAGTAAATCTTCTTGCGCAGGTCGGGGGTCTGCACAACCTTGACGAGCGCGCCGAGCACAATGTCCTCCCACACGGGCACGTCGAGGATCGGCGTCAACCGCGACCCGTCGCAGCAGTGCTGCACGCTGCCCGCATCACCTATCTTCACTTGCGTCATCCGGGCGCGCACGCCGACCGCCACACCGCTGCTCAGCCGCGGATGCCCCCGGACCGCGAGGAGACGATGAAGAACGACTCGGCCCGGCTCGGCTCGGCTCACAGCGTGGCGAGTGCGGGGGCGGGGGCGGGCACAGTGGCCGGTGGGAGGGCGAGTTCGGCCCAGATGGTCTTGCCTTCGGACCGTTGCCGGGTGCCCCAGCGCTCGGCGAGCTGCGCCACGATGAACAGTCCGCGTCCGCCCTCGTCGAAGGTGCGGGCACGGCGTAGGTGAGGGGCGGTGTTGGAGCCGTCGGACACCTCGCAGATCAGGGTGTCCTGGCGGATCAGGCGCAACTGCACGGGGCTGCCGCCGTAGCGGATGGCGTTGGTGACCAGCTCGCTGACTACGAGTTCCGCGAGGAACGCCGCCTCCGGCAGACCCCAGCGCGCCAGTTGCAGCGAGGCCAGGTCGCGGGCGCGGGCGACCTCGGAGAGATCCTCCAGCAGCTCCCAGGCGACGGTGTGCCCGTCGTCCAGGGCCCGGGTGCTGGCGACGACGAGGGCGATGTCGTCGCGGGTGCGGTCGTCGACCAGCCGGTCCAGTACGTGGTCGCAGGTCTCCTGCAACGAGGGCTTCGGCTCGGACAGGACTTCGAGCAGGCGCTCGAGGCGCTCGTCCAGGCAGTAGCGGGGGGATTCGACGAGGCCGTCGGTGTACAGAACGAGCAGACTGCCCTCAGGCAGATGCGTCTCAGCGGTCTCGAAGGGCAAGCCGCCCACACCCAGCGGGGGACCGGCCGGGAGTTCGAGGAACAGGGCGCCCTCCCCGGGGCGCACCACGGCCGGCGGGGGGTGGCCGGCCCGGCCGGCGGTGCACCGCCGCGAAATCGGGTCGTAGACCATGTACAGGCAGGTCGCGACGAAATCGCCGACATCCGCATCTGCGACCGCGTCCTCGCCCGAGCCCGCCGGGGTGGGAGCGGCCTCGCTCTGCAGCCGGATGACGATGTCGTCGAGGTGGGTGAGCAGCTCGTCGGGCGGGAGGTCGATGTCGGCGAGGGTGCGCACCGCGGCACGCAGCCGCGCCATCGCCGCCGAGGCACGGATGCCGTGCCCGACCACGTCGCCCACGACCAAGGCGACCCGGGCCCCGGACAGCGGGATCACGTCGTACCAGTCGCCCCCCACGCCCACCTCGACGTCCGCGGGCAGATAGCGGGCGACCGCCTCCATGGCTGGCTGCGGCGGTACCACCTGGGGCAGCAGGCTGCGCTGCAGTGCCACCGAGGTGGCGCGCTCGTGGGTGTAGCGGCGGGCGTTGTCCACGCACACAGCGGCCCGCGCCGCGATCTCCTGCGCGAGCAGCACGTCGTCGGCGTCGAAGGGGTCCCGGTGCCGGGAGCGGGTGAACAGTGCCGCACCGAGGGTGACCCCGCGGGCGCGCAGCGGGACCGCCAGAACGGAGTGCGGCGCCTGCGTGCCGGTGCCGTTCGGATCGGCGGGCCAGCACTCCTCGCCGTCTGCGGCGGGGGCGAGCTGCCCGTGCACGGGGACGCCCCGTAGCAGGCTCAGGGCCGGCATCGAGCCCCTGCGGTAGGTGACGGTACTGCTGTCGGGCGGTGCGGCGGCCGAGAGCGCGGTCGGCACCGACCGGCGGGCGGCGCGACGCAGGGTGACCGGGCCCGCGTGCGGCCCTGGCGCGGGCTCCTCGCCCTTGAGGACGGGATCGAAGAGGTCGACCGCGGCATGGTCCGCGAAGCGGCGCACGGCGACCTCGACGAGCTCCTCGGCGGTGCGGGCGACGTCCAGGGTGCCGCCGACCCGGGTGCTGGCCTCGCTGAGCAGCGTGAGCCGCTCCCTGGCCACCATCAGGCCTTGCAGGCTCCTTTCCGCGGCGATACGGGCGCGGCAGACGGCCAGGCTGACCAGGACCGAGGCGATCAGCGCGGTGATGACGGTGATCCGGCTGGCGTGGGACATGGACGTCAGCAGAACGCCGAAGGCAAGGATGCCGACGACCAGGTTCGCCAGGCCCAGGATCAGGGTCTGCCGCAGCGGCAGCAGAGCGGCGGCCACGATCGGGATCAGCGTTGAGTACTCGGCCATCCCTATGATCTGGATGCCCGCGGCGGCCAGCGCCAGTCGCGCGCCGGCGACCACCGCCACGGCGATCAGCAGGGTGACGAAGACGGCCCGGACGGACGGGGCGGCGGTCCGGGCCCGGCGGGGTACCGGCGGGGTGCGGTGCATGGCGTCCTCCTCAGGCTGGCTGCCGAACGGCGAGGCGGCCGGGAAGCGGGCGGCCGGTGGCATGCGTGCGGAGCTGCAGGCGGCCGGTGAAAGCGCTGTTCACAGGCCGTTGGTCAGACCGACAGCCGGAAGCGGCAAGAACTCTTCACACTTCACCTGACAGGAGAAATTTACGCTGGGTCGGTTGGGCGCTTCCACAGCGAGCGTGCCCGGCCCGCCGCGGCGGAGGAAACGGCCGACACGAGAGAGGTGACCGTTGCGTGCCGGGTGCGGCATGGGTGTGACGCCGACTGGGGTCTGCACGTTCCCGTCGCACCGCGCTCCGGCGACCGGCGTCGTCCTGCACGATCACCGGCTCCGCCTCGCCGTCGACCGCGCAGCCCGTTTCCCGGCACCGCCCCGTGCACGCCGTCGAGACTGCGCAGGGCGCTCCGTCAGGGGTTCTCAAGAACGATTCACCACGGCACCGCCAACTCCTCGGCAAGACAGACGAGATGACGCTGCGAGATCCCGTGAAACAGCCGATGCGCGGACACCGCCCGACTGACCACGACCGTCGCCCTCGGATCATGCCACCGGCCAGGCACGATGCCTCATCCGCTGTCACGCGCCGATTCGGTGGCTCGGCGTTTGACGTCGGCCGTCGAAAGCGGCCTCGACCTTGCTGGCTCTCACGGTCAAGCGCCCGGCGTGGGAACGGCCTTCGTCTGATCCTGTCCTCTGTCGCAGAGGCACTTGCCCCGTACGAAGGCCGTGGCAATGCCCGCGTGAGCCGCGAGAACAGCGGCTGCCCGGTCCTCGGTCACGGCCGTCACGTTCTCACCTCTGAGCATCCTTCTTGATCGGGAGGTGATCCGGGACGAGGGCCGGTCAGAGTCGCGTGACGTCCACTACGGCCTGTGTGAAAGCGTCGGGTGCCTCTTGCGGCACGTTGTGCCCGATGTTGTGCAGAGTGCGGTGCTCGTACTTTCCCTTGAACTTGGCCCGGTAGGAGGAGCCGTTACCGGGTGGGGTGAAGGGGTCGAGGGCTCCGTCCAGAGCGATCGTGGGCAGTGAGATGGGGGATTCGCGTGCGAGTCGCGCCTCGACGTCGTCGTAGCGCGGATCGCTCTTGGCCAGGCCGAGCCGCCAGCGGTAGTTGTCGATGGTGACGGGGACGAAGTCCGGGTTGTCGAAAGCCGCCGCGGAGCGGTCGAAGGTGGCGTCGTCGAAATGCCAGGTCGGGGAGTTGGTCTTCCAGACCAGCTTGGTCAGGTCGTGCCGGTAGCGTTCCAGTCCGCGCTGGCCGCGGTCGGTGGCGAAGTAGTACTGATACCACCACGCCTGTTCCGTCTTCGGTGCGATCGGTTGCTGGGCGTTCTTGCGGTTGACGATCAGATAGCCGCCCACGGAGACCAGCCCCGTGACCCGCTCCGGATGCAGCACCGCGACGATGTCGGCTGCCCGTCCACCCCAGTCGAAGCCGGCGAGGACAGCCTTCTTGATCTTCAGGGCGTCCATGAGCGTGACGACGTCCGTTCCGAACACCGCCTGTTCGCCGGAGCGGGGCGTCGAGGAGGACAGGAAGCGTGTCGTGCCGTAGCCCCGCAGGTAGGGGACGATCACCCGGTAGCCCTTCGCAGCCAGCATCGGTGTGACCTTGACGAAGCTGTGGATGTCGTACGGCCAGCCGTGAAGCAGCAGCACCGCGGGGCCGGTGGCCGGACCCGCTTCGACATAGCCGACGTTCAGAACCCCGGCCTTCACCTGCTTGAGCGGGCCGAACCCTGTAGCGCCCTCGGAAGCCATGGGCGTCGCCATCGTGTCCGACACGGTCGTCGCGCACCCCGTGGCGGTCTGGGCCATTGCGGCGGTGACCGCTCCCATGCCGACCATCTTGCCGAAGTTCCGTCTGTCGATCATCTGAGTCCTTCCCTGGAATGCGGGGAGTGGACGGCGCACGTCGGCTCGAGAGGCGGGCGTGCGCCGTCCGCAGAAGGCATGCGGGCTACGGGCGCTGCATGCGCGCGGTGCGCTACTTTCCTCCCCCGCCGCCGGAGGGCGAGGAGGCCTGTGTGCTGCTCCACGCGTTGCGATAGGGGGCCAGGAACGAGTTCAGTCCCGCCACCATCTGTGCGGGCGCCTCTTCCTGGACCCAGTGTCCGGAGCCGGGCACGACCAGGCTCTGCACGTTGTTCGCGGTGAGCTTCATCGTCTTCGCGACTGCCGCTCCCTGGCTCGTCGCTCCCCCGATGCCGAGAACGGGCATGGGGAGTTTCCGGGTCGCGCGCTGCTTGTTCTGCGCGATGGTGGTGTCGAGCGCCTCGTACCAGCCGAAGCTTCCGTGCACGGTGTTCTTCCCGCAGGAAAGGATGTCGGTGTAGTACTTGACGGCGTAGTCGGGGATCTTCTTCGACCCCGCGGCCTCGATGGTGAACTGGTACCCGAAGTAGACGTCCTCGCGTCCCTTGACGAGCTTCTCGTTCACCTCGGGCACACGGTTGAAGGCCAGGTGGTAGGTCTTCTTCGTGGCCTCCGAGGAGGTGACCAGAGGCGGCGAGGGAGTCACACCCGGTATGAAGGAGTCGACCACGGCCAGACGGTCGACCCGGTCGGGGTGGTCCGCGGCCAGGGCGTAGCCGATCGACATTCCGGTGTCGTGGCCGACCACGGCGAACTTCCGGTGGCCGAGCTTGTCCATCAGCGCCACCATGTCGTTGGCGAGGGCGCGGGTGTCGTACCCGCCCTTCGGCTTGTCGGTCAGCCCGATGCCACGCTGGTCGGGGACGATCAGCGTGTACTTCTTCGCCAGCTCGGGCATGACCAGGCGCCAGGTGTACCAGTTCTCCGGCCAGCCGTGGATCAGCAGCAGAGGAGGCCCCTCGCCTCCGATGTACACGTGCTGACGCAGCCCTCCAGCGTTGACGAACCGGCTGGTGAACGTGTCGGTGAACGCCTTCGACAGGCGAGGCGGCTGGACCGAGCAGTCTTGTCCCTCCGTTTTCATAGCAGCGGCGGGTTTGGCGGACTGGGGGTGGGAGGGGCTGAAGCTCCCAGCCGCCGCCAGCGAGGCGCCGCTCACAACGAGCGCCACAGCAGCCGCGACGGACCCGCGGGCCAAGCGTCGGGGCGTCCGGGCGCTGGCTGTGTTCTCGCCCGGTTCGCGGTCAGAGGATGCTTGGGGCACGAGGCTTCCCTTTCACCTTGGACGGCACAGCGAAGACGGACCGCCGTATGCACGCCGAGGACGGCGTTGGAGTGCACCGACAGCCGGCGACGACGTACGACGGGCTCGGAACTGGGGAGGGCCGCCGGTCGCGAAGCGACTGGGCCCCGGCGCTCGGCGATGCCGAAACCAGGCCAGGTCCGGGCTGGTGACTTCACTATCCGCAGACCGAATAGGCGCCGCCAGACAACGCGGCCGATCGGGTGAAGCAACCATGAGGTGAACCGTTCCGGGTCTGATCGATTCTCTGGATCTTGGCTGTGACCTCGGTTTTCGTGGTCTGACTCTGGACAGCGTCTTCACAGGTCAGATCCAGAGCAGGACTGAGGCGAGGGTGACGACGGTTCGGCAGGACACGCGGGTCCGTCGTAGCGGGTAGCCAGCCCGCGGCACTGCTGGAGGCGGTTGAAGCAGCGCTGCCCACGTCATTGCCGCTCAATCGGCAGCCGTTTCGGCACACACGTGACGGTGGCCCCTCGCGTCAGGTGGTTGTGCGCTAAAAGCAGCCTGGTGTCAGGGAAGTTCTGCTCCAGACTGCTCGTTCGCCAAATAGGTGGCGTACCAGTCGGCACGCTTGGCGTCGGGCGAGCCGGTGCGCTCCTGGTGCTCTCTGTGAGCAACTGCGCGTGGCAGTGCCGCCGCGAGGTCGGCGACCGACGCGAACGTGGTGCCCGCACCGGGGTCATTGCGCGCCCGGGGAGGCGAGACGTCACCTCCTGTGGCCGCCAGACGTTGCCGTCGGGATCACTGATCTCAGCGACGGAACGGTGGCCGCGTCACTCGTGGTCCGAAGCGCGGACCCGACCGCCGTCCTCCCCTCGATGAGAGATTTCCCCCCACGTCCCCATTTGAGGAAAGCAGGTGCTCTCGGGTCCTCTCCAGGTTCGATGCCACCAGGAACATGCCTTGTGCAGCCACTTAGAGTGCGCATCGGGTACGCAGCGGCAGAACTGCCGCTGCACCTTCGTGGCTGAGGGCTTAACGTCGAGAGGTAGGCGAACGCACCACACGAGGTGTAGGGGTGAGCGGAACCACGCTCTGCTGGGCTGTCGCGTCGGAGGTGACGCATGACATCGAGAGGATGTGGGCTTCGGGCCGCCGTCGACCGGGCGGACACCGTCACCGCCCTCGACCTCGTCGGCTACGTCCGCACCTCGCTCAGTAGCCGGGCCGCGAGTAGCACACCTGAGTTCACCGTCCAGAAGCCGCCGGCCAGGGCACAAACGCGTGTTCCAGGTGGCGAGCAGGCCACGGAGACCCGGTGGGCCGGCCCCGCCCCGCACGCCCGTCCACGGCGCGTAACTCAGGTCGGCCGCGCGCGGCCGGATGGCATCCGTGGCCTCCGTCGAAGCTGCCCGACAGCAACGGTCGGTGCGCCGGCCTTGACAGACAGTCCCATGATCGTTCCCTGGATTGCGGATCGGCGGCCTTAGCGGGCTCTCGAGCTGGACTTCCGATGCCGTTCCGCACGCCTACGCCGCGGTGACGGTGCGGGTTCCGGGCGCGCTGATTGACCCGTCTTGCACGGCAGCCGCCACGTCACGCCGAAAGGATCAGGAAATGGAATCGAACGGATTCGGATCGCCGCCGGGACCGGATTCCGCGGGCAGTGCAGGCGATGCGTGGAACACCGTGACTACCTACGACACCTACGAGGACGCCCAAGCGGCGGTGGACCGTCTTTCCGACGAGCAGTTCCCCGTGGAAAACCTGGAGATCGTCGGATCGGGTCTGCGTCTGGTGGAGCATGTGACCGGCCGTCTGACGAAAGGCAAGGCGGCGGCGGCTGGAGCCGCCAGCGGCGCGTGGTTCGGTCTGTTCATCGCCCTGCTGCTCGGTATCTTCGCCTCCGTCAGAGCTTGGCTGGCACTCATCGTGGTGGGCCTTGTCATCGGTGCTGTCTGGGGAGCCGTCTTCGGCTTTGTCGGCCATCGCGCCACAGGCGGCAAGCGCGACTTCTCTTCGAACCAACACCTTGTCGCCTCGCAGTACGCCGTGATCGCACGAGGCGGTTTGGCCGACCGCGCACGGAATATTCTGGAAACCACCACCTGATGGTGAGTCCACACGGTGAGAACCGAGTCGCGGCCGTGGCCCGTATCGGCAGCATGACAACGGCGAGGGAACGTCAGCGCGCTCCACGAACGGCGCGCGATGCTTTCTGTCGAGGCGGCGTATTCGACCCTCGGAAATCACAGGAAGGTGACCGATATGCCGGAAGAAAAGATACTTACGTCATTCGACGGTGTGCTGGTGACGATCCGTTCGAAGAAGTCTTTCTTCGAAGTCACCAAGGCGATCGAGGAACGCCTGCAGCGCTTCTCCACCTCGAAGATGGTGGAGTACGTGGTGGTAAAAGACGTAAAAGGCCTTGAAGATTACGTCGAGAAGATTTCCGAACCCAGTCGGTTCTCCATCTTCTGGGAATTCGAACAAGGGTCATGCATGAGGCTGGCCGGCATCCCCACCGAGTCGAAGTTCTATCTGGTCGGAAATGCTGTCATCGCGCGTGGACTCTTCAAGTACAGCGGGGCGGCAGGCCTCGGGGCGCCGGTGCGGATTTGCGTTTCACAGCGCGACGGTGAAGACACCCGCATCGACATGGATCTCCCGTCGGCCTTCTTCGGGAAGTTCCCCGAGATGAGCGCGTCTGACGTTCCTGCCGTTCTCGATGCCGAGATGGTCAAGGTATTCGAGGACGCCGCTGCTTAGACCGTGTCCTGCATGGTCGGTTCGAGGAACCGCTTACAGCACAGAGAGCGTCTGCCAGGCCGAAGAAGGTCAGGTGGTTGGTGTCCGCCGACATCCGTTAGTTTTCAGGCGGCGGCAGCAAGATCGGCGCCTTGAGGAGTCGGTAGACGCGGTCGACGAGCGCGATGAAGTCCCGCTCGCCCATGCTACGGCGCTCGCCTTTGCCCGCTCGGTGGGTGCGCACACGGCAACTGGGCGGAACGGGACGAGGCAGACCGCGCCGATACGTAGGTTTTCTCAAGCGTGCCCCGTGAGCCAACCGGAGAGAAGCGGGCCGACCATGTCGGGGGCCTCGACCTGGGGGAAATGCCCGATGGCCGGAGGGCCACTCAGGACGGTGACCTTCGCGTCCGGTACCGTTTCGCGAATGCGTGGAATCACATGGGCGCCGCTGACTGGATCGGCGGGACCCCATATGAACTGCTGTTCCCCCGGATAAGTGCGCACCGCGTCCGTCCAGCGCGTGCTGTGCTCCCGGCGTTCGGCCATGTACCGAAGGAGCGAGGGCAGGACACGGATACCGTCGCGGGCCCGCGCGCCGAGCCACAAATCGTGCAGCAAATCATCCGAGAGAGGGCGCTCGCCGATGAGGCGGTTGATGGAGACGATGAACTTCTCTTCGTCCATCTGCTGTGCGGCCTTCGCTCCCTCAGGGCCGGACAGCGACTTCTGCTCGGGAATCGGATGGTGAAGGTCCGGCCAGATGCCTCCGTTGAGCCACGTCACGGAGTTCACCCGATGGGTGTCCCTGGCCAGGAGTTCCTGGGCCACGGACACCCCGTAGTCGTGCGCGACCAGAGCGGTGACGTCTCGGGCGTCGAGCCTCCAAAGCGCCTCAATGAGATCGGCCTGTTCGAGGACCGAGTACGCGTGCGGATAGGGCTTGTCGCTCTCACCGAAGCCTACGAAGTCGGTGGTGGTGACCCGCAACCCCGCCGACGCCAGCAAGGGTACGACAGCCGCCCAGTCGTGCGACGAGGTGGGGAACCCGTGCAGCATGGTGACGGGCGGGCCATCCTCGGGACCGTCCCGGCGCACGAACACCGTGTGCGGAAATCCGGGAAGGGAAAGCCGCCTTCCACCAGCGATCCATTCTTCTCGAGCCTGTGCGACGTTTCCCATGTTCGCTCCATCTACGGGTTTGCGTTGGCGGGACCCGCACAGCCACCCGTTGCGAGCATTTCCGGGTTCGATCGGGGGTGGGCGGCGGGAGAAGCACCCGCGTCGGCAGATCGGGGGCGCGATCTTGTACGTGGCCAGGACCGGCTGTCAGTGGCGCCGCCTCCCCGACGACTTCCTGCCGCAGCCGACGGTGTCCTGGTACTTCACCTGGTGGCACGGCGACGGCACCGTGAACAGGGGACACGACGCGCCCACGCGGAACCCATGATCCGCTGGGCCATGACCGACGTGATACTCCGCCGGCTCACCCGCGGAGAACCCGTCAACCGACCCGGCCCCAAAGCCCTACGACGAGTTCTCCGAGCCGATCTCGAACGCGCTCTGAGTGGCACGACGAATAGCCCACCGAGAGAAGGACGGGTACGTCGCGCCGCTTGGCCTCTTGCGTCGCCCCCTCTCCCCATGGCCACCAGTCCACTGGATGGGAGGCGTGCTGGAGGAGGTAGGACGACCGGGAGTTCGCCAGTCGCTTCATACCCGCATCGTCGCACGATCCGGACCAGGACGGGTGGCCGTGTGCGTGCGACGCAGGATGCGGACGCCGGCCGGGTCCGGCCCTCGCCGGGAGCCCTGGGGCGCACCCGCACGACCGCGGCGTTCCCGGCCCGGCCGTGTCACGGCCGCCTGCGTCGGGCGAGCGCGAGCAGACCGGCCCCGGCGACCAGGACGCCCGCGGCGATGCTCAGCGGCAGCACCGGGTCGGACCCGCCGGTCCGCGCCAGCGGTTCGCTCCCGCCCTGGGCCGTGAGGCCGGAGTCGCGGTCACCGGCCGCGCCGGATGTCGCGCCCTTGCCGCCGGCCGTGTCCGCGCCGGATGTCGCGCCCCTGCCGCCGGCCGCGTTCGCGCCGGTCTCCGTGCCCGCGCCCTCGGCCGGGCTCCGCTGCCCCGGCGCCGACGACTCACCGGCGCCCGTGACGGTCTCCGCGGCTGCTCCAAAGCTGTACGCGCCCCGGTCCGGTGCGCCGCCCTCGCGGGCAGCCCCGGTGAAGTCGGTGGACACGGCCGGGAACGCGAGGGCGGAGCCGATGGCGGGCGAGCCCTTCATGAGGCGGAAGTCCGCGTTCGGGCTCGTGCCGGGGGCGACGAACCTCGGGTCGGCGATGATGTCGTGCGGGCCCTTGGCCTCGGGCGCCTTGCCGCCGAAGTAGACGTTGTAGTCGTACGTGACGTTCACGTTGCGGGACGTGCTGTTGGTGGCCTGACCCGGGCGGCCGTAGGCGATGTTGTCGAGGAGCCGTACGTCGGTGCTGTCGTGGGCGAAGATGTTGGCGTAGGGCGTGGTGATCCGGGTGCTGCGGCCATTCAGATAGGCCGTGTTGTGGACGATGTCGACGTGCTGGCTCTTGTAGGAGTGGATGCCCGAACCGCCGTTGTCATAACTGATGTTGTCGGCGACCAGAACGCGTCCGTTGTAGGCCGGCCTTCCCCGCTCGGGGTCGCCCTTCGTCGTGTCGACGATGATGCCGTTGCCGTCGGAATAGCAGCGGCAGCCTTCCCACTTGACTTTGGTCTCGTTGTCGTGGACGCGGTTGCCGGTGATGCGGATCTTGTACGTCCGCGGGTCGCCGCCGTCGGTGTCGCGGGGGGTGAGGACGGAGATGCCGCTGCTGCCGTAGACGGTGTACCAGGCGTTGGAGTAGACGTGGTTGCCGGTGATGTCGACGTGGTCGGCCTCGATCGCGGAGATCCCGCCGCCCGCGCAGTCATGCACCAGGTTGCCGATGATGTCGACGTGGTGGGGGAACGCGCCGGACTCCCGGTTCTTCTCCACGGATATGCAGTTGGTGTTGTACGTGGGGTCGGTCTTGCTCGACGAGCGTTCGGCGTCGGCCAGGGACAGCGCGGCGTTGTTGCCCTCGACCTCCAGGTTCTTGATGACGATGTAGGACGCGCCGTAGACGCTGATGCCGTTCCAGGCCGTCTTCGGGTGCAGGACCGGCCGGTGGCCGGGATACGCCATGAAGGTGATGGGCGCTCCCGGACGCCCCGAGCGTGTGACGGTCAGCACGTTGGAACCCTTGCGGGGCTCGGTGTACGTGCCGTTCATGACGGCGACGACGTCGCCGGGGCCGGCCAGGTCCGCGGTCTTCTGGAGGGTGCGGAACGGCGATCCGGCCGACGTGCCGGGGTTGGAGTCGCTGCCGCCGGCGCTGACGAAGTAGGTGGGGGCGAAGGTCTTCGCGGGCGGGGACGTGCGGAAGCTCGCGGCGACGGGGGACGGGGCGGGGGTGCGGCTCTTCGCGGGGGCGGGCGTCCTCGTCATCGTCGACGGACTCGCCTGTGCGGCCGTACTGTGCGCGTCGACGGAGTACTCCGCCCGCGACGGGACCATGACGAGGCCCGTCACCACGAGCGCGGTCACCCCGGCGGCGACGGCCGCGCTCGTCACCTTGGCGGGGAGTCCGGCGAGCATGCTGTGACCGCCGCTCGAGCGGCCGGCCGCGCGGCGGCCGTGCCCGCGCAACGCCGACCGGGGAGCGGTGTGCCGGGCGGTCGCGGCCGGGTGGGGGTGGCCCCCGGCGCCGACGACACCGGCCTCGGCCGGGTCGCCCGCGCGACCGGGTACGAGCAGGGGCAGGCCGGCGAGCAGCCGCTCGGGCGAGACCAGTCGGCCGGCGGGATGACCGCACGGCTCGCAGGCGCGCAGGTGCCGGGCGATCCGCTTGCGCAGCAGGGGGCTGGGAGTCGGGTCGCCCGCCCCGGCCAGCTCGGTCAGCTCCGCGCAGCGCGGGGCGCGGGACAGCGCTCGGACGACCGTCCGCGCCACGTCTAGCTGGGTCTTCATCCGCTGGACCTGAACCGCCAGATGGGCCGCCGAAAGGTGCACAGCCGCTGCGACGTCCTTGCGGGACAGCCGTCCGCACGCCTCCAGCCACCACAGCGACAGCAGGTCGCGGTACGACGGGTCGAGCCACGCGGTGGCGGCGGCGACCTGCCGCTGCTCGGCGGAGAGCGACTGCCGCAGCAGGAAGAGAGTCGCGAAGTCGGGTTCCGGCGCGTGCCGTTCGTCGGCGTGCTCCAGTGTCGTCAGCCGGCCGGACCGCGCCCGGCGCCGGGCGTCGGTGAGCTGGCGGACCGCGATGGCCACCAGCCAGGAGCGGAACTTCGCCGTGTCCCGCAGGTCCGGCAGCGCGCGGATCACCGCGACCATGGTGTCCTGCACGATGTCGTCGACGTCGAGGTCGCTCTCCGCCGCCCGCCCGACCACGTTGTAGACCAGCGGCAGGGCCCCTGCGGTGAGCCGTTCGACTGCTCCGGCGTCCCCGTCGCGGGCTGCCTCGACCGTGCGGCGGTCCGGAAACGCGTCGGTCCTGACGGACCCGTCATGTCGCATGCGATACATCCTCGGACGAGAGCAGGTGTGGCTGCTCTGGTGGACGGTTTTCGCAGCAGGAGACGAGCGGGCCCCCCGGGCATAACACTTTTCGCACCGCGGACCCGCCTGCCTTCCTCCTCGCCGGACGACCGCCCCTCAGCTCGGCCGCCCGCATCGGCGTTGAGCGGATCGAGGACGCCGTGCCGGCAGCCGTGGTCGCCGCCCCGAACCGCGTCACCAGCGGCGGGCGTTGCAGCCGACGCTCAAGAACGCGGAGACGTCGCGCCGCCGGGCTTCGTCGCACGCGTCCGCCTCTCACGGCGACCAGTCAACGGGGCGGTCCGCGCACTGAAGGAGACACGGGGACGTGGCGTGGGCGGGTCGGTTGGGCATGCCCCCATCCTTGCGCACCGGCCTGCGCCCCAGCCATCCCCGCGGGGGCAGGGGTGGGGGCGAGGAAGCGGTAGCGGCCGAGCGGGTCGAGGACCAGGCCGAGTGCGCCGAGCCGATCCTCCATCCCGTCGCGGTGTGCACGGACCTGGTGGGCGACCAGACAATCAGCGGCCTTCGGCGTGTCCGGCCAGTGCGTGATCGCCTTGTCGAGGTCCACGCGGCTGCGGGCCGGATTCTCGACCGCGCCGTACGTGCCCGTCGCGACGCCGAGCCTCGTGGGCCGCCAGAACCGCTGGTCGTCCGGGTCGCGGAACCGCGGGCCGAAGTCGTGGCCGACTGGTGCGGCGGGCGTGCTCAGGTGCGCGAGGCGACCGGGGTCGTGGCGCCGGTTGTCCTCGGAGGCCGCCTGTGCGGGCTCGGGCGCGACGGCGGATCCAGCCGGTGGCCAGGACGACCCCGGCGATCAGTGCGGCGGCGGCGAGGAGAGCGGGTCCGCTGAGGGTGACGACGTGCTTCAGGGAGGTGGCCGCGGTGTAGCCGACCGTGGCTTCGGCGCCGGCCCACAGGGGTGCCGCCAGCAGGCTGTAGGGGGCGATGCGCCGGTAGGGCAGCCCGCTCGCGCCCGCCACATGCGGGGCCAGGGTGCGTACAACAGCGACGAAGCGGGCGAGGAAGACGGCCTGTCCACCGCGTTGGGCCATGAGAATCTCGGTCCGCTGCCACGCGGAGGCAGGGATGCGGCGGCCGAGGCGGCCGGCCCGTAGACGGCTTCCCAGAAGGCGCCCGGTGCGGTGGCCGAGGGCGTCCCCGGCCACGACCGCGCACGAGGCGGTGGCGATGATCAGGACCAGATTCAGGTCACCGGCGCGGGCCAGTGCGCCGAAGGCCAGCAGCAGGGTCAGGGTCGGGACGAACGCGCCGATCAGCAGCACGGACTCGGCCAGCACCGCGGCGGCCAGGATCGCGTAGGCGGCGGGTGAGGGGACCTGGCTGACGAGGCCGGTCAGCGTGTTCACCGGCCTGCTCCGGCCAGGGCGGTCAGCGAGGTCACCGGGGCCGTCGCGGGTGCGGGACGGCGCAGACGCCAGACCCTCGCCGGGGGCAGGTTGGCCCACACGGTCCAGCAGCCGGTGGCGTACCGGCGCTGGTAGTCCGCGAGGACCTCTTCGACGCCGCGGTGACGGCGCGCCTGTGCCCGGGTGGCGGTCAGGGCGCGGGCGTAGCGGGTGCCCCGGTAGGCGAAGTAGGTGAGCGTGCCGCCGGGCTCCAGCATGTTCATGTACCGGTCCATGATCGTCTCGACCTGGGCGGGAGTGAAGTTGGTGAAGGGCAGACCGGAGACGATCACGTCGTAGCGGCGGCCGGTGTCGAGTTCTTCCACGAAGGCGTGGTGGACGCGGACGCGTTCGCTGTCGCCCGCCAGATGAGGGTGGGCACGGACGAGGCGGCGCAGCCGGGCGGCGAAGCGGGGGTTGGCCTCGACGACGTCCAGGAGACTGGCGCAGGCGAGGCGGGGGATGAGTGCGCGGGTGACCGAGCCGGTGCCCGCGCCTGCCTCCAGGACGTTCACCGGCCGTGCGCCGTGCTCGGCCACCGGGTCGGTGAGCAGGCGGGCCAGGACCCGGCCGCTGGGGGCGATGGCGCCGGTGGTGCGCAGATCGCGGGCCGCTTCGAGGAGGAACGTCCAGCCCTCGGCGTTGCGCTGCGCGAGGACCCGGTCGTGTGAGGTAGTCCAGTCGTCCATGTCTTCGACGCTACGAAGGCCGACAGCCCTGCGAATCCGCCCTTGTGCGACCTGTAGCCCCTACGAAAGTAGGGGGACACCGTGGCAGAACGACGGATGAGGAAGGTCTCGCGGCATGCCTACGATTTGCCGGTGATTCGGGAACACAGTCAGAGTTTGGCCGCATACGGCAGATACGGTCTGGTGGCCCTGCTGACCCTGGGCGCTGTTCAGAACGGCGCGTCGACGGCCGGCGGCCACTACCTCACGCTCCGCAGCGCCGTGGTGGGGTTGTGCGGCGTGCTCCTGCTGCTGCGCCGAGGCCACTGGCTGCTCACTCCCGCCGTGGCGACGGCCGCGGCCGGAGTGTGGGGCTGGCCGTTGCTCCCGCTGCTGGTGCTGGCCTTGTTCGACCTTGCCGCAGACCGTCATACGCGGACCGCCGTGGCCTGCGCCGTCGCCGCGCTGACCGCGAACGCGGTCTTTCCCCCGACGGTGTCCCTGTGGCGGCCGCAGCAGTACGGCTCCAGCCTGTTCCTGTTGTTGGCCGTCGTGGGAGGTCTGTGGATGGGCAACCGGCGCCGCCTCGTGCGGGCGCTGAACGCACAGGTCGAACACCTGAGGATCGAACGAGAACTGCGCGAGGACGCCGCACGCGTCGCCGAGCGGTCCGCGATCGCCGCGGAGATGCACGACGTGCTCGCCCACCGGCTCAGCCTGATCGCCCTGCACACCGGCGTCCTGGCCACCAGAAAGGACGCTCTGCCCGCCCCCGTCGCCGAACGCCTCGCACTGCTGCGCACCGCCTCCACCGACGCGCTGACCGACCTGCGCGACGTCCTCGGCGCCCTGCGCACCACCAGCCGCAGCGCCTGCGCCGACGGGCCGGCGCCGGTCCTGCGGGACGTGCAGGAAGTGATCGAGCAGGCCAGGAGCGCGGGACAGCGCATCGACACCGCTGTCGACGGCGCACCCGAGCAGGCCCCCGCGGCGCATCGGCTCGCCGTCCTGCGGCTGACTCAGGAAGCCCTGACCAACGCCCGCAAGCACGCCCCCGACGCGGCCGTTCGCGTGCGCATCGACTACGGGCCGCCCGCCACCCTCGTCGAGGTCGTCAACACCCCCGGCGCCCGCACCGGTCAGGCGGTGCCCTCCGGCTTCGGGCTGGTGGGCCTGCGCGAGCGCGTCGAGGCACTCGGCGGGCGCCTCGACGCAGGCCCCTGCGGCGCCGGCGCCTGGCGTCTGACCGCCCGCATCCCCCACCTCACCGCCGAGCAGAACGGCATCCGCCTGTGATCCGCGCCATGATCGTCGACGACGACGCCCTCGTACGCCTCGGACTGGCCGACCTCCTCGACGGCGACGAGGACGTCGAAGTCGTCGCCCAGGCCGCCGACGGCCTGCACGCCGTCGAACTGGCCACCGCCCACCGCGTCGACGTCGCCCTCGTCGACGTCCGCATGCCCCGCATGGACGGCATCGCCGCCACCGCACGACTGCGCGCCCTGCCCCACCCGCCGAAGATCATCACCCTGACCACGTTCGACCTCGACGAGTACGTCTACGACGCACTGGCCGCAGGCGCCGACGGCTTCCTCCTCAAAGACACCGACCCCGCCGAGATCCTGCGCGCCGTCCACCTCGTCGCCGCCGGTTCCGCCATGCTCCACCCCGCCGCCGCACGCCGCCTCATCGACCGCTACCACCGCACCACACGCCCCCACGCCGCCGATGCTCAGAGCCGCATCGCCTCTCTCACCCCCCGCGAGCAGGACGTCTTGGCCCTGCTCGCTCAGGGCGACACCAACGCCGACGTTGCGCAGCGGCTCGGCATGCGGGAGAGCACCGTCAAATCCCACGTCAGCCGCATCCTGACCACCCTTGAGGTCACCAACCGAGTGCAGGCCGCCCTCCTGGCCCGCGACGCCGGCCTCACACGATGAGCAGCACGGCAGCACCCTCACGAACCGGGCCAGACCCTGCGATCTCCGGTTGCGATCTCCGGTCCAGAGCGGCACGAGCCCGCCGCCGTCGCACCCACCACTGGTACTTCCGCTTCGGCTCGCGCGTGGACGTCTACCTGCCCGAGGGAGTGGAGGCCGACGTCGAGGTCGCCCAGAAGACCGTCGCTGGGGTGACACGCCTCGATCGTCGGTGAGACGCGACCCAGTGCGGCGCTCGCCTCCGCGGCCTGGACGCGAGCCCGGTCTGACGAGTGCTTCGAATGACTGAGAATCAGAACCGAGATTCACCGAGACGGTGGCTTCTGACTATGCGCGACGTCTCTGAAGTCTTCGTGTGCGCATACCACGTGTCCCGGCGAGCGCTTCGGCGAGCGCGCGTCGGTGAGGGCTCGGCTTCAGTCGTCGGCCAGTTCGACCGCACGGCGGAGGTCTTCGGCGTACGCCTCGGGCTGTTCCCAGGCTGCGAAGTGGCCGCCGGCGGGGTGTTCCACGTAGGCGCGGACGTTCAGGAACGCCTCGGCGTAGCTTCGCGGCTCCGGTTTGACGTCGTGCGCGAACACCGACAGGACGGTGGGAGCGTCGACCCGGTCGGGGAGGGCGACCGGTTCGGTGTAGGAGGCGAAGGACGTGCCGATCGTGCCGGTGACCCAGTAGGCGGTGACCCAGGTCAGCAGGTCGTCCGGGGTGAAGGCCGCCTCGTCGGACCAGGACTCCAGCTTCTCGACGATCCACGCCGCGAGGCCGGCGGGTGAGTCGCCGAGGGCGACGGCGAGGGTGTTCGGCCGCGTCGACTGCTCCGCGATGTAGCCGCCCTCGGTCCGGAACCACTGCGCCGCCCGGCGGAGGTGGGCCGCCGCGTCGGGCGCGAGCGTCGCCGGGTCCGCCGTGAGCGCGTGCTGCGGGGCGGTGTTGGTGAGGTGCAGGGCGGCCACCCGGTCCGGGTGTTCGGCCGCGAGGATCTCCGCGACGGTCGCGCCCACGTCGCCGCCGGACACCGTGTACCGCGGGTGACCGAGCGCGTCCAGAGCATCCGCGACGACCCCGGCGATGCGGTGGGCCGACATGCCGGGAGCGGTGAGCGGGGCCGCGAACGGGAAGCCGGGCAGCGCGGGAACCACCACGTGCAGGTCCGTGAGCAGCGGCAGGACGCGCTCGAACCGCAGCACCGAGTCCGGCCAGCCGTGCAGCAGCACGACGACCGGGGCGTCGGGATGCGCGGACCGCTGGTGGATCACTCGCAGTTCGACGTCGCCTGCCTGCACCGTCGCCCAGGGGAGCGCGGCTATGCGTCGCTCGTGAACGCCCCAGTCGTACGTGTTCGCCCAGCGGTCGAGCAGTGCGTCCAGGCGGGCGCCGCCGATGCCGCGCGTGTGGTCGTCACTCCACGGGGTCGTGACGCGCCGCGTCCGCCGGAGTCGCTCTCGTGTCTCGTCGTCCATGTGTATCAGCGTACACATAATGTGTATGCTCGTATACATGAGTGTGCGCAACGCGGCCGCCACCAGGCGACGGATCCTGGAACACGCCCGAGACCAGTTCGCCCAGCACGGATACGCGGCCGTCACGGTCAGAGGCGTGGCGGATGCGGCCGAGGTGTCGCCGAACCTGATCACGCGCTACTTCGGCGGCAAGGACGGCCTCTTTCTGGCGGCGACCCGGGTGGAGATACCGGTCTCGGACTCCTTCGACGGCGACCGCTCCGAACTGGGCGCCCGCCTGGCGGCGAGCATCGTCCAGCGCTGGTTCGGCGCACCCGGGGAGGATCCGCTGCTCGTGCTGCAACGCGCGTCCGGGGAAAGGCCGGAGGCGGCGGAGGCGCTGACCGCGTTCCTCGACTCCCACTCGCTGGCGCCACTGCACCGTTACCTGCGCGACAGCGGCGTGGACGACGCGGACGCCCGCAGCCGGGCGGCGGCGATCGACGCCTTCGTGCTCGGCGTCTCGACCCGCCGCCGGGTCCTGCGCTCCGAACTCGGCGACCCCGCCGCCCTCCAGAGCTGGCTGGGCGACACCATCCAACGCCTCGCCGACGGCTGACTCGGCGCAGGCGAGGGCGGCGGCGCAGGCCCGTGTCCCAGGCGGCGGCTGTGGCAGCGCTTCGCGGAGGCGTCCAGTGCGCCGTCGGAGCCGGTTCCGGACCCGGTGGCGCGCCCCGCCTCTGCGAGGCGGTAGAGTAGGCACTGCCGACGCGGGGTGGAGCAGCTCGGTAGCTCGCTGGGCTCATAACCCAGAGGTCGCAGGTTCAAATCCTGTCCCCGCTACCAACGCAAGGGGCCCGGTTCGTCACCGGGCCCCTTTGCCATGTCCGGGGACAGTCCGTTGCCGTGTCCGGGGACAGTTTGTCGAGCGCCGGGGCGGGCCCGGCGATGAACCAGGCCCGCCCCTCCCCCTTTCAGGGCGCGCGCCAGCCGATGTCCGCGAGGTCGAGCAGGGCTGTGCCCTCGGTGTAGAGCATGAACGGGACGTCCACGTGGCGCAGGTCCATGCCGACGTCGGCCAGGCGGGTGAGCGGGACGGAGACGGTGGTCCACTCGCCCAGCGGCGCCTCGCGCAGCGCTGGTGACAGGTTCACGCCGGGCTGGGCGGGATAGTCGTCGTGGCAGGCGAGGAGCAGCGCGGCGGACGGCGGCTCCAGCACCTTCACGCGGAACCGCACATGAGCGCCGGCGTTCAGATGGCCGCGCAGGTCGGCGGGGTCGCCGGTGGGCGACTCGGCGTAGACGAAGGACGGGTAGCCGGTGAAGCGCAGCCGCAGCCCGGCGCCCGACGCGGCGGGCACGGGATCGGCGTGCACGATGAGGCACCTGGTGGGCCCGGTGAGCGAGAGGTCCTCGCGGGACCAGGTGTTGTGCCCGCCGACGCGCAGCCGGTACGGGCTGCCCTCCGCGTCCAGGATCCTGAGCGGGCCGTCCGCCGGGGGCGGCGGCGGGGCCTGCTGGAAGGCGTCCGGCGGCAACGGGGCGTCGGGCGCCGGGTCGTGCAGGGACAGCCCGTGGCCCACCGGGAACAGCGGGGCCCAGCGGCCCTCCGGCGCGGTCTCCTCGGCGGGGACGCGGTAGTCGGGCAGGTGGGGCGGGATCCGGTTGACGGCCGCCGAGTCCCGGGTGCGCGGCCACGAGGACGACAGCCGGCCCTGGAAGTCGTGGGCGGCGGCGCCGTCCGGGGCGGCGAAGAGGACGTCGGTGACGCCCTGCGCGTACGGGCCGGGCAGCCAGGCCGCGACGAAGGCGTCCGAGAGGTTGATCTCCTCGGTGCAGTACAGGGGCCGGCCCGTGAAGAAGACGCTGACGGCGGGCAGTCCGGCGGTGTGCAGCCGGCGCAGCACCTCCAGGTCGCGGGCGTAGGAGAGCTTGAGGTCGGCGTAGCCGAGGGAGCGCCAGGGCTTGAGGGTGCCGCGCATCTCGGCGTAGGAGTCCTCGCCGAGGGCGACCACCGCCACGTCGAAGTCGGCGGGATCGGCGCGCACCAGCGCCGGGTCGACGACGCACCGCTCGGCGCCGACGACGGCGCGGATCGCGTCCGCCAGGGTGGCGCCCTCCGGCAGGTCGGCGCGGTCGACGTCGTCGCCCTGCCAGGTCAGCGTCCAGCCGCCGCACTGCTTGCTCAGGTCGTCGGCGGCGCTGCCGGTGACCAGCACCCGCGCGGTGCGGGGCAGGGGCAGCAGGCCGGGCGTGTTCTTCAGCAGCACCAGGGACTTGCGGGCGGCCTCCCGGGACAGCGCCCGGTGCTCGGGCGCGCCGAGCACCGGCGTCCCGGCGTGCGCGAGGGCGCGGTCGCGCGGGCGGGGCTTGTCCCACAGGCCGGCGCGCATCTTCACCCGCAGCACGCGGGTGACCGCGTCGTCGACGCGCGCCGTCGGGATGACGCCGTCCCGTACGTACTGGACGGTCGTGCGGTGCACGCTCTGCCAGGCGTCGCGGCCGGCGATCATCAGCACGTCCATGCCGGCGTTGATCGCGTATCCGGCGTCCCCGGCGGAGCAGCCGGCGACCTCGGCGTGCGCGTCCCAGTCGCTGATGACGATGCCGTCGAAGCCGAGGGCGTCCTTGAGCACGTCGGTGAGCAGGTAACGGCTGCCGTGCACCTTGTCGTTGTACGGCTCGCCCCGGTCGGGACTGTGGTCGTAGTTGGCGGGGCCCGACCAACTGCTGAAGGAGACCATCACGCTCTGCGCGCCGGCCTCGATGCCGGCCACGAAGCCCTGGGCGTGGACGTCCCGCAGCACGTCCTCGGAGCAGCGGGCGGTGCCGCGGTCGCCGCCGTTCTCGGTGCCGCCGTCCGCGATCCAGTGCTTGAGGGTGGCGAGCACCTTCCCGTCGGTGCGCAGCGCGGCCGCGCCGCCCTGGAGGCCCTCGACCATGGCCCGGCCGTAGGCGTGCACGAGGGCCGGGTCCTCGCCGTAGCCCTCGTAGTAGCGGCCCCAGCGGCGGTCGCGCGGTGTGGTGACGGTGGGGGCGAAGATCCAGTCCATGCCGGTGGCGGCGACCTCGCGGGCCGTGGCCTCGCCGATGCGCCGCACCAGGTCGGGGTCGCCGGCCGCGCCGAGGCCGATGTTGTGCGGGTAGATCGTGGCGCCGTGCACGTTGTTGTGCCCGTGGACGGCGTCGGTGGCCCACATGAAGGGGATGCGGAACGGGCGGTCCTGCCAGTGCTCCTCGGACGCGGTCCAGAAGCCGTCGACGGCGTCGATCCAGTCCCGCACGCCGGCGTGGCGCTTGCCGTCGGGCCAGATCCCGGCGCCGTTGAGGGCGGAGCCGATGCCGTAGGCGCGGACGTCCTCGCGGGTCAGCTCGGCCAGCTCCGGCTGGATCATCTGGCCGACCTTCTCCTCCAGCGTCATCTGCGCGAGGATCTCGGCCACCCGGCGTTCGATCTCGGGGTCGGGCGGGATCGCGGAGGTCAGCCGCGGCCACTGCGTCAGCGGCCGCAGGCCGGGCAGTCCGGCGGCGCGGGGGGCGCCGCCGTCCGCTGCCGTCGTCGCCGTCGCCGTCGTGCCGTCCGGCGCGCGGTCTCCCTCGTCTCCTGCGGTCGGCGCGGAGTCGCCTGTCACGGTCGTCACGGTCGTCGTCACTCCCCTTCCCCGGTGTGGCCGTCCTGCCCGGCGCGGACGTCCTGCCCAGCGCGGCCGTCCTGCCCGGTGCGGGCGTCGGCGTCGCCGCCGGGCTCGGTGATCCAGAACTCCTCGGTCCGCGCGGCGAACACCCGCTCCTGGAACGGCCACGGCACGACGGGCCGGGTCTGCCCCGGGGCGAACAGCTCGACCTGGGTGCGGTGTTCACGGAACGCGGCGTGCTTCTGCGCCACGTAGTCGGCGATGTCGAAGGACACGAGCCGTTCGACCGCCGTGCCGGGACCGTCGGCGGGCTTGCGGTTGACGAAGCCGAACTCCTCCTCGGTGCGCTCGTCCCACACCACGTACCGGTACACGTCCGGGGTCAGCCCCAGTTCGGCCAGGCAGGACACCACCGTCTCGCCGGTCAGCCGGTGGTCGGCGTTCAGCTCCCGGATCTCGTGGGGCACGTACACCTGGGTCACCGCCTCGTGCTCGCCCAGGAGCGCCAGCACGTCCCGGCGGAACTCGGGCAGGCGGTCCGCCAGTTGGGTGTCCGGATAGTCGAGGAACCGCACCGACTCCTCGCGCAGCCCCAGCGCCTTGCCCGCCATACGGGCCTCCTGGCGGCGAATCTCGCGCACTTCCGCGGGCGTGGGGTCGGTGTGGATGCCCAGCACGGCGGAGTGGGACATCGCCCCGTCGGTGGCGAAGACCACGCCCACGTGCGCGCCTTCGGCCGCGAGCCGGGCGACGGTGCCGCCGCAGGCGATCACCTCGTCGTCGGGGTGCGGCGAGAAGACCAGCACCCGGGGCGCGTCGCGCCGCGCCTCCCGGTCCTTCCAGGTCCACATGCCGAGCAGCGGCGGGGTCATCGGTTCGCCTTCCGTGGGTGTGCGGGCGCCGGCGTCTTCCGCGTCCGCCTGGTCGATGGGGCGCACCACCGTGCCGAAGCGCTCGGTCGCCTCGCCGTCGGCCAGTCCGCGCGAGCGGAGGACGTCCTCGATCTCGTGGAAGTGGTTGTCCGGCACGAGGCGCGCGACCGGGGTGTTGAACTTGGCCGCGAAATAGCGGTAGTTGCGGGCGGCCGAGCGCATGTTGGCCTCGTAGCTCTTGGGGTGCGGCACGTGCAGGGCGGCCGCGTCGCGGCGCAGCGTGAACCGCGCGCCGGCCGTGCGCAGCCGGTAGCCGAGGTCGACGTCCTCGGCGCCCCAGGAGCGGTACGCCTCGTCGAAGCCGCCGGTCGCGCGCAGCAGCGCGGTGGAGGCCGAGGCGTTGCAGGTCCACCACATCAGCCAGGGCGCCGTGAGCGCGTCCAGCTCCTCGCCGTAGCGCTCGTAGTAGTCCTCGCGGATGTCGGGCCAGCGGCGCTCCGCGGTGAACCGGGCGAAGGAGGCGTCGGGGTCGGCGAAGTCGACGGCGTCCAGGATCTCCTGGCCGTCCTCGTTGCCCTCGTTGAAGCAGAGGACGTAGCCGACGACCGCGGTGGGCCCGGACGTCTCGCGGTGCGCGGCGAGATGGGCGGCGAGCGCCCCGGAGTGCAGGATCACCCCGGAGTCCACGAACACGCAGACGTCGGCGCGGGCGTGCTCGATGCCGGCGTTGCGGGCCTTGGCGACGCGGTAGCCCTCGTCCGGCTGGAAGAAGTAGCGCACGTCGAGCCGGTCGCGGTAGCCGGCGACGACCTCTTCGGTGCCGTCGGCGGAGCCGTCGTCCGCGACGATCACCTCGAAGCGGTCGCCGGGCGGGAGCTGCTGGCGGCACAGGGATTCCAAGGTGTGCTGGAGCAGTTCGGTGCGGTTGTAGGTGGGCACGACGACTGTGCAGGCGGGCTGCGAGGTGCTCACGCGGCTCTCCCTTCGCGGGGCTGGGCGGCGTCCGCGGCGTGGGCCGGGTCGGCGTCCTCGGGGTGAGGGCCGGCGGCGCGGACGGGGGCGGTGTCGGAGTCGGGGGCGGTGTCGGAGCGGAGGAACAGCACGAGCAGCCCGGCCAGCGCGGTCAGTCCGGCGCACAGCCAGAAGACCTGTCCGTAGCCGGTCCAGGTGGCGACCGTGCCGACGGCGAGGCCGCCGAGGAACATGCCGGCCTTGAAGGCGCTGGAGTACAGCGCCGACGCGGTGCCCGGCCGGCCGGGCAGGCTGTCCTGGAGCGCCACCACGGGGATGTTCAGGGCGACGGCCACCCAGGCGGCGTTGAGCGGCTGCACCGCGAACAGCAACGGGGCGTTGCGCGCGAACGGCAGGGAGGCGAAGAACAGGGTGGCGCAGACGGTGGCCGCGATCATCAGCCGCCGTTTGCCGACCCGGTCCGCCCAGGCGCCGACCGCGACCATCAGCGGGATCTCCAGCGCGGCGCTGACGCCGAGCAGCAGACCGGCGGACTGGGCGCTCATCTTCAGCTCGCGGGTGACGTACAGCGGCAGGTCGATCTGGTACATCGCGTTGGCGGCGAGCAGCAGCACGACGGAGCCGAGGAGGATCATCGTGCGCGGCCCGACCCCGGCGAACATGCCCAGCAGTCCGGGCGGCGGCTCGGCGGACCCGGGAGCGGTGGACGCGGACTCGGCGGACCCGGACTCGGGTGGCCCGGCGACGTCCTCCGCGTTCCCGTCCTCGCCCTCCGCGACCGGCCCGCCGGGGCGCGGCAGCCCCCACCGGCACAGCACCGCCGCCAGCAGGGACAGGGCGGCCGTCGCGGTGTAGAGCACCGTGAACGACCACTCGGCGATCATCCAGAAGGCCAGCGGCGGCCCCACCACCCAGGCCAGCGAGGTCACCGAGCGCAGGAAGCCGTTGAAGAACGGAGCGTCCACGCCCCGCCTGTCCGCCAGTTCGCGGGTGTAGGCGAACAACTGGCCGAAGCACGCGCCGCCCAGACCGAAGCAGACGATGCCTGCCACGAGCAGCGCGTAGTAGTCGCGCAGCAGCGTGTAGCACAGCGCGCCGGCCGCGTTCAGCAGCGCGGTCGACACCAGGATCGTACGGCGGTCGCGCAGCCGGTCGGAGACGGCGCCCACCACCACGTCCGTGCCGATCTCCGCGATCGACCGGGCGGCGAAGAACAGGCCGACCATCAGCGGTGTGGCGGCGACCGCCTCGGTCAGGAAGAGGCTGGTGGTGGGCACCACGAAGGCGCCCACCAGCCCGATCGCGCCGGTGACGGCGATCAGGTTGCGCACCGCGGGCTCGGCGACCAGGCGCCAACGGCCCACCGCCGCCCGGTCCTCGCCCTCGGTGTCGGTCGGGGCGTTCACGCCGCTGCCCCTCCCGCGGACCCTTCGGAACCCGTCTCGCGCTGCCGGTACGGCAGCCAGGGGGCGAGTTCCCGTCCGGCCGGCACCCGCTCGGCCGCCGCCAGGTCGCCCGGGTCGATCTCCCCGCGGGTCAGCAGCCGTCGCCGGGTCTCGGGGGGCAGCGCGGCCAGGACGCGGTGCCGGACGCCGTCCAGGTCGAGGCGGTCGTCGTGCGCGGCGGGCGACGGCGACGCCTCTTGTCCCGGGCGCAGGTTGGCGGGGTCGACCTGGCTGGAGACGAGGGTCCAGTAGGCGCGGAAGCGCACCGCCGGATCGGGCAGCGCGCCGCTGAGCAGCCCGAGGCGCACCGTCTCCAGCCAGCAGTCGAGGTAACGCCGGTCGTGCAGCGCGGACATGTGCCGGGTGCACCACGCGGCGCGCTCGGCGGGTCCGGGCAGCGCCGTCTTGCCGCCGAGCACGCTGAGCACCCAGCCGCCGATCGCCTCGAAGTACGGACAGGCGGTGCCGAACGCCTCGGTGTCGACGGGGGTGTTGACCACGGCCAGCGTCGGGTCGTGCCGCCAGAAGTGATGCTCGTACAGGTCCTCGCGGCGCAGGTCCGCGAGGAAGCCGTAGTCCGGCGGCTCGTAGCCGAGGCACAGCACCACGGCGTCGTAGCGGGCGGTCGTCCCGTCGGTGAGGACGGTCTCCCCGTCGGGCGTGAACCGCTCGAAGGCGGCCACCGGGCGCACCCCGCCGGAATGCACCGCGGGCACGATCTTCTCGTTGACGTGCACCGCCCCGTGGAAGCCGTCGCGGGGCAGCAGTCCGGTGGCCCGGTACATGTCCATGTACGCGGGCATCCACTCCGTCAGCCAGTCCAGGTACTCGGCGTACGGGACCTCCTCTACGGCGACCCGGCCCGCGTAGGAGAACAGCGCGTCGTTGTACTCGCCGCCGATCTCGCGCGGGAGGAAGAGCTGTCTGCGGCGCACCGACCAGTCCACCCGGGCGGCGCGGCCGGCCAGGTCGGCGGCGATGTCGGCGCCGCTCACCCCGCCGCCCACGACGAGGACCCGCTGCCCGGCGAAGGCGTCCGGGCCCCGGTACTCCGGGGAGGTGAGCACGCGGACCCCGGTCCCGGGCGCCGGCAGGCCGCCCTCGGGGCGCCGGGGTTCCCACAGCTCCCCGTTGGCGACCAGGACGGCGTCGACGCGCACGGAGTCCTCCGCGCCGCCCGCCTGCCGGGCCGTCACCCGCCACTCCCCGCCCTCCTTGGCGACCCGGACGACCTCGTGGCCGAACCGCACCGCGCCGAGCAGGCCGAACCTCTCGGCGTAGGAGCGCAGATACGCCTGCACCTCGCTCAGGGCGGGGAAGTCGGCGGCATAGGTCGGCGGGTGGTCGGAGAACGGCATGCTCATGCGCGAGCTCTGCATCCGGACTCCCGCGTAGGCGCCGCCGGACGCGGCGTTCCAGATCCCTCCGAGGTCCTGGTGCTTCTCGAAGCAGACCACGTCGTGGCCGTCGGCGAGCGCCTGCTTGACGCAGGTGAGGCCCGCGGCGCCGGCTCCGATCACGGCTAAGCGCATGTGTGGACTCCTGGCCTTGTCGCTGGGTTGTTCGGGCGTGCGCAGCGCACGGGCGCTTGGTGGGCGCCGGCACTGGGCGCGCGGTGTGCGCGGTGTACGCGGTCGGACCGGGGCGACGCTCCTGGTGACGACCGCCGCGCGGACGGGCGCCGCGGAGACGACCGCCGGGCGGACGGCCGACGGGCTGCCGACGGGCGGACACCCGGCACGGGACGAGGGCCGGACCGCTGCCCCGCCCGCCCCCGCCCCCGTGACTCGGCTTCGGCTTCGGTCGTCAGACGAAGCGGTCAGGAGGGTCAGCCAGGCCAGACCGGCCATTCGGCCGAACCGGTCGCGTACCAGTCGGGCGTGCCGGTCAGATGAAGGGGTCGAAGTCCTCGACCAGGTCGACCGGCGTGGGACGTTCCGGCAGCAGCGCGATCTCCTGGTTGGTGCCGTGCCGGGCGCACACGAAGCGGCAGTCCTCGGTGGGGTCGATGACCGTGGTGTCGGCCTGCGACCACATCTCGGCGAAGCTCATCCGCTGGATGTCGCCGATCCGCCCCTTGGGGTTGCCCCGGTGGTACGGGCAGACGAAGACGCCGGTGGGCGTGACGGTGGTACGCAGCTCGGTGACCGCGCAGGCGTGGTACTCCTTCGGCTGCACCGGGTCGGAACCGCGGCGCACCGCCTGCCAGTTGGACGAGTACAGGATGTGGAAGGAGTCGTCCTCCAGCTCCCGCAGCCGGGCGATCTGCTCCTCGACCAGCTCGATGTCCTCGGCCCGCTGGTTGACCGTGTAGTGGTCCTCGTCCAGCATCGCCTTGACCTCGAAGTAGTCGCAGCCGATCTCCCGGGCGAGCAGTCCGGCCTGGTACACCTCGCCGTAGTTGCTGTCGGCTGTCTTGCCGTCCTCGTCGGAGCGCTGCATGAGCAGGAACGAGTAGCCGAGCCGTCCCTGCTTGCGCGAGGCGAGCAGCCGCATGTTGTCGATGACCTGGGGAAAAGCGCTGTGCTTGCCCCGGCTGGGGCGGAACGCCTGGAAGGTGTCCGCACTCCCGGCGTCCACCGAGACCCGGACCCAGGACAGCATGCCGGCGAGCTGGTCGATGTGCCGGTGGATCTGGGTGCCGTTGGTGACCAGACCGAGCTGGATGCCGGCCCCGTGCAGCACCTCGATGATCCGCCCGATGGCGCGGTGCAGCAGCGGCTCGCCGCCGCCGATGAGGATCACCGCGCGGACGTCCGACTCGGCCAGCTCGTGGGCCAGGCGGACGATGCGGTCCTGGCCTATCTGGCCGTGGTGCAGCACCTGGGAGCTGATGCACTCCGGGCAGGCGAGGTCGCACACGGTCGTGGGGTCGAGGTCCACGACGAGCGGCGAGGACAGCCGTTTGCCGCTGGCGACGTCGAACGCCGCGGGATACACGGAGCGTTGGTAGATCTTGCCGACCAGGTCGAGATTGCGCTCCACGAAGGGAGTGCCGAGAGTGGTTCCGGGCTGAGCTAAGGGCTGTGCGGAGGTGCGGTCAGGCATGCGTGCGATCACTTTCCGGTTCGACGGTCTCATGGTCGGCGGCGCAGGAGCAGAGGCGCATACGGGCAAGGCGCATGCGCGGGCTGGGGGAAGACAGCGTGACGGACAGCGGGGCCGGGAGCCGATGATCTGTGGGAGCGCTCCCAAGACGGTTGCCGAATCAACGGCAGCGTGTCAACCGGTCGCCGCCAACTGTACTTGGCTCCCTGCCAGTTGGCTTGAAACCGTGCCATTCGACCGCTCTTGACAAGCGAGACGGAAGCGTTTGGCCTGCTCACGGGCCGTCGCTGTCGCGGGCGTCGGCGGACCGCCCCGCCTGGCCGCGCGGCCGACCGGCGAGACCCGCCTCGGGTGCGCCTCCGGCACACGGCCGCCGCGCAGGGCTCGCGCAGGCCACCGCGGCCTTTCGCCCGGTCGCCGGGGGCGCCGTCCGCCGCCTCGGCCGCCGCCGCACGAGGGTCCGCCGCCCCGGTCGCGGCCGTTCCGGCGGCACGCCTCCGAACGGCGGGCGAGCCGTCGTCGCAGGAGGCGGGGAACGCCGAATCGAAGAAAGGCACATGCCGCCGTCAAGGGCCTCCGTAAGGCGTTTTCAGCCAGTCCGGGCGAACTCGCGGAACGGGAAGGTAACAAGAAATCAACGCTGCGGACATTTCAGAGGATCGACGACGCTCATCGCGGCGATCCACGGGCGAAAAAGCCGACAAAGCCGCCGCACGTCAGGAGCTGTGCCCAACGTCACACGCGACAGATTGGCCGAATTGCCGCCGGAACCGAGAGGCGTCAAACAACACCCGAGAGAGGGGAAGGGGGAGACGCAAGGGGAGGAAGAGAGCGGGGGCGGGAATCGGTACCGCGATCGTTCATCCCGCCGACAGGTGCGGTCTGCAACCGCTTCAAACTCTCAACTGAGCGCCTTACGGGAACGTTTGAGCAGGCCGCGAGCATTAACGGGCCGCCCTGAGCCGCCCTCCGGCACGAGCGCTGAAGATCTACAGCCCTTTGCCGTACGACGAAGAAAGGGCGACGGGACGGAAGTCGAGCGAGCGCGGGCTGAGAGAATTCACGGCTCCCCTCGGCACTCCTTTTCGTGCGGAGTGACGCATGAGGGGGACTCAGTGGGACTCAGTGCAGAGACATCGCTTCTGACACGGCGCAAGAAAGCGTGATGATTTCCGCTTTGACGACTGCGGAGAAAAGCGACCGTGGCGGGTGAAAGGTCCGGCCGCCTCGTGGAGGAGACGGTGAGGCGGGAAGGATAAGCCAACCCGCGCGCCGTCGGCGTCCCGCACCTCCGTACCGCAAATGCTTCAGGCATATGCGCCGCACCCCGGCGGTCGTCCGAGTGGGCCGGCCCTGGGGCGAAGCCGGGCGCCGGGGGCGTGTGCCGGGCCGAGTGCCGGGGCCCCGGGCGCCGAAGGCCGCGACGGGAGCCGAAGACGGGCGGCCTAAGCCGAGCCGCCCACGCAGCACCCCCACAGCACCCCCAAGCCCCCCACCCCTCGCACACCCACCCCCACTGATGACGGGAGCGCTCCCATGATCACGGGAGCGCTCCCACTCTGTTCCGGACCGCTCCCACGATCAAGGACTCCCCCTCCCCCGAGGCCGCGGCACGCCAGCACACCGCGTAAAACGCGCGGGCCGCGCAACCCGCGCCGACCGCCGCCTACCGCGCGTACGGGAATTCCAGAGCTTCCGCGTCGACGGATTCCCGAATTCTGAATCCCGCCTGGAAACGCGTCTCGGAATCGAAGCGCTGCATGATCTCGGATATGTGTTTCCGGCAGGTGCGCAGCGATATGGCGAGGCGCCGCGCGATCATGTCGTCGCGCATGCCGTCGGCCAGCATTCTGACGATGGATCTCTGGATGTCCTCGGTCAGGACGCCGTTGCTCCCGCCTGCCGGGAAAGGAGTCGCGTGCGTCCACGCCGTGTCGAACACACCGCAGAGGAAACGCACCACCAAAGGCTGGGTCACCACGGTCGCGCCGTCCGTTCCGTCGCTCTGCGCGAGGAACGCGATGGTGCGGTCGAACGAGATGAAGCGGGGCGGAAGATCGGAAAGGGTGCGGACCTCCGCACCCTTTTCCCTGCTCTTCTCCACGTATGCCCGGGTGGGCCGATCCCGGCGCGCGGCGTGCTGGTAGAGGATCTTCATCCGCACCCCCCGGTCCAGCATGGCCAGGTCGCGGTCGGCCGCCTCCGCCAGCAGATGGGACGGCCGGCTTCCGCCGGGCTGACAGGTCAGCACCTCCCGCACGCAGGCCGCGGTGGCCTTCTCGATCAGTTCGTTGACCGTGCCGGTGTCCGGAATGCGGAGCGGTCCGTCGCCGTCCCCGACCTCCGTGGTCAGCGTCTGGGACACCGCGCGCAGCCCGGCCACGCTGCGCCGGGCCTCGCCCAGCGAGTCCAGGGCCTCCCGGAGCGAGTGCTCCACGTCCCCGGAGAGCAGCGTGAAGGCCAGCTCGACGGGGACCGCCTCCATCCGCGCGTCCCCGGCCAGGCCGCCGGACGGGGCGTCCTGGCCGCCGGAACCGGTGTCGGGGGCGCCCGCAGTGCGCAGCAGATGAAGTGCCTGTAAATCCTTGAGGGCTTCCTCCACATCCGACACCGGCATGCCGAGTTCCCGAGCCGCGCTTCGTCCGTCGACGCCGCCCCCGCGCCGAACCCGTTCGTATACCTGCGTCTCGATGCGTCCGAGAGTCCCGTCCTGTGAATCCTGTGCTGGCATTTTCCTCATTCCGGCGAGGGGATTTACTGCATGCATCTTCATGCAGTCGACATCACTGTACATTCACTCGACGTGGAGACCATGATCTGAGCAGATCAGTCAAACGAGGGGGCTCCATGCTGTGTGCACTCTGCGGACCGCAGAGCGAATTCCCTGTTTCCGACACCGCCTGGGGCGGCCGTCCCGCGGGCGGTCCGCAGCCCGCCCTGTGACGTCCGGGCGGTAGTCCAGCGCCCCGTCACGTGAGCCCGGAGCGTCGTGCCGCGCACCGCTCCGATCGGCCGGTCCCACCCGGTCGGCTCACGCGGACGTCCCGTTGCCGCAGACCAGTAGACCGAGCGAGGAACAGCGCGACCGGGACGTGCCCCGCACGGCTTTCCGCCTGCCTGTGCGCGACGACGCGCACACCGCCGCCCCGGCAGAAGTCCGGCCGGACGGCGCGGACCGGGCGCCGCCGTCCGACGCGACGTCCGCCTTCCGCCCTCCCGCCCTCGCGGCGGACGCGAGGAGTCCTTCTCCCACGGCGACGAGGCCGTGCGTGCCGGAAAGCTCCCGCCCCTGACCGCTCCCCCACGCAGCACCACACCGTCACGTAAAGAGGTGTTTCATGCTCAGCCAGTGTGGATCCGCGGCCCCGGCCCCGAGCCGAGGACGGCCGGCGGACCCCGCGAAGCACCTGCCCGCCGACTCGCAGGCCCCCGAAGGCGCGCGATGAGCCGCGTCGTGGTGACCGGCGCCGCGGGCATGCTCGGCGCCGCCCTGGTCGACCGCTTCGTCCGGGACGGCCGGCAGGTCGTCGGGCTCGACGTCGCCCCGCCCGCCGCCGCGCACCCGGACGTCGAGTGGATCCGGGGCGACATCCGCGACGCCGCGGTCGTCGGCAAGGCCGTCCAGGGCGCTTCCCTGGTCGTGCACAGCGCGACCGCGCTGCCCACCTACCCCGAACAGCAGATCCGCTCCGTCAACGTGACCGGGGCCCGCACCCTGCTCGACGGCTGCCGGGACGCGGACGTGCCGCGCGTCGTCCACCTGTCCTCCGCGGCCGTGTACGGCGTGCCGAAGACGGTGCCGACGCCCGAGGAGCACCCGCCGGGGCCCTGCGACCCCTACAGCCGCTCGAAGGCGGACGCGGAGCGGGTCGTCGCCGAGTTCCGCGCCCAGGGCATGGTGATTCCGGCGCTGCGGGCCAAGACCTTCGTCGGTCCCGGGCGGCTCGGCCTGTTCGCCATGCTCTTCGAGTGGGCGCACGAGGGCCATCACTTCCCCATGCTCGGCGGCGGCGACGTGCTCTCGCAGATGCTCGACGTGGACGACCTGGTCGAGGCGGTGGTCGCCGCGGCCGAGCACCCCGACGACGACGCCGTCAACGACGCGTTCAACATCGCGGCCACCGAATTCCGTACGCTGCGCGAGGACTTCCAGTCCGTGCTCGACGCGGCGGGCCACGGCAAGCGCGTGGTGGCCCTGCCGACGGCCCCCGCCGTCGCCGTGCTGAAGGCGCTCAGCCGGACCGGACTGTCCCCGGTCTACGGCCGGCTCCTGCACAAGCTCCAGGTGGACAGCTACGTCTCCACCGAACGCGCCGCCGACGTGCTGGGGTTCCGCCCCCGCTACTCCAACCAGGACGCCCTGCTGCGCACGTTCGCCTGGTGGCGCGCGCATCACCGCACCCGGAGCGCCGCCACCGGGCTGACCAGTCGCGCGCCCTGGAAGCAGGGCGCCCTCGCCCTGGGCAAGGCCCTGTTCTGATGCGGCCCGGCAGCCGAGGGGCCCAGCCCCGACCGCACAGGTCAGCGACTCCGCCCGCCCGGAGCCCCGTTCACGACGCGCCTCCCACGCCTAGGAGAGCCATGTCCGCCGCGGATCCCGCCTCCCGCCTCTCCCCCGCCGTGAGCGACACCGGCTCACAGCTCACCGCCGAACCGCCGTCCGGCGCCGTGGCCGCACCGCCCGCGCCGACGCCCTCTGCACCGCCCGCGCCGACCATGACGGCGGCCTCCGCACTGCCCGCGCCGACCATGACAGCGGCCTCCGCGCCGACCACGACGGCGCCGCACCCCCTGCCTCCCGATCCGCTGACGCCCCGGCGAGGGCCGGTGCACGCCCTGGTCGCGCTCGCCCGGCCCAAGCACTGGGTGAAGAACGTCTTCGTCGTCGCGCTGCCGTCCCTGCTCATCGGGCCGGTGACCCCCGCGGCCGTGCGCGCGGTGGCCGCGGCGACCGGCCTGTTCATCGCCGCCTCCGTCTTCGTGTACGTCCTCAACGACCTGGTGGACCGCGAACGCGACCGGCTGCACCCGGTCAAGCGCCGCCGCCCGATCGCGGCGGGCGAGGTGAGCGTGCGGACCGCGTGCGCGGCCCTCGCCGTGCTGGCGGTGCTCCAGGGCGCGGGCATCCTGCTGGGCGGCGTGGACCGGTACTGGCCCGTGGCGGCCTACCTCGCCCTGAACGTCGCCTACAGCTTCCGCCTCAAGCACCTGCCCATCGTCGACGTCTTCGCCGTCGCCGGCGGGTTCGTGCTGCGCGCCCTGGAAGGCTGCCTGGCGCCCGGTCAGACGCCGTCCCCCTGGCTGCTGATGTGCGTCTTCACGCTGTGCCTGGTGCTCGCCCTCGGCAAGCGCCGACGCGAGCTGAGCGAGGCCGGAGGCGCCCACCGCCCCGCCCTGGCCGGGTACACGACCCAGTTGCTCGACTACATGGTGGTGGTCAGCGCCAGCCTGTCGGTGATGATCTACGTCGTCCACCTGTTCGCGCCGCCGTCCCACGCGGCCGCCGTCGCGCTGACCCTGGTGACCGTGCCGTGCGCGATCTTCGCGCTGTTCCGGTACCTCCAGGTCGTCCTCGTCCACGGCGGCGGCGGCGATCCGGTCCGGCTGCTGCTCGGCGACCGGGTGCTCATCGCCGTAGGACTGCTGTGGGCCGTTCTGATCGTGCTGCTGCCCTCCCCGGCGTGACCCGGCCCGGACCCCGCCGACCGCCGTCGCCGCGCGGCCGGACGGCGCCGGCCCACCGCGCGTCCCGGCCGCCCGCGGACCGCCCGCACCGCACCGACGCCCGCCCGCTCTGAGAAAGGCACCGCCATGACCGGCGCACCTCTGGTGTCCGTGATCATCCCGAACTACAACTACTCGCGCACCCTGGGCCTGTCCATCCGGTCCGCGCTCGCACAGGACTACCCGCACAAGGAGATCATCGTCGTCGACGACTGCAGCACCGACGACTCGCTGGCGACGGCGCGCGCCGTCCCCGGCGTCACCGTGCTGAGCACGCCCGCCAACGGCGGCTCCGCGGTCGCCCGCAACCTCGGCGTCGCCCACGCCTCCGGCGAGATCCTGATGTTCCTCGACTCCGACGTCGCCCTCGCCCAGGGCGCGATCACCGAGGCGGTGGACCAGCTCCTCGCCGAGCCCTCGCTGGGCGCGGTCTGCGGCATGTACGAGCCCGAACCCCTCATCCGGGACAGCCTGGTGGAGGAGGCCCGCTGCCTCCAGGCGTACTACTGGCGCTACGACTCCGCGGGCTCGGTCAGCTTCCTCATCTCCGCCATCTGCGCGATGCGCACCGCGGTGTTCCACGAGATCGGCGGCTTCAACCCGAGGCTGCGGCAGACCGAGGAGGTCGACTTCGGCGAGCGGCTCTCCCAGAAGTACGAGATCCGGCTCACCGACCGCATGCGCGGCGCCCACGACGACGACCACGAACTGCTCGCCCTGGTCCGCAAGATGTTCGTGCGCGGGCGGCTGCGCGTCCCCCTCTACGCGCAGCGGCGGCGGCACGCCGAGGGCTTCGAGACGATGGCGCGCTCCTGGGCCGCGCTGCTCGGCCTGCTCGCCGTGCTGCTGCTGTTCGCCCCGCTCGCGCTGGGCCCGCTCGGCTGGCTGCTGCCGGCCGCCGCGTTCTCCGCGGTCGTCGTCTGCGACCTGGGCATGTACGCCTTCGTCGCGCGGCGCAAGGGCCTGCTCTTCCTGCCCGCCTTCTTCGGGGTGCTGCTGGTCTTCAACGTCACCGTGGCCGCCGCCGTCCTCTTCGGCGCGGTGCACTGGCTGCTCTCGCCGCGCTTCCGCCGCCTGTACGACCGCGAGCAGCCCGCGGCCGACCGGACGGGCGGCACGGCGCAGGGCGCGACGGCGGGGACGGGGCCGGGCGCGACGGCGGTCCGCAGCGAGTCGAGGGAGGAGACCGGCGAGGTGGTCGTGCCGTGACCGAGCACGCGACCGAGAACGCCGCCGCCGGACCGGCCGAGGGCGCCGCCGCGCCCGAGGCGCCCCCGCCCGGCGCCCCGGGTCCGCCGGACGCCGGCGCCGGACGCCCCGGACGGGTCCGGCGCACGGCCCGGCGGCTGCGCCGCGTGCGGTGGACCCGGGCGGCCGCCGTGCTCTGGCTGGCCTTCGTCCTGGTCCATCTGGCGCTGTCCGGCCGCTGGTGGCCGATGCTCGTGCCGGACCTGGCCCCGCCGATCGCCTATCTGGCCGTGCCGCTGCTGCTGGCTGTCCTCGCCGTGGCCGGGCGGCTGCGGCGGTCGGCGCCCGCGCGCCGGGTCACCTTCACGGCCGTCGCCGCCGCCGCGCTCTCCCTCGCCCTGGCGTGGAACTCCACCGGCCTCCAGTGGGGCGTGCTCTTCCACGACTCCCCCGCCGGCGCCCCCGATCTCCGCGTCGTCTCCTGGAACACCCGGTACTGGGGGGCAGGCGCCGACCGGACGCGGTTCTTCCGCACGATCCGGGCCCAGCACGCCGACGTGTACCTGCTCCAGGAGTACATCACCACGTACGACGACGGGGCGACCGCCCAGCCCGTCGACGAACTCGCCGCGCTGCACCGCTCCTTCCCCGGATACCGCGTCTTCGTCCGGGGCGAGCTGGTCACCCTGTCCCGGCTCCCGGTCGTGGCCGCGCACAGCGTCGGGCCCGGCGCGGCCGTGGAGAACGCGCACACGCCCTGGCAGACCGCGTTCGACGAGGAGAAGGTGCTGCGCACCGACGTCCGGGTGCACGGCCGGACCGTGTCCCTGTACAACGTGCACGTCCCGGTCCAGATCAACGTCGGCCTCAATCCCCTGGGCAGCAGGCTGTACCGGATGATGCGCGCCAACGACCGCGCCCGGCAGAGCCAGTTCGCGGGCCTCGCGGACGAACTGCGGGACAACGGCCTGCCCACCGTGGTGGCCGGCGACTTCAACACCAGCCCCGTCATGGGCGATCTCCGGACCCTGCGCGGCATGGGCCGGGACGCCGCCGACGCCGGGGACAGCCTCTACCCGGGCACCTGGAGCCTGCTCGGCGCCCCGCTGTGGCGGCTCGACTGGGCCTTCACCCGCGGCGGCATCACCGCCGACCACTACCGCATCGACCCGATGGGCGACATCTCCGACCATCGCGCGCAGGTCATGTCGTTCACCGTCTGACGACCCGTCCGTCCGTCGTACCGCGACCCGCGGACCGCTGAACCGAAAGGCCCGGCTTCGTGCAACCCACCGTCTCGGTCGTCATCCCCAACTACAACTACGCCAAGACCCTGCGGCTGTGCCTCCAGTCCGTCTTCGACCAGGACTACCCTCTGCACGAGGTGATCGTGGCCGACGACGACAGCACGGACGCGTCCCGCGAGATCGCCGCCGAGTTCCCCTGCACCGTGCTGCACCTCACCCCCAACGGCGGTGTCTCCGCCGCCCGCAACGCCGCCGTGGCGGCCAGCAGCGGCGACGTCCTCTTCTTCCTCGACTCCGACGAGACGATCGCCCCGGACGCCGTGCGGCAGGCGGTCCGCCTGCTGACCGAGGACCCCGGACTCGGCTGCGTGCACGGCGTGTTCGCCCCGCAGCCGCTCGTCGACGACGGTCCCGTCGAGTGGTACCGCACCCTGCACGCGCACCACTGGAGGACGAAGGCGCTGGGCGAGACCTCCACCGTCATCTTCGTCGCCACCGCGATGCCGCGCCGGGTCTTCGTCGAGGTGGGCGGCTTCGACACCACGCTCCGCGACGCCGAGGACGTGGAGTACAGCGACCGGCTCTCCGCCCGCTACCGCATCCTGCTGACCGACCGGATCGTCGCCTGGCACGACGAGGAGCACCGGATGGGCCGCATGCTGCGCGAGTCCTTCCGCCGGTCGCAGTTCCTGGTGCCGTTCGGCGCCGCCCACCGCCGCAAGGAGGGGGCGCTGCGCGTCAACACCACGGGCGGGGTCGCCTCGGCGATGCTCGCGCTCCTCACGCTGCCGCTGGCCGCCACGGGCTCCTGGTGGGCGCTGGTCCCGCTCGCCGCGCTGGCCGGCTTCGCCGTCTCCGACCCGGGCCTGATCGGCGTGGTCCGCCGCCATCGCGGCCTGCGGTTCCTGCCGTTCTTCCTGCTGTGCCACCTGCTGGTCAACATGAGCATCGGTCTGGGCGCCCTGTGGGGCGTCGTCCGGATGGTCTTCACCGACTTCGGCACGCCGACGGCCCGCCGCCGTCCGGACCCGGCGCTGAGCGGTGAGACCGGATGACCCCCCGCCCCCGCCGCAGGGTCCTGCGCGCGGCGCTGATCACGGCGTTCGTCGCGGCCGCCTGCTACGGCATGTACCGGGCGCTGGGCGACTCCGCGGGCGGCGTCACGGCGTTCCTCTCCCGCGGCGACGCGCCCGCCGTGCTCGCCGGCGCCGCCGCGCTCGACCTGGTCGGCCTGACCCTCGGCATGGCGGCCTGGCGCAGCCTGCTCAGCGGCCTCGGCCATCCCCTGGGCCCCGGCCCGACGATGCGCGTCTACGGCGCCGCGATGCTCGGCAAGTACCTCCCCGGACCGTTCTGGAGCGGCCTCGCGAGCGTCCACACCGGGCGCGCGAGCGGTGTGCCCGCGGCCCGCATGCTCGCCGCGTACGCGCTGAACTCGGCGCTGGTGCTGCTCACCGCGGGGGTGGTGGGACTCGCCGCGGCCCCGGCCGTGACGGACCACTCCGCCGTGGTGCTCGCCCTCGGCCTGGTCGTGCTCGGCGTGCTGCTGCACCGGCCCCGGCTGGTGCTGCGGCTGGCCGAGACGATCGCCCGGGTGCTGCGCCGGCCGCCGCCGCGCACGCCCCTGACCGAGTCGCTGCTGCGTCGCTCGATCGTCGTCCAGATCGTGTCCTGGGCGGTCGGCGGCCTCCACCTGGTGCTCATCGTGGCCGCCGTCGACGGCCCGCCCGACGTCCACACTGCGCTGCTGTGCGTCGGCGGCTTCTCCCTCGCCTCCGCGGCCGGGATGCTCGTGCTGGTCGTCCCGGACGGCGCCGGGGTGCGCGAGGTGGTGCTGACCCTGGCGCTCGCCCCGGTGCTGACCACCGAGCAGACCGTCACGGTAGTCGTCGTCAGCCGGATGGCCTGCACGCTCGCCGAGGTGTCCGGCTCGCTGGCCGGACTCGGCACGGCGGCGCTGCTCGCCCGCGCCCGGCCCCGCCCGGCGCGGGAGGGCGCCGACCGCCCGGCGCCGGAGAGTCCCGACCGCCCGGTGCCAGAGAGTCCTGATTGCCCGCCGCCGGAGAGTCCCGACCGCCCGTGGCCGGAGAGTACTGATTGCCCGGCGCCGGAGAGTTCCGACCGCCCGGCGGCCCGGCCCTCGGCCCCGTCCGAGGTCTGAACCGGCGCGGCGCCGACCCGCCCCCGTCCGCTCTGTCCCCTGCCCCCTACGCCTCCGTCCGCTCCGTCGCACGCCACCCCACCCCGTCCCTGTCCTCCCGCCCGCCGTCTGCTCCCCGGCGCCTCGCCCGCCGCCCCTCGCGCCTCGCCCTGAGAGAGGTACGCATGTCGCGCATGGCCCCCCGTCCCGTCGTCACCAAGGCCGTCGTCCCCGCCGCCGGACTCGGCACCCGGTTCCTGCCGATGACCAAGTCCACGCCGAAGGAGATGCTGCCGGTCGTCGACAAGCCGGCCATCCAGTACGTCGTCGAGGAGGCCGCCGCCGCGGGCCTGACCGACGTGCTGATGATCGCCGGACGCAACAAGCACTCCTTGGAGGACCACTTCGACCACAACGTCGAGTTGGAGTCCGTCCTCGCCCAGCGCGGCGACCGCTCCAGACTCGCCAAGGTCCGCGCCAGCAGCGAACTCGGCACGCTCCACTACGTCCGGCAGAAGGAGCCCCGCGGCCTCGGCCACGCGGTGCTGTGCGCCCGTTCCCACATCGGGGACGAGCCGTTCGCAGTGCTCCTCGGCGACGATCTCATCGACCCCCGCGACTCCCTGCTGCACCGCATGCTCGCCGTGCAACAGGCCGTCGGCGGCAGCGTGATCGCCCTGATGGAGGTCGACCCGTCCCAGACGCACCTGTACGGCTGCGCCAGGATCACCGCCGCCGACGGCGGCGACGTCGTGCGCGTCACCGGACTGGTGGAGAAGCCGCCGCCCGGCGCCCAGCCCAGCGACTTCGCGGTGATCGGCCGTTACGTGCTCCAGCCCGAGGTGTTCGGCGTCCTGGAGGGGCTCGGTCCCGGCCACGGCGGCGAGATCCAGTTGACCGACGCCCTGCAAGTCCTGGCCGCCGAGGGCTCGGTGCACGGCGTGGTCTTCACCGGACGCCGCTACGACACCGGCGACCGCCACGACTATCTGCGCTCGGTGGTGCAACTCGCGTGCGAGCACCCGGAGCTGGGTCCCGCCTTCAGCGAGTGGCTGACCGGATTCGTGGCCTCCCGCGGCCTCGCGCCGAGCCTGGCGGGCGCGAGGTGACCGGCGACGCGCAGGTGCGGGCGGCGCGCCGAGGGGGTGATCGCCGGGCCCGGCGGCCTCTCGGCGGTGGCCGATAGCAGCCCCCGTCCGGCACACGCCTCCATGCCGTGTTGCGGGCACGGCGCCGACCGTGCTTCGCTGCCCACCAGCCCGCCACACTCATCCGACAGCCCGTCATGCCCTGTCCCGTGCCGATCGCAGCCGGCGCCGGGCGGCCACTCTCACCCTGCGCCCAGCGGCGGACCGTTGGGCCGCGCCGACGGCCCCCGCAGGTCGTCCCACGTTGTTTGGAGCCAAGATGACGCAAGCGCACCGCATGATCGGCGACACCGGCATCCCGCCCCTGGGCATGGGGTGCTGGGCGATCGGCGGCCCGTTCTGGGCCGGAGACACCCCGGTCGGCTGGGGCGAGGTCGACGACGCCGAGTCCACCCGGGCCGTACGGCGCGCCCTCGACCTCGGCGTCCGCTTCTTCGACACCTCCGACGTCTACGGCGCCGGGCACAGCGAGCGCGTCCTGGGCGCGGCCCTCGCAGGACGGCGCGACGAGGCGTTCCTCGCCACCAAGTGGGGCAACGTCTTCGACGAGGACACCCGGCAGATCACCGGCGAGGACCCGTCGCCCGCCCAGGTGCGGAGCGCCGTCGAGGCGTCGCTGACCCGGCTCGGCACCGACCGCGTCGACCTCTACCAGTGGCACCTGGGCGGCGCCTCGCCCGAGCAGGCGGAACAGGCCCAGGCCGCGCTGGAGGACCTGGTCGCGGCGGGCAAGATCCGCTTCTACGGGTGGAGCACCGACGACCCGGCCCTTCCCCCGGCCCTGGCCGGACCGCATTTCGCGGCCGTGCAGCATGAGTTGAACGTGCTGAACGACGCGCCGGCGATGCTGGACCTGGTGGCCGAGCGGAACTGGGCGAGCGTGAACCGCAGCCCGCTCGCCATGGGCCTGCTCAGCGACAAGTACACCGGCGGCACCCGCATCGGCCAGGACGACGTGCGGGGCGACGAAGCGCCGCCGTGGATGCGGTACTTCGCCGACGGCGCTCCCGCCGAGGAGTGGCTCAAGCGCCGCGAGGCGGTCCGCGAGATCCTGACCTCGGGCGGCCGCTCCCTGGTCCAGGGCGCCCTGGCGTGGATCTGGGCCCGCAGCCCCCATACCGTCCCCATCCCCGGCTTCCGCACCGTCGCGCAGGTCGAGGAGAACGCCGCGGCGCTCGGCAAGGCGCCGCTCAGCGCCGGGGACCTGCGCGAGATCGACACCCTGCTCGACCGCTGAGCCCCGGCGCCGGACCGCACCCTCACCGCGGTCCGGCGCCGGGGCCGTCCCGGATCGCCCTGGCCGACGACGGCAGGGCGGGCGCCGCGCGCCGCATCCGCCGCTTCTGGAGCGGCAGACGCGGCGCGCACGCCGACAGGCCGCGTCCGGTCGCTCCCCCTCCGGGCGACCGGGCGCGGCTGTCGTCCGCCCGTACCGGGTCAGCCCTTGGGCATCAGCACCGAGTCGATGATGTAGACGTTGGCGTTGGCGGTCTTGACGTTGCCGCAGACCACCTTGGCGTTGCCGTTGACGGTGTAGGACTCGCCCGAGCCCGACGTCATGACCTTCGACTTCTCCAGCGTGTCGAAAGAGCCGTTCTGGAGGTCCATCGGCGTCAGCTTCTTGCCCACCACGTGGTAGGTGAGGATCTTGGTGAGCATGGCCTTGTCGTTGAGGACCTTGTCCAGGGTCGCCTTCGGGATCTTGGCGAAGGCGTCGTTGGTCGGCGCGAACACCGTGATGTTCTGGGCGTTGTTGAGCGTGTCGACCAGGCCGGCCTTCTTCACGGCCGTCACCAGCGTGGACAGCGCCGGGTTGTGGGAGGCGGCGGTGGCCACCGGGTCCTTGGACATGCCGTCGAAGGAGCCGGAGCCGCTCGTGGGCACGGCCGAACAGGCCGGGCCGAACGGCTGGTCCATGCTGCTGCTCGCGCTGCTGCTGGCGCCGCCCATGTCGTCGCTGCTCGCCGTGGCGGAGGCCGACGGCTTGCCCGAGGAGTCCGACTTGCCGGAGTCGCTGCTGGAGCAGGCGCTCAGCGCCAGGGGCAGCACAGCGGCGACGGTGAAGACACCGGCAGTACGACGCAGACGAGTGTTCATGGAATTCTCCTGTTCAACCATGCAGTTGTCTTCGGAGAGGCACAGCGATCCGCCGACGGACACCGCGTCGGCCCGGCGGCCACCGCGGCGCACCCGGCGCGGGTGCGGCGGGAGCGACCGGGCTCGCGGGTTCCCCTCTGCTGTCCTCACGCGGGGAATCCGTAGCCCACGCGGGTGCGGATGGGTCACATCACCCGATCGAGTGGAGAGACAACTCACAGCAATCCGCCGTCTCTTCCGCGACGAATTACCTTTCCTGCCCTGAGCGGGCGGGAGTTCCGGCGCCGCCGGTCATCGCCCGCGGTGCGACGGGCTCGGGGCTCTCGGCGAGGGCGGTGGGGAAGGCGCCCGGCGCCAGCGGTTCGAGCAGCGGGGCGCACGGCGCCGCTCGCCGCCGAAGTCGCCGAACAGGGCCGCCGAGCGGGGCGGGGACGGGGGTGAGGGTGGGGCGGGGCGGGGCGCTCGCGTCGCCCCGGCCGGAACCGTCGGTCAGTCGCTCTCGGCGTCGGGCGGCCGTTGCGCGGCGCGACGGGCCTCGGCCACCGCCCGCTCCACTCGGCTCGCCGCTTCGAGCGGGTCCTCGTGCTCCCAGATCCGGACCACCGTCCAGCCGGCCTCGGTCAGCCTGCGGTCCGTGTCGGCGTCCCGCGTCCGGTTGCGCTCCACCTTCGAGGCCCAGTACGCCCCGTTGCGCACCGCGACGGTGTGGTGCTCGGGGCAGCCGTGCCAGAAGCAGCCGTCCAGGAAGACCGCGACCCTGACCTTCGTGAACACCAGATCCGCGGTGCGCCGCAGCTCCCTGAGCGGACGGGCGGCCACCCGGTAGCGAAGGCCGCGCGCGTGCACCGCGCGGCGCAGCGCCAGTTCCGGCCCGGTGTCCCGGCTCTTGTTCGCCCGCATGCTCGCGCGCACGGCGTCGGACGAGGCCCATGACTGCCCCGGCTGTGCCGCCGCGGTCTCCGCGGTCGCCGCGGCTCTCACCGTCTCTGCGGCCCTCGCGGTCTTCCCGGTCTCCGCGGTCGCAGCGGCCCTCACCGTCGCCGCGGCCCTCGCCGTCTTCCCGGTCTCCGTGCTCGTCGCGTCCCGGTCGGGCTCCGTCGGCACCTCCGCGTCCCCTTCCCTGCGTCTGCTCGCCGCTCTCGTTCCCCGCGTCCGCTCGCCGCTCTCGCGGGTCTCGCCGCTTTCGGCACTCCAGGCGTATCGGGCGGCTGGTGCGGCCCGTGCGGCCGTGCGTGCGTCGGGCGCTCGGCGTTCCCATCTGCGGTCGCGCTCGCCCACGTGAGCCCCGTCACCTGCGGGACGCCCGTCCCGCCTCTCCCGCATCGTAGGCGCGGGCCGCCGTCCGCGTCTCTCCGCTCTCGGGAGGGCTGTCGGCGCCCTCCCGTACCATCTACCGCGTGACTGTAGCCCTCGCCTCCGCCCCTGACGCCGCCGGTCCGGTTGCCGGCCAGGCCGAATTCACGGTCGCCGAGTTCTTCGCCGGGATCGGCCTCGCCCGGCTGGGACTGGAGAGCGGCGGGACCGGCTTCAAGGTCACCTGGGCCAACGATCTGGACGACCAGAAGCACGACATGTACAAGAGGCATTTCGCCGACGCCGAGGACCACTACGTCCTGCGCGACATCCGCGAGATCGCCGACGACATCCGCTCCCCCCTCGCCCCGCACGGGGTCTCCCTGGCCTGGGCCTCCTTCCCGTGCACCGACCTCTCCCTGGCGGGCGGCCGCTCGGGCCTGGCCGGAGTGCACTCCAGCACGTTCTGGAACTTCACCGACGTGGTGGCCGCCATGGGCGAGCGCGACGGCGAGACGCCCGCCGTGATCGCCCTGGAGAACGTCAACGGCTTCGCCACCAGTCACCGCGGCGCCGACATGAAGGCCGCCATCGCACGGCTGAACACGCTGGGCTACTGGGCCGACGTGGTCACCCTGGACGCCCGGCGCTTCCTGCCGCAGTCCCGTCCGCGCCTGTTCGTCGTCGCCAGCCGCCTGCCCAAGCCGCACGCCGACGAGCGGCGCGGCACCGCGCTGCGCCCCTCCTGGCTGGACCTCGCGCTCGACGACGAGAGCGTCGACACCCACCGCACCCTGCTCCCCGAGCCCCCCGCCCTGCGCGGCGCCGGCTGGACGGACCTGGTCGACGACGACGGCGATCCGTACGTCGAGTGGTGGGACGCGCAGCGCGTCGCCGCCTTCGAGGGCCAGTTGTCGGGCCTCAACAGAGCGCGCGTCGAACAGCTCGGCCGTGAGCCCGAGCCGTCCTACCGCACCGCCTACCGCCGCACCCGGGGCGGCGTGCCCGCCTGGGAGATCCGCGCCGACGACGTCGCCGGCTGCCTGCGCACCGCCCGCGGCGGCTCCTCCAAGCAGGCCGTCGTGCGCATGCAGAAGGGCGAGCCGCTGCGCGTGCGCTGGATGACGGCCCGCGAGTACGCCAAGCTGATGGGCGCCCCTGGATACGTCCTGCCGCCGAAGCGCAACCAGGCGATCATGGGCTTCGGGGACGCGGTCTGCGTGGACGCCGTGGCCTGGCTCGCCCGCCACTACCTCCAGCCGCTGCTGAGCGGCGCGCTCCACCGCGGCCCGATCCCGTTCCAGCAGGCCGCCGCCTCCTCCTGACGGTCCGGCCGCTCTCGCCGGACCGCCCCCGTCGGACCAGCCGCCCCGTCGGCCAGCCGCCCCGACGAACCGGCCGCCTCGGCAGATCGGCCCCGCCCTTCCCCCCGCCGTGAGGAGAATCGATGGTCACCTTCGAAGCGGACATAGCCGGAGCACCGGCGGAGGCGGCGACGGCGCTCTGCGCGGCCCTCGGCGCCTGGTACGAGGAGCTGCGGGACGCCAAGGGCACCGTGAACTCCAACGTCATGTGCGCCGGCCTGTACATGACGGAGTTCCTCGCCGCGCACTACCCCCTCGAACAGCACCACTACTGCACCCGCTCCCAGGTGAAGACCGCCAGCGGGAGCCGGGCGCAGCGGCTGCTCGCGCAGCACGGCGAGGAGCGCAAGTTCACCAGCGAGGGCGGACGCACCTCTCGGGCCACCCTCGACCACGCCCACGCGCTGGCCGACCTCTTCAACTCCGCGGGCGAGGAAGCCGGGTTGAGCGACCTCACCGGCCTCCAGCGCACCGCACTCGCCGCGCTCCTCCAGGCGTGGTTCGTGCGCCGGATCCAGGAGGACTACTTCGGGCGCAAGCGCATCGAGGCCGACATCGACCCCGACCACCCCGTGCGCACCGCCGTGGCCGCGCTGATCGCGGCCGGGCGGCAGCGCGGCGGCAACACCGCGGGCGCCCTCGCCCAGCACCTCGTCGGCGCGGCCCTCACGCTCCGTTTCCCGGACCAGGACGTCAACGTCGAGAGCTACACCACCGCCGACGTGCAGACCGGGCGCGCGGGCGACTACCAGATCGCCGACACCGCCATCCACGTCACGGTGTCCCCCGGCGAGAAGGTCTTCGCCGAACGCTGCGCCGACAACCTCCGCCAGGGCTACCGCCCCCGCGTGCTGGTCCCCGAGGACCGGGTGGCCGCCGCCGTCCAGCTCGCCGCCAACGCCGACCTGGGCGAGCGGGTGGCGATCCAGTCCGTCGAGGACTTCGTCGGGACCGGCGTCGAGGAGGCCGGCGGCTTCTCCAAGAGCGGCGTGCGCGACCGTCTGCGCGAACTCCTCACCGCGTACAACTCCCGTATCGACCGCGCCGAGGCCGACAAGTCGCTGAAGATCCAGATCCCCGAGAACCTCTGATCCGCCCCGGCGCCGTGAGCGGGCCCGCGCCCCCGAACGCATCTCATCGACGCGCCGACGCGTCAGAGGACTGACCGCGGCACAGGCCGGGCAGACACCGCCGGAGTCCCGTGATCGCCGCCCTCTCGCGCTCACGGTCGGCGCGAAGGACACTTGAACGAAGGGGAATTGACGCCGGAGGGGGACGGTAGATGCGGGACGCTCATCGGGCGGAGGCCGAACGGCTGCTGGCGCGGGCCGTCGAGGAGGAGGTACGCCGCTCGGGCGGCCGGGTCGACGGGGCCGTGCTGCTGGCCCGCGCCCGCGCCGAGCTGGACGCCCTGGCGCAGCCGGCGGCCGAGGAGTACGCGGCCTACGTCCGGGCGCTGGACGAGGCGGGCGCCGGTCAGCTCACCTTCGGTCAGCGCTACGCGCGGCAGGGCGCCGCGACCGCGCTGCTGGCCGTGGCCGTCGCCGCGCTCGCCGCGGCCGCCGCCGACGCGGCCCTCGGCGCCGGGGCCGGTACCGCCCTGGGGGCCGGTGCGGTCGCGGGCGCGGCCGGCGCGGCGGCCACCGTCGCCAAAGCGGCCGCGGCCCATCTGCCCGCGGCCCACCACCGCGCCGGGGCCGCCGGGCAGCCCGGCGGCCCCGAGCAGGTGCGGCTCCAGTGGCTCACCGCCCTGGAGGTGCGCGGGATCCGCCCCTTCCTCGACCAGCAGCGGGTGCTCAGCGCCGCCACCGGCCCGAAGCGGACGGCGCCGCGGCTGCGCGGCACGGACAAGAGCGCGGCGGCCCGCAGGCGCAGCGTGCTGGAGCAGTCCTTCGGGCAACTGCCCGAGCCGACCGGGGTGTTCGCGGGGCGACGGCAGGAGATGGCGCTGATCCGGCAGTGGGTGCAGGCGGCCCGCGCAGGCAGCGAGACCCAGCCGACGGTCGTGGTGCTGCACGGCCCGCAGGGCTCCGGCCGCTCCGCTCTCGCCGTCCGCGCGGCGCACGATCTGAAGGACCAGTTCCGCGGGGCGGTCGTCGTCGACCTGCGCGGCGACAGCGCGGACGAGGCGCCGCTGACCACGCGCGAGGCGCTGCTGCACCTGCTGAACCGGCTCGGGGCGCCCCGCGAGCAACTGCTCTTCCGCGACCGTTCCTCCGCAGGCCAGCAGGTCAAGCGGCTGGGCGAGCTGTACGACCAGCATCTGACCGGACTGCCGGTGACGATCGTGCTCGACGACGCCTCGGACGCCGAGCAGGTCCGCGCCCTGGTCCCCGAGCGCTCCGACAGCCTGGTCCTGGTCACCGCCCGCACCGCGCTGCCGCTGCCCGGCGACCTGCCGGCCCGGGTGCACCAGCTTCCGGTCCGGGCCCTGGACGAGGCGGGCGCGGAGGAACTGCTGAGCGCGGCGGCGCAGGACGCCTCGGAGCCCTACGACGCGGAGTCCGCCGAGCGGATCGGCCGGCTGTGCGGCGGCCTGCCGCTGGCCCTGCGCGTCGCGGGCTCGTCCCTCGGTCCGCGCTCGCCCCGCCGGCTGGCCGCGGACCTGGAGGCGTACGGGCCGGTGGAGCCGGTGGAACGCGTGCTGTGGCTGCGCTACACCGACCAGCCGGAGACCGGGCGGCGGCTGCTGCGACGGCTCGCCCTGGCGGGGCGTGCCTCGCTCGGGGCCGCGGCGGCCGCCGCGCTGCTCGGCGCCGACGAGGCGGAGGCGGCCCGCCAGCTCGCGGCCCTGGCCCGGTCGGGCCTCATCGACCACGTGCGCGGCAGCCGCTACCGGCTGCACGACCTGGTGCGCGCCTTCGCGCACGCCCGCCTGCTCGACGAGGAGGAGCCGGCCGAGCGGACCGCGGCGCAGGAGCGGCTGATCGGGAACTACGCCGAGCTGGCCGACTCGGTGCTGCGGCTCGTCGACGGCAACAACTCGACCCGCTCCGACCGCTTCAGCCCGCACGGGTTCACCTCGCTGGACGAGGCGCTGCGCTGGCTGGACGACGAGTCGAGCTTCATCACGGCGGCCCTGCGGCACGCGGAGGGCGTGGACCAGGCGGCCGTGCTGAACCTGCTGGGCGCGCTGTGCGACTACTGCCTGCTGCGCGGCGACCTGTACCGGCTGGGCGAGATCAGCGAGCTGACGCAGGCGGTGGACCAGGGGCTGCTGGTGCGCTCGGTGCAGTGGCGCACCGGCATCGCGGCCCGTCAGCTCGGCGAGCTGGACCGGGCGCGCACCACGCTGACCTCCGTGGTGGACCTGTACCGGGAGGCCCGTCACGACGCGGGCGTGGGCCGGGCGCTGAACTCCCTGGGGATCACCCTGCACCACCAGGGCAGTCTGACGGAGGCCGCGGCCCGGCTCCGGGAGGCGTTGGAGCTCCAGGCGGCGCCCGAGCTGGCGGCCGACCGGGCCTGGACGATGCACGCGCTGGCGGCGGTGGAACGCGACCGCGGGAACCTCGCCCCGGCGCTGGACCTGCTGACGCGGTCGCTGGCGCTGCACCGGGAGGGCGGCTCGGTGCACGGCGAGGCGTGGGCGCACTTCCAGCTCGGCCAGCTCGCGCTGCGGCAAGGCGCGCCCGAGTCCGCGCGGGAGCACCTGCGGCAGGCGCTGGACCGCTACGGCCGCACCCAGGACGCCCGCGGCGAGGCGTGGGCGCTGACCCAGCTCGCGCGGGCCGGGCTGGTGGCCGGCGACGGCGCACAGGCGGTGGACGAGCTGCGGCGGGCGGTGGCCCGGCACCGCGACAACGAGGACGCCCGCGGCGAGGCGTGGACGCTGTACTACCTGGGCCAGGCGCTGGAGGAGGCCGGCGACCTGGACCAGGCCCTGCGGGAGCTGGAGCGGGCGCGCACGATGTTCTCCCGGATGCGCGACGTCTACGGCCTGGCCTGCGCTCGCCACCACTCGGCGCGGCTGACCCGCGACCAGCGGGCGGCCCAGACCGGCTCGCTGCGCAACTCCGGCTTCGCCCGCCAACTGCTGGCCGACGCCCGCGCCGACTTCCAGCGCATCGGCGTCGCCCACGGCGAGGCGTGGACCTGCCTGGAGCTGGCCGTGGTGGACGCGGGCAACGCCCGTATCCCGCAGGCGCTGGCCCTGTGCGACGAGGCGCTGGCCCTGTTCGTCTCCTACGGCGACCGCCGGGGCGAGGACTGGGCCCGCTTCCTGCGCTGCACCCTGCTGCCGTACGCGGCCCCCGGCGGGGTCGAGGTCGGCACGGCGGTCGCCGAGCAGGAGCTGTCGGCCCTGGCCCAGGGCGGACACGCGCTGCGGGACGGCAGGCTGGACGACTACGTGGGCGCCTTCCAGCTCGTGCTGGAGCGCGGCGTGAGCCTGGAGGCGGGCTGGCAGGGCTGGCGCCTGGGCGTCGTGCCCGACCGGCACGCGCGGGAGGTGATGGGCGTGGAGGTCGCCCCGGTACGCGGATGAACCGTCCTCCGGTTCCGGCCGTGCCGCCTCGGGCTGTCTCGGGCGGTCTCGGTCTGTCTCGAATCGCGTCCTTCGTGCGTACGCGGACGTGCGCGACCGTGCCGCCGGTGCGCGGGGTCACGGATCGCCGGACCACGGCGGCGGTTCCGGTTCGTCGGTGGGCAGCAGGGTGCCGAGCGGGCCGAGGTCCAGGTTGAGATCGGCCAGGGTGAGGCCGTAGCGGGCGCAGAGATCGTTCATCCGGTCGTGCAGGATCATCAGGGTGGCGCCCAGCCGCTCTTCCTCGTCCTCGGTGAGATCGCCCTGGTCGGCTCGGTGCAGCGCCTGCCGCTCCATGAGCTGCCGGAGCAGTTCGACCAGGGTGAGGACGAGTCTGACGAGGTCGCGCTCCACCGTGTCGGGGTCGGCGCTGATCCGGCGCGCGGGACGCGGCGGGCCGTGGCCTTCGGACGGGGCGACGTCCTGCGGCGCGGCCGGCAGCAGCCGGAAGGCCCGCGCGGCCGCGGCGGCGACCTCCCCGAGCCGGTCGGGCGCCCCGGCCCACGCAGCCTCGCCCGGCCCGACCCGCTCACCCCCGCCCGTCCCGGCCCCCGCGCTCTCGCCCCTCCCGGTCCACGCGCCGTCACCCGTCCCGGCCCGCTCGACCTCGCCCTCGCCCGTCACGGCGCCTCCTCGGGGCGTTCCCGCGCGCTGTCCCACGGTGAGGGGGTCTGCTCGCTGACGGAGACGATCAGCGCGCGCAGCGATATCCGCACCAGGTCGATGCCCGCGATCGACAGCACCACGTCGCCGGTGAGCACGACGCCGCCGCTCAGCAGGCGGTCCAGCAGGTCGACGAGGGCGACTTGGCGCTGCGCCAGCGGCGCCGCACCGGACGTCGCCGCCCCGCCGTTCACGGCGCCTGGCCGGGCGCGCCCGGCGGGGCGGCGAAGGAGTACGGCGCCCAGGGCCCGGTGACGTCGATCCGCACGCCGGGCAGCCCGCGGGCGGCCTCCAGGATCTGCGCACGGAACTGCTCCGCCGTCTCGCGCGTCACCAGGTAGGCGTCGTTGACGATGTTCTCCCCGGCGCCGGCGGCGAGTTCGCCCTGCTGGGCCCGGTGCCGGGCGCGGCCGGACGCCGCGGCCTGCCCGATCTCCTCGACGCGCCGCGCGGCCTGCCGGGCGGCGCGGTAGGACTCCTCGCGCGCCTGCCGCTGGACGCGACGGTCGCGCAGGTAGGCGCGCCCCGCCCCGAGCCCGGCCGCCGGGTCCGGCGCGGCGGCGGTCGTCTCCGGCTGCGCCTCCAGGTAGATCTTGACGCCCCATTCGACGTGCCCCGCCAGTCGCCGCAGCGCCTGCCCGAACATCTCCGCGTCGGCGCGCAGCATCGCCCGGACCCGCTCGTCGTCGCGGTAGACGGTGGCCAGCCGCAGCGGCAGCACGGTGGTGTGCGCGGCGAGCGCCTCGACCACGGTGTGGTGGGCGCGGGCGACGGCTTCCAGCCAGTTCAGGTCCTCCAGTCGGCGCCGCAGGGCGTCCTCCTGGAACTCGTCGGCCGGCGCCGGGCTGACGGCCGCGGAGAGCGCGCCGCCGGGAGACCGCGCCACCAGGTGCACCGGCGCCTCCGCCACGCCGCGTACCGCGTCGAGCGCCGCGGCGACGCCTGGCGCGTCGGCCAGCACGGCGTAGGCGTAGGCGACCTGCTCAGTCATCGTCGGTACGGCTCTCCGTCCGGCTGTCCGTCCGGCTGTCCGTCCGGCTTCGGCGGCGTTCGGCGGCGGGGCGCGCGGCGCGGCGCCGTGCGGCCGGCGGGCGCGCCGACCGGGCCGGCAGCTCCCGTTCCTCCCGCAGCGCCTCGATCTCGGCGTGCAGGCGCCGGTTCTCCTCGGCCAGCGCATGGTCGTCGGCGCGGGAGGAGAGCGCCGGATCGTGCTCCCACCAGTCGATGCCCATCTCCCGCGCCTTGTCCACGGAGGCGACGATGAGCCGCAGCTTGATGGTGAGCAGCTCGATGTCGAGGAGGTTGATGCGGATGTCCCCCGCGATGACGATCCCCTTGTCCAGCACGCGTTCCAGGATGTCGGCCAGGTTCGCGCTGGAGTTCTGGCCGTAGCCGTAGGGCGACGCCGCGCGGGACGGGGCGCCGTACCGGTCGGGAGGCTCCGTCACGATGGCTCCTCGCTTCCCCTCACCGGTCCGGTCCGCCGCGCCGGTGGGCCGCGATCTCCTCCAGGCGGTCGAGGAGCAGGTCCTCGCGCTCGTCGAAGGTCTCCTGGTCGATACGGCCCTCCAGCAGCGCCTTCTCCAGCGCCGCCAGCTCGCGTTCGACGGGCTCGGGGTCGTAGTACTCGCGCTCGGCGGCCTCGACCACCCGGTCGACGACCCAGCCCACGCCGCGCACCGGCGCGAGCGGCAGCGTGAGGATGCCGGACAGCAAACCCATGAGCAGCGCCTCTCAGACGAAGCTGTAGGCGGGGAGCGGTCCGCGCAGCCGCACGTCGCACTCCTCGCGCAGTTGGTTCGCCACGCTGGTCTGCGTGGCCAGGAACATCTCCTCCTGGTCGTCCGCGACCAGGAACGAGACGTTCAGGAAGTCCTGGCCGCCGGGCGCCGCGAGGTTCTCCTCGCGGGCGTACGGGCGCAGGGCCTCGACGATGCCGGCGGCCAGCGCCTGCTGCCGCGCCTCGACCTCCCGCGCGACCAACTCGCCGAGCGCGAGGGGCGTGTCGGAGGAGGCGGCGCCGCCGCGGATCGCGTCGTTGAGGGCGCGCGCCTCGTCCGATTCCGACAGAATCCGGTGCAGCAGCGCGTCCTCCTCCCAGGCGGCCTTCAGGTTGTACTCGACGGCGCCCTCCAGCCGGTGCAGCGTCTCCCGGAGGGCGGCGGCGCGGACTTCCAGGGCCGCGCGCACCGCGTCGTCGTCCTCGGCGGTCAGCCCGAAGCGCAGCGGCAGGACGGTCCCGTCGGCCATCAGCCGCTCCTGCACCTCGTGGTGCGCGGTGACGTCGCGGCGCCGGGGCCGCAGGTCCTCGGGCGCGTCGCCGACCACGGCGTGCAGCGTTCCCGCACTGACCGTGCGCAGCGGACCCGGGGAGCGCCCCACCCCCTGCAAGCCCTCCACGCGGGCCGGATGGTCCTTGGAGAGCACCGAGTAGACGTAGACGGCCATGGTCACTCCCTCGGCCGACGGGTCGTCGTCTTCCGGGCCGGCCGGCGGCGCTTCTGCCGGTGCTCCTCCTCGTACTCGGCTTCCTCGTGGTAGCCGTCGGTCTCGTACTCCTCCTCGGTGTCGTCCTCCTCGTCACGGCCGCCGGTGAGCGACTCCTTGACGGACTCGACGGCGCCGCTCAGCACGCCCTTGGACTTGCCCTTGGCCCCGCTCTCGGTGATCTCGCCGACCAAGTCGGTGAGCTGCGAGGGCCGTTTGCTCCCCGACTCCAGGTCGAGGCGGTTGCACGCCTCGGCGAAGCGGAGGTAGGTGTCCACGCTGGCCACGACGATCCGGGCGTCGATCTTGAGTATCTCGATGCCGACGAGGGACACGCGCACGAAGACGTCGATGACGAGGCCGCGGTCGAGGATCAGATCGAGAACGTCGTAGAGGCTTCCCGAGCTTCCGCGCGAGACGCCGCCTCCTCCGCTCTGCGGCACCACGGTCATGGCGTTTCCCTTCGCCTTGGTGCAGTTAAGTTGCCTGGTGCGGGCCAGTCGCCTGCCGCGGACCGGCCGCTCGCCGTGGCGCCGGTCAGCCGCGCTGGTCGATCTGCCCGCGCGTGTGGCGGCCGGTGCGCTCGTACGACAGCAGGGCGCCGTCGGCGTCCAGGCTGACGTGGTAGGTGCCCAGCACGCTGGTGGTCTCGGGGACCCGCTCCAGTTCCACCACCTCGACGTCCGCCTCCCAGCCCTCCTCGGTCGGCCGGACCGCCGTCACGGCCTCGGGGGCGCGGCCGAGCAGTTCTTCCAGTTGCCCTGCGGCGGATTTCATGGCCCAGGCGGCAGAGCGCCTGCCGGGCTCGCGGACCTTGTCGGCGCGGGGCGAGCGAGGTGCGTCGTGCGTGCGGCGCGAGGGCCGGCGGCCGCTTCCGGCGCCGGCTTCGTTTGTCGTGGCCATGTTTCTGACTCCATCACTGGAGCGGCGCTACCCTGTCCATTAACCGTACTATTTCAGCATATACACCTGAACAGGCGAGCCGCGAAGGACTGTCGGCGAAGCGCGCCGCGGGTACGTCCGCGCGCCGGTTCGACGTCCGCGCATCGCTATGGCGTCCGCGCACCGGCTTGCCGGAGAGAGCAGCGATGAACCAGTCGACGAAGGTCGCCCTCGCCGCCGCGGTCGCCGGCGGCTATGCGCTCGGCCGCGCGAAGAAGGGACGCATGGCCCTCGGGGTCGCCACCTATCTCGCGGGTCGCCGTTCCGGCCTCGACCCCCAGCAACTCCTGACCGAAGGACTGAAGAAGGTCCAGGAGATCCCCCAGGTCGCCGAACTCGGCGAGCAGGTGCGCGGCGGACTCAAGGACGCGGGCCGCAGGGCCGCCGCCGCGGCGGCCGACCGCAAACTGTCCGACCTCGCGGACGCCTTGCACAGCAGGACCACCCGGCTCAGGAGGGGCGGCGAGGACAAGGCCGAGGAGGAGGAGCACCCGCCCGAGGAGGAAGGGGAGGAAACAGAGGAAGGCGAGGAGGAGTTCGAGGAGGAGCCCGAGGACCGGGAGGCGCATGACGAGGAGGAAGAGGAGCCCGAGGAAGAGGAGTTCGAGGAAGACGAGGAGTTCGAGGAGGACGAAGAAGAGCCGGAAGGCGAGGAGGAAGAGGGAGAGGAACCGGAAGGCGAGGAGGAAGAAGAGGGCGAGCCGGAGGAGGAAGAGCCCGAGGAGGAAGAGGAGCCCGAGGAGGAGCGTCCGAGGCGGCGCCGGAAGGCGGCCCGGTCCGGACGCGAGGCGCAGGCCGAGAAGAGCGCCGAGAGGCCCCCGCCGGGGAAGAAGGCGGCGGCCCAGAAGCAGGCGCCGTCCGCACGGAGGAGTCCCGCGAAGAAGACCGCCGCACCGGCGAAGAAGACCGCGGCCAAGAAGACCGCGCAGGCCCCGCGGGGCACGACCGACAAGCCCGCCGCCAAGAAGACCGCCGCGAAGAAGACCGCGGCCAAGAAGGCGCCGGGGCGCCGGAGGTAGACCATGGCGAAGCCGGACACCACGACCACGCAAGACGGAGCGAGCGGCCTGGACCGACTGCGCGCCGAACTCGTCAGTTTCCTCGGCGCGCAGGCGGGACATCTCGCGAGCCTCGCAGGCGACAAAGTCGAGGGTCTCACCGGCCAGTTGATCGACGTCGCGGAGAACGACGGCATGCTCGGCAAGGTCGGCGCCCGCGTCCTGAAAGGGGAGTCACCCGTCAAGGCCCTCATCGGCACGAAGACGAAGGACATCAAGGACAGCGTGGTCGATAAGGCGAAGAGCCTCTTCGGCGGCAAGGGACGCAAGTCCGGCCAGTCCAAGGTCATCAACATCATCGAGCACCTCGACGTCGGCGTGCCCCTCCGCGTCGCCTACGACCACTGGACCCAGTACGCGAAGTTCAGCTCCTTCACCAAGGGCGTGCGCAGCGTCTCGCAGGAGAACGAGACCAACAGCGACTGGAAGTTGAAGGTGGGGCCCTCTTCGCGGTCCTGGAAGGCCACGGTGCAGGAGCAGGTCCCGGACGAGCGCATCATGTGGACCTCCGAGGGCGCCAAGGGCACCACCCGAGGCTGCATCAGCTTCCACGAGGTGACTCCCACGCTCACGCACATCGCCATCGTCGTCGAGTACTACCCCTCCGGCTTCTTCGAGAAGACCGGCAACATCTGGCGCGCGCAGGGCCGCCGCCTGCGGCTCGACGCCAAGAACTTCCAGCGCTACGTCACCCTCTCCGACGAGGCCCCCGAAGGCTGGCGCGGCGAGATCCGCGACGGCGAGGTGGTGCGCAGCCACGAGGAGGCGCTGGAGGAAGAGGAGAACGAGCGCGAGCGAGAGGGCGAGGGCGAGGGCGAGGAGACCGAAGGGCCTGAGAACGAAGAAGAGTTCGAGGACGAGGAGGAGCCCGAGGGCGAGGAGGAAGAGGACGAAGGAGACGAGGGGGACGAAGACCGCGAAGACGACGAGGAGTACGAGGACTACGGGGACTACGAGGACGAGGACGAGGACGAAGAGGAGCCCGAGCACGAGCGCGAGTACGAAGGGAGCGGGGCGGGCCGACGGCGGTAGCGGGGCGGCTGACCCCGCGGCGCCCCGCCGATGACGGCACGCCGAGGGCCGCGCCGTCGCGGAGGCGGGGCGAGCACGGCCCGGCCGCTTTCCGGGGGCTGCCGAGGCGCCCGGGGACGGAGTACGGCCGGTCACCCGAAGGGAGTACGGCCGACCGCCCGGCGCAGGGTATGACCGACTGCCCGGCGCAGGGTATGACCGACCGCCCGGCGCAGGGTTTGGCCGACTGCCCGGGGACACGCAGGGCGTATGACCGACAGCCCCGGGGCATGCAGGGCGTACAGCCGTTTACCCGGGGGCAAGTAGGGCACGGCCGGCTGCCCGGGGCGGCCGGCCGCTCTGTCGTCAGCCTCGGGAGGGCCGGTTCTCCCCGTCGTCCGGACCGTCGTGGCCGGACGTCTTCGCCCCGGCCCTCGGGACGTCCTTGAAATCGACCCGGCCCATATGGCGGTTCATGGACTTCATCAGGCCCCACACGGCCAGGGCCATCGCCGCGAAGACGATGAAACCGAGGACGCCGGGGGTGACCTTGTTCTTGTCGAACTCGGCCAGAGTGACCAGATGCGTCGTGACGAGGCTCGCGCTTGCGCTCATGTCAGGCATTGTCCCTCAGGAGTGCCGGACGCCCGCAAAGAGGTCGTCCTCGGGGAGCGACGTGTCCACGAGCGACTTCGCCAGCTCGTACTCCTCCGTCGGCCAGACCTCCTTCTGGACCGTCATCGGCACGTGGAACCAGCCGCCGTCGGGGTCGATCTGCGTGGCGTGGGCGATCAGCGCCTTGTCGCGGATCTCGAAGAAGTCGGCACAGGGGACGTGCGTGGTGAGGGTGCGGTCCCTGTGGCCCGACGCGTCCCAGCGCTTCAGCCACTCCCCGTAGGGCGACTCCAGGGAGCGGTCCAGCAGGGCCTTGTGCAGCGCCTCGGTGCGCGGGCGGTTGAAGCCCTGGTTGTAGTACAGCTTGACCGGCCGGTGCGCCGGGCCGTACTCCTCCTCCGGGTACTTCTCGGCGTCCGCGGCGCCCTCGAACGCCACCATGGAGATCTTGTGGGTCATGATGTGGTCGGGGTGCGGGTACCCGCCGTTCTCGTCGTAGGTGGTGATCACCTGCGGGCGGAAGGCGCGGATCTTGCGGACCAGCTCGCCGGCCGCCTTGTCGACGTCCTCCAGGGCGAAGCAGCCGTCGGGCAGCGGCGGCAGCGGGTCGCCCTCGGGCAGGCCGGAGTCGACGAAGCCCAGCCACTCCTGCTTGACGCCCAGGATCTCCCGGGCCTCGTCCATCTCCTTCTGGCGCACCTCGTGGATGTGCTCCTCGATGTAGGCGTCGCCCTGGAGCTTGGGGTTGAGGATGGAGCCGCGCTCTCCGCCCGTGCAGGTCACCACCAGCACGTCCACCCCCTCGGACACGTACTTCGCCATGGTGGCCGCGCCCTTGCTCGACTCGTCGTCGGGGTGCGCGTGCACAGCCATCAGTCGTAGCTGTTCAGTCAAGGCTCAATCCTCAAGGTCAAGTCGGTGCCCGGTGTCGGCGGGCCTGTGTCGGGCGGCCGGCGGGCGCCGCACGGTCGGTCGGTCCGGGGCGGCGGCCGAGCCGGGGGGCCGGGGCTTCTATAGTGACCGAACCGGGGGGCGAAAAATTCCGGGGCCCGGCTCCGGGAGCCCCCCGCGGGACGCTCGTCCCGCACCGGCCGAGAGGACGATCATGAGCACGGCGAGCATCCGGCCGCCCGAGGGCCGCTACGGCCGCTCCTCGGACGAGCACGCCGATCGCAAGCTCAAGACGCTGGGCGCCGTGCTGGGCGCCGCGCTGCTCGCCCTGATCGGCTACTTCGCCTACTACTACGTGGGCCGGGTCGAGATCAGCGCCCAGGTCGTCTCGTTCCAGACCTCCGACCACGCGGTGCGCATCCACCTCGAGGTCCACAAGGACGCCGACGCGCACGGCTACTGCACGCTGCGCTCCCAGGCGGCGAACGGCGACGAGGTGGGCCGGGCCGACTTCCGCTTCGACCAGCGGGCGACGCAGGTCGACAAGATCCTCACGCTGCGCACGACGGCCCGGGGGACGACGGGCGAGCTGCTGGGCTGCCAGGCCGGCTGACGCCCCGGACCGCCCCTGATCCGCCTGGAATACGCCCGACGTGACCTGCGCTGACGTGAAGGTGATGGCTTATGTCCTCCCCCTTTGCGGCCCCAAGCGTTAGGCTCGTGGTTTCGCCCTTCCGTGAGGGAACATTCTTCTGGGCAGGGCGATGCTTTGTCTTCCCAGTACCGACGAGGAGCACCTGTGACCCAGACCAGCGAGAACGTCACCTGGCTGACCCAGGAGGCGTACAACAAGCTCAAGGACGAGCTTGCGCAGCTTACTGGTCCCGCGCGCACGGAGATCGCCGCCAAGATCGCGGCCGCGCGCGAGGAGGGCGACCTGCGTGAGAACGGCGGGTACCACGCGGCCAAGGAAGAGCAGGGCAAGCAGGAGCTGCGCGTCCGCCAACTGACCCAGCTCCTGGAGAACGCCCAGGTCGGCGAGGCGCCGACCTCCACGGACGGCGCGGTAGCGCCCGGCATGGTCGTCACGATCGCCTTCGACGGCGACGAGGACGACACGCTGGCCTTCCTGCTGGCCTCGCGCGAGTACGCCAGCTCCGACATCGAGACCTACTCGCCGCAGTCCCCGCTGGGCTCCGCGGTGATCGGCCACAAGGTCGGCGAGGACGCGGAGTACGAGCTGCCCAACGGCAAGAAGACCTCGGTGAAGATCCTGAAGGCCGAGCCCTACAACGGCTGACCCCCCTTCTCTCTTCTGCGGCGAGGCCCCCGGCGCCCCTGACGGTGCTCCGGGGGCCTCGCCGCGTCCGCACCGGGGCCGGCGCTCACGCGGTCGCCGAGCGGTACTTCCGGACGGCCAGGGTGCGGAAGACCAGGATGATCAGCGCCGAGTAGATCAGCGACGCCCACACCGGGTGCTGCATGGGCCAGGCGTCGGACTGCGACTGGCCCGGGTTGCCGAAGAGCACCCGGCACGCCTGGACGGTGGCGCTGAACGGATTCCACTCCGCTATGTGCCGCAGCCAGGGCGTCATCCTGCTGGAGTCCACGAACGCGTTGGAGATGAAGGTCACCGGGAACAGCCACACCAGTCCCCCGGACGTGGCCGCCTCGGGCGAGCGCACCGACAGGCCGATGAGCGCGCCGATCCAGGTGAACGCGTAACCGAGCAGGAGCAGCAGGGCGAAGGCGGCCAGCACCCGTCCCGCGCTCGTGTCGCCGTCGGAGCCGACCCGCCAGCCGACCAGCAGGGCGACGCCGGCGAGGACGACCATGGTCAGCGCCGTCTGCACCAGGTCGGCGAAGGTCCGTCCGGTCAGCACGGCGCCCCGGGCCATGGGCAGGGAGCGGAACCGGTCGATGAGGCCCTTGTGCATGTCGTCGGCGATGCCCGCGCCGGCGCCTGCGGTGGCGAAGGTGACGGTCTGCGCGAAGACGCCGGCCATCAGGAAGTTCGTGTAGGTGGCGGAGTCGGTGGTGCCGCCGATCTGCATGGAGCCGCCGAACACGAAGGTGAACAGCACCACGAACATGATCGGCTGGATGAGCCCGAAGATGACCACCTCGGGTATCCGGGACATGCGGATCAGGTTGCGCTGGGCCACGACCAGGGAGTCGCGGACGGACTGGGTCAGCGCGTTCCCAGCCGGGGCGGGGCGCAGGGCGGGGCGGGCGGTGTCGGGGGCTGCGCTCACTTGACGGTCTCCTTCTCGCGGCCGCGGTCCTGGTCTTCGTCGCTCGACGCGTCCGTCTCCCCGCGGCTCTCCGCGCTGCCGGGCTCGGCCGCGTGGCCGGTCAGGGAGAGGAACACGTCGTCTAGGGTCGGCCGGCGCAGTCCGATGTCGTCGATCTCGATGTCGCGGGTGTCCAGCTCGCGGATGATCTCCGCGAGGAGCCGAGCCCCGCCGGTGACGGGCACGGTGATCTTGCGTGTGTGCTCCTCCACCGCGGCGTCGCCCGCGTCGGCGCCGCGCGGGCCGAACCGGTCCAGGAGGGCGGCGGCGTCGGCGATGCGCTCCCGGCTGTGCACCACGACCTCGACGCGCTCGCCGCCGGTGCGGGCCTTGAGCTGGTCGGAGGTGCCGCGGGCGATGACGCGGCCGTGGTCGACCACCGCTATCTCGTGCGCGAGGTGGTCGGCCTCCTCCAGATACTGCGTGGTCAGCAGCAGCGTCGTACCGCCGGAGACCAGTTGTTTGATGACCTCCCACAACTGCTGGCGGTTGCGCGGGTCGAGGCCGGTCGTCGGCTCGTCCATGAACATCACCGGCGGGGAGACGACGAGCGCCGCCGCCAGGTCGAGCCGGCGCCGCATGCCGCCGGAGTACGTCTTGGCGGGCCGGTCGGCGGCGTCGGCGAGCCCGAACTGCTCCAGCAGCTCCTGGGCGCGCTCCTTGGCCTGCCGCGCGCGCATCTGGTAGAGACGGCCGACCATCTGGAGGTTCTCGCGGCCGGTCAGGTACTCGTCCACCGCGGCGAACTGGCCCGAGAGGCCGATCAAGCGGCGCACCGCGTCGGGATGCCGCAGCACGTCGACGCCCGCGACGACCGCACTGCCGCTGTCGGGACGCAGCAGGGTGGTCAGACAGCGGACGGCGGTGGTCTTGCCCGCCCCGTTCGGCCCGAGCAGTCCCAGCACCGTGCCCTCGGGGACATCGAGGTCGACGCCGTCCAGAGCTCGTACGTCGCCGAAGGTCTTGACCAGACCTTCGGCATAGATGGCGCCTGGCATATGCATCTCCACGTCGTCGGGGATCGTCGGGAAAGCCTAGATTCAGCCGCCCTCGCTCCGCCGGGATTTTCCCCATGCGGTGAAGGCCGACCGCGCCGACCAGCGGCACGAGCAGAACAGTAACGCGATGTATCGCGTCCGTCGACGGATTTCCCCGAACGAGTGACGGGGGCGGGATGGAGGGCGGGGAGCGCGCGAGGAGACGCCCCCCGGCCCGGTCTGGTCTCGTCGGGTCTGGCCCGGTCAGGTCAGGTAGCGCCGCGGCTGACCCTCGGCCGTCGTCAGCCGTCGTCAGCCGTCGATGACCGTGTATCCGGACTCGCGCAGCGCCTGGCCGACCTCGGCGCAGTGGGCCGGGCCCTTCGTCTCCAGGTGCAGCTCCACCTCCGCCTCGCTCAGTCCGATCCGGGGATCGGTGCGCACGTGGCTCACGTCGAGGACGTTGGCGTCGACCGCCGACAGCACGCCGAGCAGCGTGGCCAGCGCCCCGGGCCGGTCCCGCAGCCGCAGCCGCACGGCGAGGTAGCGGCCCTGCGCCGCCATGCCGTGCCGCAGCACGCGCTGGAGCAGCACCGGGTCGACGTTGCCGCCGGACAGCACCGCCACCACCGGGCCCGCGAGCCGTTCCCGCTCGCCGAGCAGCGCGGCGACCGAGATCGCCCCGGCCGGCTCGACCACCAGCTTGGCCCGCTCCATGCACAGCAGCAGCGCCGCGGCCAACTCGTCCTCGCCGACCGTGCGCACTTCGTCGACCAGTTCCTCGACGATCCTGAACGGCACGTCGCCGGGCCGTCCCACCCGGATGCCGTCGGCCATCGTCACCGGGTTCTCGATCGCCACCGGGCGCCCGGCCGCCAGCGAGGGCGGATACGCCGCCGAGCCCGCCGCCTGCACCCCGACGATCCGCACGTCCGGCCGCAGCGACTTCACCGCGACGGCGATGCCGGCCGCCAGACCGCCGCCGCCGATGCCGACGACGATCGTGCGCACCTCGGGGCACTGCTCCAGGATCTCCAGGCCGACGGTGCCCTGGCCCGCGATGACGTCGGCGTGGTCGAAGGGGTGGATGAACACCGCGCCGGTCTCGGCCGCGTACCGCTGGGCCGCCCACAACGTCTCGTCGACCACCTGGCCGTGCAGGCGCACCTCGGCGCCGTAGTCCTGGGTCGCGCTGACCTTCGGCAGCGGGGCGCCCTTGGGCATGAACACCGTGGCCCGCACTCCGAGCAGCGACGACGCGAGGGCGACGCCCTGCGCGTGGTTGCCGGCGCTCGCGGCGACCACGCCGGCGGCGCGCTGCTCGGGCAGCAGTCCGGCGATCCGCACATAGGCGCCGCGCAGCTTGAAGGAGCCGGTCCGCTGAAGGTTCTCGCACTTGAGGTGCACCGGCGTGCCGGAAAGCTGGGACAGATGCCTGCTGCTCTCCATCGCGGTCATCCGCGCCACCCCGGAGAGCATCTTCCGGGCCCCCCGCACGTCGTCGAGGGTGACGGGCGGGCAGGAGACAGACGTGCCGAAGCTCATACCTCCAGTCTCGCAGTTCACGGGCGCGACGGGCGGCTGCGACGGACCCTTGGGGACCGGTTTGCGCAGCGCTGGTACGGTCCGACCCGGGGCCGCGTACCCTGTCCCCCAACCCAGCAGCCCGTCAGAAGTGAGCCTCCGGCCATGCCCACAACGCCTGATATGTCGATGGACATGACGACCGCCGGTGACGCCGGCCTCCTTGAGAGCCTTCAGCACGAGGTCGCCCTGTTCGCCCGGCGGGCGGAACAGACCCGGCTCGGCGGGGTCGGGCAGGTGCGCAACTCGATGGACCGTGCCGCGTACCTGCTGCTTCACCGGCTGGACCGGGAGGGTCCAATGGGCGTCAAGGCGCTCGCCGCGAGCATGGGCATCGACTCCTCCACCGTCACCCGGCAGGTGGCGCCGCTCGTGGACACCGGCCTCGTCAAGCGCACCTCGCACCCCGAGGACGGCCGGGCCGTGGTGCTCCAGCTCTCCCCGCGCGGCCTGGCGCGGCTGGAGGAGGTGCGCTCGTCGCGGCGCCAGCTCATGGCGGAGTTGACCGAGGACTGGGCGCCCCAGGAGCGTGAGGCCTTCTGCTCGCTGCTGACCCGCTTCAACCACGCGCTGTCCGCCCGCCAGGCGTCTGGGGGCGCCCCGGCGGCCGAGACGGGCGACGCCGCCTCCGACTCCTCCGATCTCTCCGGTTCCTGAGATTCCGCTGGGCTCTCGGGCTTCTGAGAATCCCCTGATCTCTCCGGTTCCCGAGATTCCTCTGGTCTCCGGTTCCTGAGAGACCGCCGGCCTCCGGGCTCCACGGGAGGTCTCCACAGGTCCGCCGCCGACGGGAGGCGCGGTGCGCGAACGGCAGGCGTCTCGGGGCGCCCGCCGGGCCCGGGAGTTCGAGTCGTTCGTCGCGGGCGCGGCCGGGCGGCTGCTGCATGCCGCGACCCTGCTCACCGCGGAGGCCGCGGACGACAACCCGCGCGCGTGCCGTCTGCTGACCGAGGCCCTCGCGCACACGTACGCGCACTGGGACCGGCTGCACGGCGAGGACCCCTACGCCTACGCCCGCCGCAGGCTGGCCGGGCGCTTCGACCGCGGGTCATGGCGCCCGGTCGGCGTCCTGGGCCGCGCCCGGCCGGCGCCGTCCGGCGTCCTGGCCGCCCTCAGCCCGCGTGAGCGCCTGGTCCTCGTGCTCCGGTTGTACGAGGGCGTCGCCGAGGAGCAGACCGCGGCCCTGCTCGATCTGCCTCCCGAGCGCGTCCGCGTCCTGTGCGACCGCGCGACCGCCGCCCTCACGCACCCGCGCGGGCGGACCGCGGCCGTCGGCGGCCCGACGGCCGCACCGCCCCGCGCGGGAACAGGGGAGGCAGCGGGGGCGCGGCGCCGCGCTGAGGGGAGGCGGGGATGAACCGGACGGAGCGCGAGGCGGCGGTACGGCGGGTCCTGGACCAGACGCCGCCGCAGGTCCCGCCGGAGCTGCACGCCGCCGCGGTGCGCCGCGGCGACCGCGTGCTGCGCCGCCGGAGGCTGGCCCGCCGCGTGCTGTGGCTGCTGGTGTGCGCGGCGGCCGTGGCGTTCACCGTGTGGGCGCTGACCGCGCGCCCGTGGGCGGCGCCGCCGCCGGCGACTCCGCCCGTGGGCGACTGGTGACGCGCGCGACGGCGCCGACCGGCTAACCGAGGGCCTGCTGAAGGTCCTCGATCAGGTCCGCGACGTTCTCGATGCCGACGGACAGGCGGACCAGGTCGCCGGGGACCTCCAGGGCGGAGCCCGCGACGGAGGCGTGCGTCATGCGGCCGGGGTGCTCGATCAGGGACTCGACGCCGCCCAGGGACTCCCCGAGGGTGAACACCTTGGCGCGGTCGCAGACCTCGACCGCCGCCGCCTCGCCGCCCTCGACCTGGAAGGAGACCATGCCGCCGAACGACCGCATCTGCTTGGCGGCGACCTCGTGGCCGGGGTGCTCGGGCAGCCCCGGGTACAGCACGCGCGTCACCCGCGGGTGCCGCGACAGCATGTCGGCGACCTTCTCGGCGTTCTCGCTGTGCCGGTCCATGCGCACCGGGAGGGTCTTGGCGCCGCGCAGCACCAGCCAGGAGTCGAACGGACCGGCCACGGCGCCCATCGCGTTCTGGTGGTAGGCCAGTTCGTCGCCCAGCGCGGCGTCGCCGACGACCAGCGCGCCGCCGACCACGTCGGAGTGGCCGCCCATGTACTTGGTCAGCGAGTGCACGACGACGTCCGCGCCGAGCGCCAGCGGCTGCTGGAGGTAGGGCGTGGCGAAGGTGTTGTCGACGACGAGCCGGGCACCCGCGTCCCGGGCGATCTGAGCGACGGCGGCGATGTCGGTGATGCCGAGCAGCGGGTTGGACGGGGTCTCCACCCAGACCGCCTTGGTGCGCGGCGTGATCGCGGCCCGTACGGCGGCCGGGTCGCTGGTGTCGGCCACCGACCAGTCCACGCCCCAGCGGGAGACGACCCGGGAGAACAGCCGGAACGTGCCGCCGTAGGCGTCGTTCGGGATCACGACGTGGTCGCCGGGGCTGAGCAGCGCGCGCAGCAGGCAGTCCTCGGCCGCCAGTCCGGACGCGAACGCGAGCCCTCGGCAGCCTCCCTCCAGGGCGGCGAGGTTCTCCTCCAGGGCGGTCCGGGTGGGGTTGGCGCTGCGGCTGTACTCGTAGCCGCCGCGCAGGCCGCCCACGCCGTCCTGCTTGTAGGTCGAGACCTGGTAGATCGGCGGGACCACCGCGCCGGTGAGGGGATCCGCGGTGTTGCCCGCGTGGATCGCGAGGGTCTCGAAGTGCTCACTGATGTGCCTGTCGCTCATGGGCCCGAGAGTAATGCGCCCGAGGGGGCGGTGCCGTCCACCGGGGCGAACCGGCGCCGTCCGCCGTCCGCCGTCCCGGACCGTGCCGCACCCGGTCGTCCGCCGTCCCGGACAGCGCCGCACCGAGTTGTCCACAGGCTCGGGCCCCGGCCGGACGGGGTTGTCCACAGGCGGCGGACGCAGGTTGGCCAACTGTCGGCGCGGTCTGGTTCGCTTGTCCCATGGAGATTCTCTGGGTCCTGACGGCGCTGGTCATGCTGAGCTTCGTGCTGCTGTCCCTGACGCGGCGCAGGCGCGGTGCGATCGAGCAGGTGCACCCGGGGCACCCGGACGCCGCGGACCCGGCGAACTACGGCTTCGTGCCCCAGGAGGAGCTGGACGTCCGCATGCCCGGTCCCGACCAGGACCTGCTGGACGTGCTGGACCTGGTGCAGCGCACGCAGGACTACCGCGCCGCCTCCCAGCTCCTGGCCGGCACCGGCGCGGAGGGCGAGCTGCGCTGGCAGCGGGTGCAGGCGTTCGCGGGGGCCGCGGCGCTGGAGCTGGCCCGGCGGCCGGGAGGGGTGCACGAGACGCCGGGCGGCCAGTGGCTTCGGGTGTGGCGGGCCGAGCAGCCCAAGGATCCCGGCGGCGCGGCGGTGCACGCCGAGTTCCTGGTGCAGCAGGCGTGGCGGACGGCGACGCCGGGGACGGACGAGTTCCGGATCATCATGGAGGAGGCCCGGGAGACGTGCGGCCAGGCCGCGCTGCTGGCCCCGGGCGACCCGGTGCCGTACGTCATCGAGCTGTCGGCGGCGCGCGGACTGAACGACACGCAGGCGGAGTTCGAGAAGCTGTGGCTGAAGATCCTGGACCGCGCGCCGCACCACATGGGCGCGCACCTGGCGGCCCTGCACTACTGGTGCGAGAAGTGGCACGGCTCGCGGAAGCTGGCGGCGGCGTTCGCCGAAGCGGCCGCGGCCCGCGCGCCCCGAGGGTCGCTGCTGGCGGCGCTCCCGTTGTTCGCCGTCTTCGAGCACCTGCCCGAGCTGAACCTGGTCCGCGGTTTCTACCAGAGCGAGGTGGTGATCAAGGCGGTGCACGGCGCGCTGTTCGCGGTGCAGGCGGCCCGCGCCGACGACCCGGTGCTGGCGCACGTCCGCCACCTGCTGGTCTGCTTCCTGGTCCGCTCCGAGCGCTGGGCGGAGGCCATGGACCAGCTCATACACGTCGACGGGCACGTGGGCGCCCTGCCCTGGGTCCTGTCCGAGGACCCGGCCGCGGAGTTCGCGGTCTACCGCGCACTGGCGGTGGCGGGCTACGAGGCGAACGGCGGCAGCCCGGCGACGCTCCCCCACTGACGAGCCACCGCGCCCGACCGAGGGCCGAAGCCGCCCGACCGACCTACCGACCGACGGGCCGACGGGCCGCCCACCCGACAGGCCGATGCTGCCCGGCCGACGCCCGACGCCCGGCACGCACGTGCGCCCCGGCCGGGGGTCCGGCCGAGGGGCGCGGGGCGCACGGAACGCGCCGGGCACACAGAACGCACGGGGCGCACGGAACGCGCCCGGTCACCGACGGGCGGCGGCCCGCCGACGACGGCTCAGATCGTCGCCGTGTCGATCACGAACCGGTAGCGGACGTCGCTGGCGATCACCCGCTCATACGCTTCGTTGATCTTGTCGGCGCCGATCAGCTCGATCTCGGCGCCCAGGCCGTGCTCGGCGCAGAAGTCGAGCATCTCCTGGGTCTCCGGGATGCCGCCGATGTTGGAGCTGGTCAGGTTGCGGCGGTTGCCGAAGAGGCCCGCCAGCGGGATGTCGACCTGCTCCTCGGGCACGCCGACGTTCACCATCGCGCCGTTCGTCGCCAGCAGCGACAGGAACGCGGGAAAGTCCAACGGCGCCGAGACGGTGTTGAGGATCACGTCGAAGGCGCCCTTGAGCTCCTCGAAGGTCGCCGGGTCACTGGTGGCGTAGTAGTGGTCGGCGCCCATGCGCAGACCGTCGTCCTTCTTGCGCAGGGACTGCGACAGGACCGTCACCTCCGCGCCGAGCGCGTGCGCGATCTTGACGCCCATGTGGCCGAGACCGCCGAAGCCCACGACGGCGACCTTCTTGCCGGGGCCCACGTTCCAGTGGCGCAGCGGCGAGTAGGTGGTGATGCCGGCGCACAGCAGCGGGGCGGCCACGTCCAGGGACAGGCCTTCGGGGATGCGGACGACGAAGTTCTCGTCGACCACGACCTTCTCGGAGTAGCCGCCGTAGGTCGGCTCGCCGTCCTTGCCGACGCCGTTGTACGTCCACACCGACCCCTGGACGCAGTACTGCTCCAGGCCGGCCTTGCAGTTGTCGCACTCGCGGCAGGAGTCGACCATGCAGCCGACGCCCACGCGGTCGCCTACGGCGTACTTCGTGACGCCGGGGCCGACCTCGGAGACGACGCCGGCGATCTCGTGGCCGGGGACCATCGGGAAGATCGCTTCTCCCCAGCCCTCGCGGGCCTGGTGGATGTCGGAGTGGCAGATGCCGGCGAACTTGATGTCGATCAGCACATCGAACTCGCCGACGGCACGGCGCTCGATGGTGGTGCGCTCCAGCGGGGCCTTGGCGGCCGGAGCGGCGTATGCGGCGACGGTGGTCATGACGGGAGTTCTCCTAGCGGTTGCCGTGCCCGGCGGGTGTCGTCCGGACGCAGTCTCCAGGGTGCCCCGAACACCGCTGTTCACCCAGGTCACGCCTTTGCCTACGTTCGGCGTGCCTACCACGGGCGGGGTCAGGCTGATGTGCGTACGACCACGGATACTGGGCGTATGGAACACCGCCCCGCCCGCCCTGACCACCCCGTTCGCCCCGGCCCGGCCTCCGCCGCGGAAGCCGCCCCGGGCGCCGCGGGCGCCGCGGGGGAGGCTCCGGCCGGGCTGGACCGGCGGGCGGAACTGGGCGAGTTCCTGCGCAGCCGCCGCGCCCGGCTGCGACCGGAGGACGTCGGCCTGCCGCAGTACGGGCGCCGCCGGGTTCCGGGCCTGCGCCGCGAGGAGCTGGCCCAGCTCGCCGGGGTCTCGGCGGCGTACTACACGCGGCTGGAGCAGGGCAACGGGCGCAACGTCTCCGCGGAGGTGCTGGACTCCATCGCCCGCGCGCTGCGCCTCACCGACGCCGAGCACGCCCACCTCACCCACCTCGCCAAGCCCCAGCACAAGAAGAGGCAGTCCGCGTCCGCCCAGCAGGTGCGCGTCGCGCTGCGGCAGCTCCTGGACATGATGGACGCGGTCCCGGCGTACGTCGTCGGACGGCGTGCGGAGCTGCTGGCGTGGAACCGGATGGCGGCGGCGGTCTTCGGCGACTGGTCGGAGCTGCCCGCGCAGGAGCGCAACTGGGCGCGGATGGTCTTCCTCAAGCCCGAGTACCGCGACCTGTACGTCGACTGGGAGCAGAAGGCGATCGACGTGGTGTGCGCGCTGCGGATGGAGGCGGGCTGCTATCCGGAGGATCCCCGACTGTCCGCCTTGGTCGGCGAGTTGTCGGTGAAGAGCGAGGACTTCCGGCGACTGTGGGCCGCCCACGAGGTCAAGGAGAAGAGCCACGGGCTGAAGCGCCTGCGCCACCCGCTGGTCGGCGAACTCGCCCTGTACTACCAGTCGTTCAAGGTCGCCGGCGGCGCCGACCTGTCCCTGGTCGCGTACCACGCCGAGCCCGGCTCGGAGTCGGCGGAGGCGCTGCGCCTGCTGGCGAGCTGGGGCACGGACGCGACCCGGGCGGGGACGGCGCCGGTGTAGAGCGCCGGGGCGGGGACCTCGACGGCGCAGAGGGAACGGCGCCACGCGGAGGGAGAGCGAGAGGGAGCGAGGCGGCGCGGAGGGAGCGAGGCGGCGCGGAGGGAACGGGGCCGCGCGGAGGGAACGGGGCCGCGCGGAGGGAACGGGGCCGCGCGGAGGCGACCGCGCAGACGACGGCGCCGCCCCGGAGGGCGGCGCCGTTGAGATCGCGGACGGAGCGTCAGGCGGCGGAGCCGGCCTTCCACTGCGCCCAGCTCAGGTTCCAGCCGTTGAGGCCGTTGTCCGGGGCGACGGTCTTGTCGCCGGTGTGCTGGACGACCACGACGTCACCGGTCAGCGAGTGGTCGAAGAACCAGGCGGCCGGGGTGTTGGGGTCGCCGGCGCCCTTCTTGTCCTGGAGACCCACGCAGCCGTGGCTGGTGTTGACGCTGCCGAAGACGGACGGAGCGCCCCAGTAGTTGCCGTGGATGAAGGTGCCCGAGGTGGTCAGGCGCATGGCGTGCGGCACGTCCTTGATGTCGTACTCGCCCTTGCCGTCGTCGTCGGTGAAACCGACCGTCGCGCCGTTCATCCGGGTCTGCTTGAACTTCTCCGCGATCACCATCTGGCCCTGGTACGTGGTGTGGTCGGGGGCGCCGGCGGAGACCGGGATGGTCTTGACCGTCCTGCCGTCCTGCGTGACCTTCATCTGCTTGGTCTTCGCGTCGACGTAGGACACCTGGTTGCGGCCGATGTGGAAGGTGACCGTCTTCTGCTGGACGCCGTAGATCCCGTGGGCGCCCTGGACGCCGTCGAGGTTCAGCTTCAGCGTGACGGTGGAGCCTTCCTTCCAGTACGACTGGGGCCGGAAGTCCAGGCGGTTGCCGCCGAACCAGTGGCCGACGACCTCCTGGCCGCTGCTGGAGGAGACGGTGATGCCCTTCTGGACGGCCGCCTTGTCGGTGATCGACTTGTCGAAGTTGATCGACACGGGCATGCCCACGCCGACCGTGGTGCCGCCGTCCGGCGTGAAGGAGCCTATGTAGCTGTGCGCCGGGGCCACCGTGCTGAACGAGGCGTTCTCGTGCGCGGCGCGGCCCTTGGCGTCCGTCGCGGTCGCGGCGACCTTGTAGGTCGTGGCGCGGTCGAGTTGGGCGCTGGGCTTCCAGCTCTTCTTGTCGGCGGATATCTGGCCCTGGACCGCCTTGCCGTCGACCGTGGTCATGGTGACGCTCGTCAGCGTGCCCTGAGCGACGGCCACGGCCGCCGAGTTGTTGATCGAGGCGTTGTCGGAGCCGTCCGCTGGTGTGATCTTGATCTGGGCCTCGGAGGATTCCTGTGCCGCCGCCTGGTCGGACTTGGCCCGGGAGGTGTCGCCTCCGCCGCCGCCGACCGCGTTGCTGCTGCCGGAACAGGCCGTGAGCACCAGAACACCGCCGAGCAGTGCGGACGCGGCCGTCACGGACCTGCGTCGCTTACTGTTCGTCATCAAACGCTTCTCCATCGTTGCCGAATTCCCCAAGACCCTCGCGCCCCCGGTCACGATTCATCAACGCTACGACCGATTCGTCCCGTTCCCCAGACCGCACGGATGTGGGCCTCGCCACGTCCACGGCCGTGGACGGGCGGGATCGGGGCGGTGCGCCTGCCGGTCGACATCATCCTCGCCGGGCGTTCTCCCAGGCGAGCCGGGGTCGCGCCCGGTTCGCCCGCCGCGCCAGGGTTTCGCCCGGCGTTTCCAGGCCCTCCGGCCGGCCGTTCGCGGCGGCGCCGGGACCGGTGCGGGCCGCGTCGCCTCCCGCACTCCGCTGGCCAGTACGAACGGCGTGTCAAGAAACGTCGGCGGGGTCATGGTGTCTTCCGTCACAACGCGCCCGTCCCGGCGGTCCGTCCGGGCCATCACGGTCATTCGGGGACGATCTCACGGTTCCCTCGCCCGTCATGAGCGCTTCAAACCCGCTGTGACTTTCCCGTGACCCGTGAGTTCACTACCATCGGCCCACACGGCCAATTCGCCAACGCCACAAGGGGGATCGATATTCCGTGTCATCCGCACGCCGCACGTTGCTGACCGCCACCGCCGCGGGCACCCTGCTGGGCGCCCTGTGGTTCGTACCCTCCGCGCACGCGACGGACGCCCCGGTCGGAGCGACCGGCGCGCGGTCGGCGGCGCACGTCCGCACGCAGGGCCGGGCCGTCTCAGCCGACGCGCCGGCGACCGCGGACGGCCGGCGGTCCGCCGCAGCGGCGCCGGACGGCACGAGCGCGGCCCTGCACGCGCCGGACGGCGTCGGACTCGCCGACACGGGAAGCGTGGACACCACCCCCTATGTCGTCGGCGGCACCGCTTTCCTCGCCCTCGGGGCGGGCTTCGTCGTGTACTCGATACGCCGCGAACGCCTCGGCTTCTGAGCGCGGCCCGCTGTCGGGGCCGCTCCCCTTTTCGCACTGGCCCGCTTCCTCCCGCTGGCCCGCTTCCCCCTGTTCCGCCGGGGTCGCTCGCGGGCCGCTCCTCCTTCTCCCGCCGGGGACCGCCGGGGGCGCCCCTCCTTCCCCCGCCAGGCCGCTCCCGGGCCGCGAGACGACCTCCGTGCCGGGTGGCCCTCTCGCCTACGAGCGCGGCCGGGTGGCCCTCTCGCCTACGAGCGCGGCCGGGTGACCCCCTCGTCAACGAGCGCGGCCCGGTGACCGCCCCCCGGCTACTGAAGCGGGCCGGTGACCGTCTCGGCCGCCGCGACCAGGCGGCCGTCGCGCACGAAGGCGTCGGCGGCGGCGAGGTCGGGCGCCAGGAAGCGGTCCGGGCCGGGGCCCGCCACGCCCGCCGCGCGGGCGGCGTCGATGACAGCGCGGCTCGCGGGCGCCGGCGCCAGCCCCTCGCGCAGCTCGACGGCTCGGGCGGCGGCGTACAGCTCGATCGCGATGATCCGGGTCAGATCGTCCACCGCCGTGCGCAGCTTGCGCGCCGCCGACCAGCCCATGGAGACGTGGTCCTCCTGCATGGCGGAGGACGGGATGGAGTCGGCGGACGCCGGGACGGCGAGCCGCTTCATCTCGCTGACCAGCGCGGCCTGCGTGTACTGGGCGATCATCAGCCCGGAGTCCACGCCTGCGTCGTCGGCGAGGAACGGCGGCAGGCCGTGGCTGCGGTTCTTGTCCAGCAGCCGGTCGGTCCGGCGCTCGGCGATGGAGCCGAGGTCGGCGGCGGCGATGGCGAGGAAGTCCAGGACGTAGGCGACCGGGGCGCCGTGGAAGTTGCCGTTGGACTCCACCCGGCCGTCGGGCAGGACGACGGGGTTGTCGACGGCGGCGGCCAGCTCGCGCTCGGCGACGAGGCGGGCGTGCGCGAGGGTGTCCCGGCCCGCGCCCGCGACCTGCGGGGCGCAGCGCACGGAGTAGGCGTCCTGGACGCGCGGGGCGCCGTCCTGGTGGTGGCCGGTGAGCTGCGAGCCCTTGAGCACCGCGAGCATGTTGGCGGCGGACGCGGCCTGGCCCGGGTGCGGGCGGATGGCGTGCAGCTCGGGGGCGAGCACCTTGTCCGTGCCGAGCAGCCCTTCCAGGGTGAGGGCGGCGGTGACGTCGGCCGACCGGTAGAGAGCGTCGAGGTCGGCGAGGGCCATCACCAGCATGCCGAGCATGCCGTCGGTGCCGTTGAGCAGGGCGAGGCCCTCCTTCTCGCGCAGTTCCACGGGCTGGATGCCGTGTTCGGCGAGCAGGTCGGCGGCGGGCCGCACGACGCCGTCCGGGCCTTCGGCGTCGCCCTCGCCCATGAGCGTGAGGGCGCAGTGCGAGAGCGGCGCCAGGTCGCCGGAGCAGCCGAGGGATCCGTACTCGTGGACGACCGGGGTGATGCCGGCGTTGAGGACGTCGGCCATGGTCTGCGCCACCTCGGGGCGGACGCCGGTGCGGCCGGAGCAGACGGTCTTGAGCCGCAGGAACATCAGCGCGCGCACGACCTCGCGCTCCACCCGCGGTCCCATACCGGCGGCGTGCGAGCGGACGATGTTGCGCTGAAGCCGGGCGCGCAGCTCCGGGCTGATGTGCCGGGTCGCCAGGGCGCCGAAGCCGGTGCTGACGCCGTAGACGGGCTCGGGCTTGGCCGCCAGCGCGTCCACGATCTCCCGGGCCGCCGCGAGGGCCGTCACCGCCTCGTCGGACAGTTCGACCCGCGCGCCGCCGCGCGCCACGGCGAGGACGTCGGACGCGGTGACTCCGGACGTCCCCACCACCACAGTGTGCATATCCATATTCAGGAGCGTACGCAGTGAATGTGATGATGTCACTAGTCGCGCTCGGGGGCGCCCCTTACGTGCTCGGGGGCGCCCCTTACGTGCTCGGGGGCGCCGCTCGCCCGGACGCGGGGGCGGTTCACCGCCGCCGCTCCTGCGGTCGGCGGCCCCGGAAGCGGCGGCGCTCGGCCGGGTCCGCGGGCGCGGGGGACGGCGCGTCGGCGAGGCGGACCACCGGATCCCCGGGTCCTTCGCGGCCCGCTACCACCGGCCGGTCCGAGCGCAGGGCCTTCGCCCGGTACTGCGCGGCGTCCGCGAGCCGGAACAGCCGCCGGGCCGAGCGTACGGGCCCGACGGCGTCCTGCGTCGAGGCCACCCCGCAGGCGACGCCCTCCCCCAGCTCCAGCTCGGCCGCGCGCCGGCACAGCTCCTCGGCGGCCTTGACCACCTCGTCGACCGGCGCCCCCACCGCGAGCAGGCAGAACTCGTCGCCGCCCAGGCGCGCCGCGAGCCCGCCCGGCACCATCGCCCCGCACAGCGACAGCACGGACCCGAACCGCTCCAGGAGCCGGTCGCCGACCGCGTGGCCGAGGGTGTCGTTGACCCGCTTGAGGCCGTTGAGATCGCAGACGACGAGGCTGACGGCGCTCCCGTCGGCGCGGTGCCGCTCGATCGCCTCCTCAAGGCGTACGTCCACGGCGCGGCGGTTGGCCAGTCCGGTGAGCGGGTCGGTGAAGGCGAGCCTGCGGGCCTCCTCCAGCCGCTCGGTCTGCGCGAGCCCGGCGGACGCCACAGCGGCCAGGACGGTGGCGAAGTCGGCGTCGGCACGGTCGAAGACGGGCACGCCGGCCGCGCGGGCGACGTACAGCTCGCCCCAGGCGCGGCCGTGCTGCACGATCGGCGCGACCACGCAGCAGCCGCGGCCCCGGCGGCGCAGGGCGTCCACTCGCCGGTGGCTGTAGCCGGGGCGCCCGGCGGCCGCGCCCTCGGCCGTCTCCACCCAGGCGCCCGGCTCGCCGGCCGTCTCCACCCAGGCGTCCGGCTCGCCGCCGGAGGCCCACCGCTCGTGCAGGAACTCGGTGATCTCCGGGAACTGGTGCACCGGATAGGTCTCCGCCTCCGGGAACTCCTCCTCCCCGGCCGCCCGGTCCCCCACGTTCGCCAGGACCCGCAGCCGGCCGCACTCGCGCTCCCACACCGACAGCGCGGCGAAGCTCCCCTCCAGCGCCCGGCACGCGCCGAGCGCCGCCGCCCGCCACGACTCGCGCGGAGTGTGCGCCGCTGCCATCCCCTGCGCCAACGCCACGACGGCGGCCAGCCGCCTGTTCTCGCCCATCACCCCAGGCTAGGTACGTTCCACGCAAAGCGGGACATCGGCGCGACGGTCGGGGCGCCGCCGCGGCGGCCGGCGCGCTGCGGCCGGGAAGGCCGTGCGCGCGGGTGCACCGTCCAGGCCGGCGCGGTGCCGGCGCTGCGGCCGGTCAGGCCCACCGGCTCGCGGCGCGCCCTTCCGGCCCCAGCGCTGACGCCGCTTTCCCGCCCCCGCGCCAGTGCTGTCGCCGGAAAGGTCTGCCCGAGAGCTGCGGCGTCCGGTGCGGCGCCTCGCAAGGCGGAGCACTGCCCGCGCACTGGGCGAGGCGGAGCACTGCCCGCGTACTGGACGGACGCGGGCGGTGCGACGACGCGGCGAGGCGCCGTGGCGGGCGCCGCGAGCCGGTGAACCTCTCCGGTCACAGCACTAGGGCGTGTTGCGAAAGGAGCGTCGTCCGCCCGCCGGGCAGACGGGACTTTCGCAACACGCCCTAGCGTCCCGGCCAGCGCGGGGCGCGCTTGTCGTTGAACGCCGCGACGCCCTCCGCGCGGTCCTCGGAGAACGCCGCCGAGCGCCAGGCCGCGTCCTCGACCTCCAGTCCGGCGCGCAGATCGAGCCCCTGCCCGAGCCGCAGCGCCCGCTTGGCCGCGCGCAGGCCGACCGGCGAGTTCGCCGCCATCCGCGCGCCCAGCTCCAGCGCCTCCTCCCGGTCCCGCCCCTCGTCCACCAGGCAGTCCACCAGGCCCAGACCATGCGCCTCGGCGGCCTCCAGGCCACGCGCGGTGAAGATCAGCTCGGCGGCGCGGGCGGCGCCCACCCGGCGCGGCAGCAACTGCGTGCCGCCGCCGCCGGGGATCACTCCCACGGATACCTCCGGCAGCCCCACCACGGCCGTGCGGTCGGCCACGATCACGTCGCAGGACAGCGCCAGCTCGAAGCCGCCGCCGAGCGCGAACCCGTGCACCGCGGCGATCGTCGGCATCGGCAGCTCCAGCACGCCGGTGTACGCCCCGCGCGCGACCGGACGCTGGCGGACCAGGTCGGCGTCGCTGAACGAGTTCCGCTCCTTCAGGTCGGCGCCGACGCAGAACGCCCGTTCGTGCGTCGAGGAGAGGACGACCGCACGCACGTCCGGGTCGGCGGCCAGCGCGGCGCAGGCGCCGCCGATCGCGCGGGCCATCTCCGTCGACACCGCGTTCATGGCCTTCGGCCGGTCGAGGACCAGCTCCGCGACGTACGCGTGCCGCCGCACCAGCACGAACTCCCCGAACCGCTCCTCGCCCATGACACCCTCCGGTTAACGCGGGTTAACTTCGTACGCCCCGATCATCGCAGCCGGAGCGCGCACGGGGAAGGGCCTCACTCCTCGGCGGCGTACCCCCGTTCGGGTGATTTCCGAGCCAACGCGTTCGTCGCTCGCGCGCCAGCGCATAGCGTGCGTCCGCCACGGCGCAACGGGGGCGGGAGCGCACCGGGAGGACGGCCATGACCACCGACACGACCAAAGCCGAGAGAGCCGGCATAACCGCCCGACCATCGGTGGCCGCGGACGCCGGTACGGCGGACGATGCGGGCGCGGGTGCGGCTACGTCAGCGGACGCAGGCGCTGGCACTGGCACGCGCGCGGATCCGAGCGCCCGTACGGCGGACGATGCAGATGCCCGTTCACCGCACGACACCGGCACGGGCGCTCCTGCGGGCGCGGGCACCCTTACGGGCGCGGGCGCCGGTACGTCAGCGGGCGTCGGCGCGGCGGACGGCACGGGCACTCGCGTGACTCCAGGCGCCCCCGCGGGTGCAGAGGCGCCCGCGGGCTCGGGCGCTCCTGGGCACCCGGGTCCCGTCATCCCCACGGGTGCGGGCACCCCGAGGGGATCCCGTGCTTCCGGTGCGCGGAGTCCCGTGCTCCCGTTCCGTGTCCGCGGGCGGCACCGCCGCACCGGGCGGCGCAAGGCGCTCATCGCGGCGGGCGCCCTGGCGCTGGCCGCCGGGGCGCTGAGCCTCGTACGCCTCGCCCCGGAGTACGCGGGCGGCGGCCTGGGCACGGCCGAAGCCGAACCCCACGCGTCCGCCGCCCCGGCGCGTCCGGCCGACCCGTCGGCCCGCTCCTCCGCCCCGGCCGGGGCCGGTGCAGCCGCGCTGCCCTCGGCGACCGCGCTCATGGGCGGCGAGAGCGGCACACCCGTCTCCGACTCCTCCGGTCTGCCGCCGACCTCGCCCGCCGCGGCGTCCTCGGTCCTTCCCGAGCGCGCGGGCCAGGCGGAAGGCCGCGCCTCCGCCCTTCCGGCGGCCGGCGCGACGACGATCCCGCAGGCCCCGAACCCACCGGACCGTCCGCGCCCGGCGCCCCCCGCGACCCCGCCGGGCCGCACGTCGCCGACCGGCGCCCCGCCGTCCGCCCCGGCGCATCCGGCCCCGTGGCCCGTCCCCGCCCCCGGTCACGGCACGCACCGTCCCCCGCAGTCCCCGCCGCCCGCCCCGGGAGGGGACGACGACGGAACGGGCCTGTGCTTGCCGATCGTCGGGCTGTGCGTGAACGTGGGAGGGACGGGGGGATGAGAGCCGGGCCGCCGGACGAGAGGGCGGGCCGTACGCGCAATCCACCCCGCCGAAGCCGCCACGCTCAAGCCACCGCACCAGACCCGCCACGCGTGAGCCGCCACGCCCAAGCCACCGCACCAGACGCGCCACGCGTGAGCCGCCACGCGCAGACCACCGCGCCGCGCCTCCGGTCTCAGGGCCGCCCGTCGTCCCGGCGGGTGAGCAGCCAGGGTTCGACCACGCCCAAGCCGCGCACCGGGCGCTGCCAGGTGGGACGCAGGGCGAAGCGGTACGCGGGCGGTTCCTCGCCCTCCTTCTCCGCCGCCGCGACGGCCTCGGCCGCCTCCGCCTCGGACGCCGGGGCGTCCCCGGTGCGGATCAGCTCCGCGGCGAAGGCGCCGTCGACGAGCACGGCGTCGCGCGGGGCTATCGACGTGAGGCGGGAGGCCAGGTTGACGGTCGTGCCGAAGACATCGCCCATCCGGGTGGTGACCGTGCCGAACGCCATCCCGACCCGCAGCTCGGGCATCGTCTCGTCGTTCTCCATGGTCTCGACCAGGCGCAGCGCGATGTCGGCGGCCGTTCCGGCGTCGTCGGCGGCGTACAGCACCTCGTCGCCGAGGGTCTTGATCAGCCGTCCGCCGCGCGCGGCCACCAGGTCGGCGGCGGTGGTCTCGAACGCCTCGACCAGCTCGCCCAGCTCCTCCTCCTCCATCCGGCGGGTCAGCCGGGTGAAGCCGACGAGGTCGGCGAAGGCGACGGCGAGGCGCCGGTCGACCATCTCCTCGTCGTCGGCGGCCTGCACCACCCGGCCCGCGGAGGCGGCGAGCTGGCGGCGCCAGACGTAGACCAGGAACTCCTCCAGCTCGGGCAGCAGCAGCTCGACGATCGGATACGTGACCTCGGTGCGCGTCATGCCCGGCTCGGGCGGCTCGGTCAGCCCCTCCAGGAAGGAGTCGATCTGCCATTCGGCCAGCCGGGCGGTGGTCTGCCCGGTGGAGCGCGCCACCTGCACCGCCATGGCCTCGCTGAGCAGACCCGCCTCGACCAGACCGGCCAGGCGCCGCAGGGCCAGCACGTCGGCCTCCGTCAGCGCCTTCGCCTGACCTATGTCGGCGAAGCCCATCGCCCGCCAGAAGCGGGACGCCAGTTCCATGGAGACACCGGCGCTGCGGGCCGCCTGGAAGGGGGTGTAGCGCCGCTCGGCGCCCAGGATGAGCTGTTCCAGGCGCAGCGCCAGCGGGTCGCCGCCGGAGTCGGCGTCCTGGGGCGGGTCCACCCGGCCGTCCGCGTCCGCGCCGGAGCCCGTGTCGTCGACGGTCACGCCTGCTGCCCTTCCGATCTGCCGCGGTCATGTTCGACCGGCCTCAACTCTACGGCAGGTGTGCGCCAGCTCACTCCGTCAGCCGAAGCCGTCGGGTCAGGTGAGCGGCCTCGCCCGCGGTCGCCGGCGGCCCTGCGCGACCGCGCCCCGGGCGGTCCGGGCCGCCGCCCGGTAGACGCCGGGCGGACGCGGTCGCACCGGCCCGCCGACGGGGTCAGGCGGGCCGCAGATGCACGATGTCTCCCGCGCCCACCGGGGCCCGCACCCCGTCCGCCGTCGCGAGGACCAGCCGTCCGTCGCCGTCCACCGCGACCGCCTCGCCGACCAGCGACCGGTCGCCGGGCAGTTCGGCGCGCACCTTCCGTCCCAGCGTCGCGCATCCCGCCGCGTACGTCTCCTGGAGTCCGCTCGCGACCGGATCGCCCCCGGCGTCCCGCCACCGTCCGTACCAGTCCGCCAGCGAACGCAGCACGGCGCGCAGCAGCGGGTCCCGGTCCGTGCCCGCCGCCCCGGCCAGGGCCAGGGATCCGGCCTGCGGCACGGGCAGTTCGTCCTCGCGGAGCGTGACGTTGAGCCCGACCCCGACGACCACGCCGCCGTCCCCGGCCCGCTCCGCCAGGATGCCGCCGGCCTTGCGCTCCTCGCCGCCGACCGTGACGAGCAGGTCGTTGGGCCACTTCAGGGCGGTGTCCACCCCGGCGGCCCGGCTCAGGCCGGTCGCCACCGCGACCCCGGTGAGCAGCGGCAGCCAGCCCCAGCGGGCGACCGGCACGTCACCGGGCCGCAGCAGCACCGAGAAGAACAGCCCGGAGCGGGCGGGAGCGGTCCACCGGCGGTCCAGGCGGCCCCGGCCCGCGCTCTGCTCCTCGGCGACCAGCACGGCGCCCTCCTCCGCGCCGCCCGCCTCGGCGCGGGCCACCAGGTCCGCGTTGGTGGAGCCGGTGCGCTGCACCACCTCCAGCGAGGACCACAGGCCGTCCTCGCGGACCAGCGCGCGCCGCAGCGCCGCGGCGTTCAGCGGCGGCCGGTCGAGGTCGGACCAGCGCCCGCCTCCCACCGGCCCGCCGGAGCCAGAGGGACCGCCGGAACCGGCGCGAGCGCCCGCACCGGAGGGAACGGCCGCACCAGATGGGGTGCCGGAGCCGGAGCGAGCGCCGGAACCAGAGGGAACGCCCGCACCGGAGGGGGCACCGGGCCCGGAGGGGGCGCCTGGCCCCGTGGGGGCGCCTGGCCCGCTCGGCCGGCCGGGTGTGTCGTCTGCTGCATCTCGCGGCGTCATGCAAGTAACCCTAGGTGTGGTAAACACCGCACTGCCGAACCGAGTGCCCCCCACTACGCTACGGATGAGTAACCGTCCCCCTTTTGAGCAGGCAGGGAGCCGCATCCCGATGTCCGAGCCGGAAGAGCGTCACGAGATCCAAGGGATCGACATCCATACGACCGCGGGGAAGCTCGCGGATCTCCAGCGGCGCATCGAGGAAGCGACGCACGCCGGCTCCGCACGCGCTGTGGAGAAGCAGCACGCGAAGGGCAAGCTCACCGCCCGCGAACGCATCGAACTGCTTCTCGACGAGGACTCGTTCGTGGAACTGGACGAGTTCGCCCGGCACCGCTCCACCAGCTTCGGCCTGGAAGCCGACCGCCCCTACGGCGACGGCGTGGTCACCGGCTACGGCACCGTCGACGGCCGGCCCGTCGCCGTGTTCTCCCAGGACTTCACCGTCTTCGGCGGGGCGCTGGGCGAGGTCTACGGCCAGAAGATCGTCAAGGTGATGGACTTCGCCCTGAAGACCGGCTGCCCGATCATCGGCATCAACGACTCCGGCGGCGCCCGCATCCAGGAAGGCGTCGCCTCGTTGGGCGCCTACGGCGAGATCTTCCGCCGCAACACCCATGCCTCCGGCGTGATCCCGCAGATCAGCCTGGTGCTCGGCCCCTGCGCCGGCGGCGCCGTCTACTCCCCCGCCATCACCGACTTCACCGTGATGGTCGACCAGACCAGCCACATGTTCATCACCGGCCCCGACGTCATCAAGACCGTCACCGGCGAGGACGTCGGCTTCGAGGAGCTCGGCGGCGCCCGCACCCACAACACCGCCTCCGGCGTCGCCCACCACATGGCCGGCGACGAGAAGGACGCCGTCGACTACGTCAAGCAGTTGCTGTCGTACCTGCCGTCCAACAACCTCTCCGAGCCCCCGGTCTTCCCCGAGGAGGCCGACCTCGCCCTCACCGACGAGGACCGCGAGCTGGACACGCTCGTCCCGGACAGCGCCAACCAGCCGTACGACATGCACACGGTGATCGAACACGTCCTGGACGACGCCGAGTTCTTCGAGACGCAGGCGCTGTACGCGCCGAACATCCTCACCGGGTTCGGCCGGGTCGAGGGCCGCCCGGTCGGCGTCGTCGCCAACCAGCCGATGCAGTTCGCCGGCTGCCTGGACATCACCGCCAGCGAGAAGGCCGCCCGCTTCGTGCGCACCTGCGACGCCTTCAACGTCCCGGTGCTCACCTTCGTCGACGTCCCCGGCTTCCTGCCCGGCGTCGACCAGGAGCACGACGGCATCATCCGCCGCGGCGCCAAGCTGATCTACGCCTACGCCGAGGCCACCGTCCCGCTGATCACCGTCATCACCCGCAAGGCGTTCGGCGGCGCCTACGACGTGATGGGCTCCAAGCACCTGGGCGCCGACCTCAACCTCGCCTGGCCCACCGCCCAGATCGCCGTCATGGGCGCCCAGGGCGCCGTCAACATCCTGCACCGCCGCACCCTCGCCGAGGCCGGTGACGCCGACAGCACGGAGGCCGCCCGCGCCCGCCTCGTCCGGGACTACGAGGACACCCTCCTCAACCCGTACACCGCGGCCGAGCGCGGCTACCTGGACGCCGTCGTCATGCCCTCCGAGACCCGCCGCCACGTCGTCCGCGGCCTGCGCCAGTTGCGCACCAAACGCGAGTCCCTGCCCCCGAAGAAGCACGGCAACATCCCCCTGTGACCCCACGACCCCGGGAGACCACATGACGATCAAGGTCGTACGCGGAAACCCCACCCCGGAGGAGCTGGCCGCCGCCCTGGCGGTGGTCAGGGCGCGCGCCGCGGCGGCGACCGGCCAGCCGTCCGGCGCGCCCGCTCCGCAGGACTCCTGGGCGGACCCGTCCCGCATCGCCGGCCGCCTCGTGCCGCGTCCGGGCCCCACGTCCTGGGCGCGCACCTACTGGCCCGGCTGAGCCCGCCGCGCGCCGTCGGGTCCGGCCGACTTGAGTACGCGTACTCAGGCGCCGGACCCGGCGGCGGCCGGACCATCGAGGCATGCTGTGGTCCGACCCGGAGAACGAGCCGCCGAAGGAACTGCGCGACACGCAGGCGATGCTGCGCCGCCTCGGCGTCCTCATGGCGCTGGCCATGGTGCTGACGATGCTCGTGATCGGGACGAGATGAGCCCGGCGGGCGGGCCTGGATACGCTGACCGCATGACAGACCAGCCGCGCCGCCGTCTCGTGCTCGCCTCCCAGTCCCCCGCCCGGCTCGGGCTGCTCCGGCAGGCCGGGCTGGACCCCGAGGTCATCGTGAGCGGGGTCGACGAGGACGCGCTCTCCGCCCCCACCCCCGCCGAGCTGGCGCTCGCGCTCGCCGAGGCGAAGGCGTCCGTCGTGGCGGCCCGGCCCGAGGTGCTCGGCGCCCTGGTGATCGGCTGCGACTCCGTGCTCGACCTGGACGGCCGGGCGCTCGGCAAGCCCGCGGACGCCGAGGAGGCCGTCGGCCGCTGGAAGGCGATGCGCGGCCGGGCGGGCACCCTCCAGACGGGGCACTGCGTGTGGGACACGGCGAGCGGGCGGCACGTCTCGGCCACCGCCTCCACGGTGGTCCACTTCGGCGAGCCGACGGACGAGGAGGTCGCCGCCTACGTCGCCTCCGGGGAGCCGCTGAACGTCGCCGGGGCCTTCACCCTGGACGGCCGATCGGCGCCCTTCATCGACGGCATCGACGGCGACCACGGCAACGTCATCGGCATCAGCCTGCCCTTGGTCCGCCGGCTGCTGGCGGAGCTGGGCGTCGGGATCACCGCCTTGTGGACGCCGGGCGCCGGCGCCTGAGCGGCCCCGGCCGTCGGGCGGCGCCGGACCCCGTCAGGCGGCGCCTGACCCGGGCTCGGGGGCCGCGGGAGGGACCGGAGCGGGCTCGCCGCCCCCGGGGCCGCCCTTGTCCCCCGGCGCCGCGCCTCCCGGCCTCGTGTCTTCAGGCGCCACGCCGCCCGGCCTCGTGTCCCCTGGCGCCGCGCCTCCCGGCCCCGCGGCCCGCGGCCCGTCGGCGGCGCCCGCGGCGCCTCGGGACGCCTCTCCGCGGTCGTAGGTCATCAGCAGCAGCACGATGAGCGCCAGGACGACGACCATGAACAGGAACGCCTTCCAGCCCACCAGCCCCCAGGCGAACGCGGCCAGCAGCCCGTGCACCACCGCCGCGCTGATCAGCAGGATCCGCCCGAGACCGGCCGGACGGCGGCCGCGCACCGCGACGAGCAGGGCGACCAGACCGCACAGGGCGAAGTAAAGGCCGACGACCAGCCCGCCGATCTTCGACGAGGTCGCCATGACGTTCGGGTCCAGCCCGGCCAGGGACATCCGCTGCCGGTGGACGACCTCGCCCAGGAACCAGTTCAGCGCCGCGAAACCGACCGCCTCGGCGAAGAGCACGACCGCCACGATCCACGCCACCGGTCTGCGCAGCACCGGCTCCACCCACTTTCGCCTGCCGCTCCACCGCGGAGCCCTGTTACCGCGAGTACCGTCCGGACGACATGAACGCTACTCACGGGTAAAGCGGGGGACAAGACTCGTGCCCGCGGCAAAGAATCATTGGGCCATTCGTAGGGACTCCACAAAGAAACGAAGTGGCCCGCAGCACGGTTTTACAGAGACCTTGACCACACCGGAGGGCTAGGGTTTCCCAGGGGAGCCCTGCGTACCGAGGTGCGACAAGGGCTTTCGCGGTATGGGCGAGCCTCGCATCACGCTCCGTGTGGGCAAGCTCACCAGTGGGGACGGGTCGAAGTGCCGTGTCGGCAGTCCCTAAACTCGGCTTGTTTCAAGGAGGGAGCCTCAATCGTGCGCAAGGTGCTCATCGCCAACCGTGGCGAAATCGCTGTCCGCGTGGCCCGAGCCTGCCGGGACGCCGGGATCGCGAGCGTGGCCGTCTACGCCGACCCGGACCGTGACGCTCTACACGTCCGCGCCGCGGATGAGGCGTTCGCCCTGGGCGGTGACACACCCGCCGCCAGCTACCTGGACATCGACAAAGTCCTCAAGGCCGCCAAGGAGGCCGGCGCGGACGCCGTCCACCCGGGCTACGGCTTCCTGTCGGAGAACGCCGAGTTCGCCCAGGCCGTCCTGGACGCCGGGCTGACCTGGATCGGCCCGCCGCCGCAGGCCATCCGCGACCTGGGGGACAAGGTCGCCGCCCGGCACATCGCCCAGCGCGCCGGGGCGCCTCTCGTCGCCGGCACCTCCGACCCCGTCTCCGGCGCGGACGAGGTCGTCGCCTTCGCCGAGGAGCACGGCCTGCCCATCGCCATCAAGGCCGCCTTCGGCGGCGGCGGCCGCGGCCTGAAGGTCGCCCGGACCCTCGACGAGGTCCCCGAGCTGTACGACTCCGCGGTACGCGAGGCCGTCGCCGCCTTCGGCCGCGGCGAGTGCTTCGTCGAGCGCTACCTCGACCGGCCCCGCCACGTCGAGACGCAGTGCCTGGCCGACAAGCACGGCAACGTCGTGGTGGTCTCCACCCGCGACTGCTCCCTCCAGCGCCGCCACCAGAAGCTCGTCGAGGAGGCCCCCGCGCCCTTCCTCAGCGACGAGCAGGTCGCCGAGCTGTACCGCGCCTCCAAGGCCATCCTGAAGGAGGCCGCGTACGAGGGCGCCGGCACCTGCGAGTTCCTGGTCGGCCAGGACGGCACCATCTCCTTCCTGGAGGTGAACACCCGCCTCCAGGTCGAGCACCCGGTGACCGAGGAGGTCGCCGGCGTCGACCTCGTCCGCGAGATGTTCCGCATCGCCGACGGCGAGGCACTCGGCTACGACGACCCGCCGCTGCGCGGTCACTCCTTCGAGTTCCGCATCAACGGCGAGGACCCGGGCCGCAACTTCCTGCCCGCCCCCGGCACCGTCACCCGCTTCGACGCGCCCTCCGGGCCCGGCGTCCGCCTCGACGCGGGCGTGGAGGCCGGCGCGGTGATCGGCCCCGCCTGGGACTCGCTGCTGGCCAAGCTCGTGGTCACCGGCCGCACCCGCGCCGAGGCCCTCCAGCGCGCCTCCCGCGCGCTGGAGGAGTTCCAGGTCGAGGGCATGGCCACGGCCATCCCGTTCCACCGCAAGGTCGTCACCGACCCGGCCTTCGCGCCCGAACTCACCGGCTCCACGGACCCGTTCACCGTCCACACCCGCTGGATCGAGACCGAGTTCGCCAACGACATCCCCCCGTTCACCGCTGCCGCGGACGCGGAAGGGGACGAGGAGACCGGCCGGGAGACGGTCGTCGTCGAGGTCGGCGGCAAGCGCCTGGAGGTCTCCCTGCCCTCCTCCCTGGGCATGTCACTGGCCCGCACCGGCCTGGCCGCCGGGGCCCGCCCCAAGCGCCGCGCCGCCCGCAAGTCCGGCCCCGCCGCGTCCGGCGACACGCTCGCGTCGCCCATGCAGGGCACCATCGTCAAGATCGCGGTGGAGGACGGCCAGGAGGTCAAGGAAGGCGACCTGATCGTCGTCCTGGAGGCCATGAAGATGGAGCAGCCGCTCAACGCGCACAAGGACGGCACCGTCAAGGGCCTGAACGCTGCCGTCGGCGCCTCCGTCACGTCCGGCGCGACGATCTGCGACATCGCCGACTGACACCCGCACGCACCGAGCAGTGCCCCGCACGGCACTGCTCTCACGGCGAGGCGCCCGGCGGACCGCGCACAGCGGAACCGCCGGGCGCCTCGCCGTGCGGCGCCTCGCTGTTGAGCGCATAGCCGTCGGGCGCTTGGCCGTCAGGCGCTTGGCCGTCAGGCGCTTGGCCGTCAGGCGCTTGGCCGTCAGGCGCCAGGGCGATCGTCCGCCCGTCCGGCACCGAGCCGAAGGGGAGAGCCCGGAGGCGGCCCCGCCCACGTCTCAGCGCCCGCGTCTCAGCGCCGACGTCTCACCGCCCGCGCCTCACCGCCCGCATCTGACCCGCCCTCCTCTCACCCCTCACCGCCTGCGGAGGTCGGCCACCCGGGCCGACCGCTCCGCCCCCGTCGGCTGCTCGGCGCCGAGCGGAGTGGAGCGCAGGGCGGCGGCCGGGCCGCGGCGCGGGCTGGGAAGGGAGACGTCACGCCGACGGTCGCCGCGGGCCGGGGGCTGGTCTCCCGCCTGATTTCCCGGCGAGCCCGCCACGGCGATCTGGACGCCCTGGTCCGCGAGGGCCTGCAACTCGGCGCCCGCGCGGTCGTCGTGCGGCGGGGGATCGTCCGTGACCAGACGCGTGACGAGTTCGGTCGGCACCGTCTGGAACATCGTGTCCGCGCCGAGCTTGGTGTGGTCCGCGAGGACCACCACCTCGGCCGCGGCCTGTACGAGGGCGCGGTCGACGGAGGCGGAGAGCATGTTGGACGTGGACAGCCCCCGTTCGGCGGTCAGACCGCTGCCGGAGAGGAACGCCTTCGACACGCGCAGGCCGTGCAGCGACTGCTCGGCGCCGGACCCGACGAGGGCGTAGTTGGAGCCCCGGAGCGTGCCGCCGGTCATCACCACCTCGACGCGGTTGGCGTGGGCCAGCGCCTGGGCGACCAGGAGCGAGTTGGTGACGACCGTCAGGCCGGGCACCCGGGCGAGCCGGCGGGCCAGCTCCTGGGTGGTGGTCCCGGCGCCCACGACGATCGCCTCGCCCTCTTCGACGAGGGAGGCGGCGAGGTCGGCGATGGCCGTCTTCTCCGCCGTCGCGAGGTGCGACTTCTGCGGGAAGCCGGACTCCCGGGTGAACCCGCCCGGCAGTACCGCACCGCCGTGCCGGCGGTCGAGGAGTCCTTCGGCCTCCAGCGCGCGCACGTCCCGCCGTACGGTCACTTCGGAGGTCTGGACGACGCGGGCGAGTTCACGGAGCGACACCGCGCCGTTGGCTCGCACCATTTCGAGGATCAGTTGGCGACGTTCAGCAGCGAACACGGAACTGACAGTAACCCCGACGACCGTCTGGTTTCAGCAGTTTGCGCCGAATAACAGAAGTTGTTCGCAGGAGAGGGAAGCCAGTGGTATAGGACGTGATCCCGGCGACTATGCCAGCCGCACGGCCCGCGACTCCCCGTGACCGGCGGGGAGCCGGATCCGGACATCAGCCCCCGTCGGCCGTCTTGCGCGTGTGGAGCTGCCGGGCCACCTCGGCGATCGACCCCGAAAGAGAGGGGTACACGGTGAACGCCTTCGCGATCTGTTCGACCGTCAGATTGTTGTCGACGGCGATCGAGATGGGGTGGATGAGTTCCGAGGCGCGCGGCGCCACGACCACGCCGCCGACCACGATGCCGGTGCCCGGACGGCAGAATATCTTCACGAAGCCGTCCCGGATGCCCTGCATCTTCGCGCGCGGGTTGCGCAGCAGCGGCAGCTTCACGCAGCGGGCGTCGATCTTGCCGGCGTCGACGTCGGCCTGGCTGTAGCCGACGGTGGCGATCTCGGGGTCGGTGAAGACGTTGGAGGAGACCGTCTTGAGGTTCAGCGGGGCCACCGCGTCGCCGAGGAAGTGGTACATCGCGATGCGCCCCTGCATCGCCGCGACGGACGCCAGGGCGAAGACGCCGGTCACGTCGCCGGCCGCGTACACGCCCGGCGCCGTCGTCCGCGACACCTTGTCGGTCCAGATGTGACCGGAGTCGCGCAGCTTCACGCCGGCGCCCTCCAGGCCGAGGCCGGCGCTGTTGGGGATGGCGCCCACGGCCATCAGGCAGTGCGAGCCCTCGATGACCCGGCCGTCGGCCAGCGTCACCTCCACCCGGTCGCCGACCCGCTTGGCCGCGGCGGCGCGGGAGCGGGCCATCACGTTCATGCCGCGGCGGCGGAAGACGTCCTCCAGCACGGCCGCCGCGTCCGGGTCCTCGCCCGGCAGCACCCGGTCCCGGGAGGACACCAGGGTGACCTTCGAGCCCAGCGCCTGGTAGGCGCCCGCGAACTCGGCGCCGGTCACGCCGGACCCGACCACGATCAGCTCTTCGGGCAGCTCGGTGAGGTCGTAGACCTGGGTCCAGTTCAGGATGCGCTCGCCGTCGGGCTGGGCGTCGGGCAGCTCGCGCGGGTGGCCGCCGGTGGCGATGAGCACGGCGTCGGCGGTGAGGGTCTCCTCGGTGCCGTCGGCCGCGGCGACGACGACCTTCCGCGAGCCGTCCAGGGCCTGCATGCCGTCCAGCCGCCCGCGCCCGCGCAGGACCCGCGCTCCGGCGCGCGTCACCGACGCGGTGATGTCGTGCGACTGGGCGAGCGCCAGGCGCTTCACCCGCCGGTTCACCTTGCCCAGGTCGACGCCCACCACCCGGGCGTCCTGCTCCAGGGGCGGGGTGTCGTCGGCGACGATGATCCCCAGCTCCTGGTAGGAGGAGTCGAAGGTGGTCATCACCTCGGCGGTGGCGATGAGGGTCTTGGACGGCACGCAGTCGGTGAGGACCGACGCGCCGCCCAGGCCGTCGCAGTCGACGACGGTCACCTCCGCGCCGAGCTGAGCGGCGACCAGCGCCGCTTCGTATCCGCCGGGTCCGCCACCGATGATCACGATCCGAGTCACGTACTCCATTGTCCCGCACGCCCGGGGGTGCCACGGCCCGGGGGCGCGGCGGGGCCCGGGGCGGCGCCCGCCGGACGGGTGGACCACGCGCCCCTGCCGTACCCTTCGACCCATGTCGCTCTACGCCGCGTACGCCGGCAATCTCGACGCGCGGCTGATGTCCCGCCGCGCCCCGCACTCGCCGCTGCGCGCCACGGGCTGGCTGAACGGCTGGCGGCTGACCTTCGGCGGCGAGCACATGGGCTGGGACGGGGCGCTGGCGACGCTGGTCGAGGACCCGATCTCCCAGGTCTTCGTGGCGCTGTACGACCTGGCCCCGCCGGACGAGGAGTCCCTGGACCGCTGGGAGGGCGTCGGCCTGGACGTCTACCGGCGCATGCGGGTGCGCGCGCACACCCTGGACGGCGAGGAACGGGCCTGGGCGTACGTCCTCAACGGCTACGAGGGCGGCCTCCCCTCGGCCCGCTACCTGGGCGAGCTGGCGGACGCGGCGGAGTCCGCGGGCGCCCCGCACGACTACGTGATGGAGCTGCGCAAGCGGCCCTGCTGAGCCGCCGGACCGGCCCCGGCCGGAAACGACAAGACAACGATCGCCAGCCCGCGCTCTCCGTGGTCTACGCGCGTAGGCGAATTACGGCTACGCTCATCCGCGTGAACGCATCTCTTCTTCCGGACGACCTCCAGGGCGACCCGCACGCCGTCGCCGACGCCGCCGCCGCGCGGCTGCGCGAACTGACGGGCGCGCAGACGCACGACGTCGCCCTCGTGATGGGCTCCGGCTGGGCCCCGGCCGTCGACGCCCTGGGCGCGCCCGAGGCCGAGTTCGAGGTCACCGAGCTGCCCGGCTTCCCGGCGCCGGCGGTGGAGGGCCACGGCGGCACGGTCCGTTCGTACGCGGTGGGCGCCAAGCGCGCCCTGGTCTTCCTCGGCCGCACGCACTACTACGAGGGCCGCGGCGTGGCCGCCGTCGCCCACGGCGTGCGGAGCGCGGTCGCGGCCGGCTGCAAGACGATCGTGCTGACCAACGGCTGCGGCGGCCTGCGCGAGGGCATGCGTCCGGGCCAGCCGGTCCTGATCAGCGACCACATCAACCTGACCGCCGCCTCCCCGATCGTCGGCGCCAACTTCGTGGACCTGACCGACCTGTACTCGCCGCGGCTGCGCGCCCTGTGCAAGGAGGTCGACCCGACCCTGGAGGAGGGCGTCTACGCCCAGTTCCCCGGCCCGCACTACGAGACGCCTGCCGAGATCCGCATGGCCCGCGTGCTCGGCGCGGACCTGGTGGGCATGTCCACGGTCCTGGAGGCGATCGCCGCCCGCGAGGCCGGCGCGGAGATCCTGGGCATCTCCCTGGTCACCAACCTGGCTGCCGGCATGACCGGCGCCCCTCTGAACCACGAGGAGGTCCTCCAGGCAGGCCGCGACAGCGCCACCCGCATGGGCGCCCTGCTCACCGAGGTCCTGGACCGCATCTGACCCACCCCCAAGCGCCCCCCAAAGACACACGGAGAACCAGCCGAAGCCCCCCCCCGAACGCACACCCCAGCGCACGGCGAGACAGCCAAAAGCGCACGGAAGCGGCCCCCAACCCCCTGCGGACCAGCCGGAAGCCCACCGCATGGGGGAATGCGGGAGGACGCACGGCGGGTCACCCGATAGACCACGGAACGGGGAAGGGCACACGGCGGGTCACCCGAAAGACCACCGTATGGGGGGGGGAGGGCGCACGGCGAGACAGCCGAAAGCCCCCCGCATGGGGAAACGGGGGAGGACGCACGGCGGATCAGCCGGAAGACCACGGAAGCGGGCCGTGGGGGGTGCGTCCAAGGGCCGCCGCGTACTGCGGTCTCCGCCAAGGTGACCACACTCCTCCGGGCCGTATGTCCGTGTGCGGCGGCCCGGACGCACCCCCCACGGCCCGCGCCCCACGACGCACGCCCCCCGCACCAGCGGGCACAGGCACAGGCGCAGCCCCCGCACTAGCGGGCACAGGCACAGGCGCAGCCCCCGCACTAGCGGGCACAGGCACAGGCGCCGCACCCCCCGCCCCGCTCCTCCCCCACCGACCGACCGACCGATCACGAGAGGCAGACGCAAACGTGCACGACGACCTCATGGCACGGGCCAAGGCGTGGCTGGCCGAGGACCCCGACGCGGACACCCGCGCCGAACTCGCCGCCCTCATCGACGCGGATGCGAAGGAGGAGATCGCCGCACGCTTCGCAGGCACCCTCCAGTTCGGCACCGCCGGCCTGCGCGGCGAACTCGGCGCCGGCCCGATGCGGATGAACCGCGCCGTGGTCATCCGGGCCGCCGCCGGGCTGACGGCGTACCTGAAGAAGCACGGCGCCCCGCACGGCGACGGCCCGGCCGGCCTGGTCGTCATCGGCTACGACGCCCGCCACAAGTCCGCCGACTTCGCCCGCGACACCGCCGCCGTCGTGACCGGCGCGGGCCTGCGCGCGGCGGTCCTTCCGCGACCGCTGCCCACCCCGGTCCTCGCCTTCGCGATCCGGCACTTGGGCGCGGTGGCGGGCGTGGAGGTCACCGCCAGCCACAACCCGCCGAGGGACAACGGCTACAAGGTCTACCTGGGCGACGGCTCCCAGATCGTGCCGCCCGCCGACGCGGAGATCGCGGCGGAGATCGCCGCGATCGACGCGCTGGCGGACGTCCCCCGGCCGGCGTCGGGCTGGGAGACGCTGGACGACGACGTCCTCGGCGCCTACCTCGCCCGTACGGACGCCGTCCTCGCCGAGGGCTCCCCGCGCACGGCCCGCACGGTGTACACGGCGATGCACGGCGTCGGCAGGGACACTTTGCTGGCCGCGTTCGCCCGCGCCGGCTTCCCCGCCCCGGCGCTGGTCGCCGCGCAGGCGGATCCGGACCCGGACTTCCCGACCGTCGCGTTCCCCAACCCGGAGGAGCCGGGCGCGATGGACCTGGCTTTCGCGCTGGCCCGGGAGACCGATCCCGACCTGGTGATCGCGAACGACCCGGACGCGGACCGCTGCGCGGTGGCGGTGAAGGACGGCGCGGACTGGCGGATGCTGCGCGGCGACGAGGTCGGCGCGCTGCTCGCCGCGCACCTGGTCTCGCGCGGCGCGCGCGGCGCGTTCGCGGAGTCGATCGTCTCCTCCTCCCTCCTCGGTCGGATCGCCCGCGCGGCGGGCCTCCCGCACGAAGAGACCCTGACGGGCTTCAAGTGGATCGCCCGCGTCGAGGGCCTGCGCTACGGCTACGAGGAGGCCCTCGGCTACTGCGTGGACCCGGACGGCGTGCGCGACAAGGACGGCGTCACGGCGGCGCTGCTGGTGACCGAGCTGGCCTCGCGGCTCAAGGAGGAGGGCCGCACGCTGCTCGACCTCCTCGACGATCTCGCCGTCGAGCACGGGCTGCACGCGACCGATCAGCTCTCGGTGCGCGTCGAGGACTTGTCGGTGATCGCGGACGCGATGCGCCGCCTGCGCGAGCGGCCCCCGGCCGAGCTGGCGGGGCTGCCGGTCGTCAAGGCGGAGGACTTGGCGCAGGGCACGGAGGCGCTGCCGCCGACCGACGGCCTGCGCTACACCCTCGACGGCGCCAGGGTGATCGTCCGCCCGTCCGGCACCGAGCCGAAGCTGAAGTGCTACCTGGAGGCCGTGGTCCCGGCCCCGACCCACGCGGACCTCCCGGCGGCCCGGGAGCGGGCGGCGACCCTGCTGGCAGCGCTGAAGCGGGACTTGGCGACGGCCGCGGGCCTCTGAAGCCACCCGCACCGACGGGCGACGGGCGACGGGCGGCAGACGACAGCCGCCCTCACCCTCGGAGCATCACCCCAGCCCACACCCTCGGCGCACCGCTCCAGCCCACGCCCCCGGAGCCACCGCCCCACCCCAGCCCACACGCCCGGGGCTTGAGGCACCGCGCCCCAGCCCACACCCCAGGAGCACCGCCTTGGCCCACGTCGGCCCGCCGCGGTCGCCCAACCCACACGCCCGGAGCGGTGCGCCCCAGCCCACAGGCTCGGTGCACCGCCCCAGTCCACACTCCCGGAGCACCGCCCCAGCCCAAACCGGCCGCAGCAGGCGCCCCAGCCCACACGCCCGGGACTAGGGGCACCTCGCCCCTGCTCACACGCCCAGGGCTCGGGGCACCTCGCCCCAGCCCACACCCCGGAGCGGCGCCCCACCCCACACGCCCAGAGCACCGCGCCCCAGCCCACAGGCTCGATACACCGCCCAATCCGCCCGCCGCAGTCGCCCAGCTCACACCCCCGGAGCCCGGGGGCACCGCGCCCCAGCTCACACCCCCGAGGCACCCCCAGCCCAAAAGCCCGCCGCAGGCGCCCCCTCACGCCACCGCGAGGAGGATCGCCAGCAGCACCGCGCCGGCCACCGCAGGCCCCACGATCTCGTAGGCCCAGCGGACCTTCACCTCGCCCTGCGCGGTCTCGGCGTCCTGCCGGGACTCGTGCAGGGCGCGCAGGTCGTTCATCGCCTGGTCGGAGGCCGCGCGCAGGGGGCCGCCGGCGTCGCCCGCCGTCACGCCCCGGGCGCCGAGCCCGCCGCCCCCGCCGAGCCCGCCGCCCCCGCCGAGCAGGCCGCCGCGCCCGCGGGCGCCGGAGCGGCCGCCCTCGCCCGTGGCGGCGGCCCGCGCCTCCTCCCGGGCCGCCCGCTTGCGCGCCCGCAGCGACACGGGCAGCGCCCAGAGCTGGTACCTGGTCCCGGACTCGGTGACCGCCTCGTGCGAGTAGCCGGAGCGCAGGGCGGCGACCTGCCCCCAGGGCAGCACGATCACGCGGAAGGGGTTGCGCACGCGCAGCCGGTCGTCGTTGACGTAGACGGCGGGGCGGAGGGTGAAGGCGATCACGAGGGGCACGACGAGGATCATCCCGGCCAGCGCCAGCCACGGCGTGCGGCCGGCGCCGGTGAACAGGGCGTCCAGGCCCAGCCAGAGGATGACGGCGAGCAGCAGCACTCCGCATACGATGCCTCCGCTCGACCGGTGGATCCGGTCCTTGAACTCGGGATCCTGCGGCTGAGGCGCGGGGGGCTGGTGCTCGGGCGTCGTCATGGCCCCGATTCTGCCCGACGGCGTCAAGCCGCGGCCGTCCGCGGCGCCGCGGACGGAGAGCGGCCGCGCGCCGCCAGGGCTGCCGCCCGAGGGGCCCCTCCCCACCGCCCCCGGGCCTTCCGCCGGGGCTGTACTTTCGCTACGCGCGTAGATATGCTCGCCTGGTGACCATGCCCACCACTGCACCCACCGCACAGGCGCTCGCCGACGTCACCGGGTCCGACAGCACGCTGCGCCGTTTCCTGCACGGGCTGCCCGGCGTCGACGCGGTCGGCCTGGAGGCGCGCGCCGCCTCCCTCGGCACCCGTTCCATCAAGACCACCGCGAAGGCGTACGCCATCGACCTCGCCCTCTCAATGGTCGACCTGACGACGCTGGAAGGCGCGGACACGCCGGGCAAGGTCCGGGCGCTCGGCGCGAAGGCGGTCCACCCCGACCCGACCGACCGCCAGACCCCCGCCGCGGCCGCGGTCTGCGTCTATCCCGACATGGTGCCCGTCGCCAAGGAGGCGGTCGCGGGCTCCGGCGTGAAGGTGGCCTCGGTCGCCACCGCGTTCCCGGCCGGGCGGGCGTCCCTGGACGTCAAGCTGGCCGACGTGCGCGAGGCCGTCGCCGCCGGCGCCGACGAGATCGACATGGTCATCGACCGCGGGGCGTTCCTGGCGGGCCGGTACCTGAAGGTCTGCGAGGAGATCGCCGCGGTGAAGGAGGCGTGCGGGACCTCCGCCCGCCTGAAGGTCATCTTCGAGACCGGCGAGCTGTCGACGTACGACAACATCCGCCGCGCGAGCTGGCTCGGGATGCTCGCGGGGGCGGACTTCATCAAGACCTCCACCGGCAAGGTCGCCGTCAACGCGACCCCCGCCAACACCCTCCTCATGCTGGAGGCGGTGCGCGACTTCCGCGCGCAGACCGGCGTCCAGGTGGGCGTGAAGCCGGCCGGCGGCATCCGCACCTCCAAGGACGCGATCAAGTTCCTGGTCCTGGTCAACGAGACCGCGGGCGAGGACTGGCTGGACAGCCACTGGTTCCGCTTCGGCGCCTCCTCGCTGCTGAACGATCTGCTGATGCAGCGTCAGAAGCTGGCCACCGGCCGCTACTCCGGCCCCGACTACGTGACGGTGGACTGATCACCATGACCGAGAAGAACCCGCAGAAGCCGTCCGCCGCGTTCGCGTACGCCCCGGCGCCCGAGTCCCGCTCGGTCGTCGACATCGCCCCCTCCTATGGCCTGTTCATCGACGGCGAGTTCGCCGAGGCGGCCGACGGCAAGGTGTTCAAGACGCTCTCGCCCAGCAGCGAGGAGGTGCTCTCGGAGATCGCGCAGGCGGGCGAGGCGGACGTGGACCGGGCGGTGCGGGCCGCGCGGAAGGCGTTCGCGTCCTGGTCGGCGCTGCCCGGCGCGGAGCGCGCCAAGTACCTGTTCCGCATCGCGCGGATCATCCAGGAGCGCAGCCGCGAACTGGCGGTCCTGGAGACGCTGGACAACGGAAAGCCGATCAAGGAGACGCGGGACGCCGACCTGCCCCTGGTCGCGGCGCACTTCTTCTACTACGCGGGCTGGGCGGACAAGCTCGGCCACGCGGGCTTCGGCGCGGACCCCCGGCCGCTGGGCGTGGCCGGCCAGGTCATCCCGTGGAACTTCCCGCTGCTCATGCTGGCGTGGAAGATCGCCCCGGCGCTGGCGACGGGCAACACGGTCGTCCTCAAGCCCGCCGAGACCACCCCGCTCTCCGCGCTGTTCTTCGCGGACGTCTGCCGCCAGGCGGGCCTGCCCCGGGGCGTCGTGAACATCCTGCCGGGCTACGGCGACGCGGGCGCCGCGCTCGTCGCGCACCCGGACGTGAACAAGGTCGCGTTCACCGGCTCCACGGCCGTCGGCAAGGAGATCGCCCGGACCGTCGCGGGCACGCGCAAGAAGCTCACCCTCGAACTGGGCGGCAAGGGCGCCAACATCGTCTTCGACGACGCGCCCCTCGACCAGGCCGTCGAGGGCATCGTGAACGGCATCTTCTTCAACCAGGGCCAGGTCTGCTGCGCGGGCTCGCGGCTGCTGGTGCAGGAGTCGGTGCACGACGAGGTGCTGGACGCGCTCAAGCGGCGGCTGTCCACGCTGCGCCTGGGCGACCCGCTGGACAAGAACACCGACATCGGGGCGATCAACTCCGCCGAGCAGCTCGCCCGGATCACCGCGCTGGCCGAGCGGGGCGAGGCGGAGGGCGCCGAGCGCTGGTCCCCGGCCTGCGAACTGCCCGCGAGCGGCTACTGGTTCGCTCCGACGCTGTTCACGCACGTCACCCAGGCGCACACGGTCGCCCGAGAGGAGATCTTCGGCCCGGTGCTGTCGGTGCTGACCTTCCGCACGCCGGACGAGGCGGTCGCCAAGGCCAACAACACCGCGTACGGCCTCTCGGCGGGCATCTGGACGGAGAAGGGCTCGCGCATCCTGGCGGTGGCGAACAAGCTGCGCGCGGGCGTGATCTGGTCCAACACGTTCAACAAGTTCGATCCGACCTCGCCGTTCGGCGGCTACAAGGAGTCGGGCTTCGGCCGCGAGGGCGGTCGCCACGGCCTGGAGGCGTACCTCGATGTCTGACAAGAGCGACAAGACCGAGCAGCGGCGGCTGTCCGTCTTCAAGACCTACAAGCTGTACGTCGGCGGGAAGTTCCCGCGTTCGGAGAGCGGCCGGGTGTACGAGGTGACGGACTCCAAGGGCGACTGGCTGGCGAACGCGCCGCAGTCCTCGCGCAAGGACGCCCGGGACGCGGTGGTCGCCGCGCGCAAGGCGTTCGGCGCGTGGTCGGGCGCGACGGCGTACAACCGCGGCCAGATCCTCTACCGGATCGCCGAGATGCTGGAGGGCCGGCGCGAGCAGTTCACGCGCGAGGTCGCCGAGGCCGAGGGGCTGTCCAAGGCGAAGGCGGGCGCGGTCGTCGACGCGGCGATCGACCGCTGGGTCTGGTACGCGGGCTGGACCGACAAGATCGCCCAGGTCGTGGGCGGCGGCAACCCGGTGGCGGGGCCGTTCTTCAACCTCTCCTCGCCCGAGCCGACCGGCGTGGTGGCCGTGCTGGCCCCGCAGGAGTCGTCGTTCCTGGGCCTGGTGTCGGTCATCGCCCCGGTGATCGCGACCGGCAACACCGCGGTGGTGGTCGCGAGCGAGCGGGCGCCGCTCCCGGCGCTCTCCCTCGGTGAGGTGCTGGCCACCTCCGACCTGCCCGGCGGCGTCGTCAACGTCCTGTCCGGGCGCACCGCGGAGATCGCGGCGCCGCTGGCAGCGCACCAGGACGTCAACGCCATCGACTTGGCGGGCGCGGACGAGGAGTCGGCGAAGGACCTGGAGATCGCGGCGGCCGACAACCTCAAGCGCGTGCTGCGTCCCCAGCCTGTGGACGACTGGGCGGCGGCCCCGGGGACCGAGCGCATGACGGCCTTCCTGGAGACCAAGACGGTCTGGCACCCGACGGGTTCGCTGGGCGCGTCCGGCTCGTCGTACTGAGCCGTCCCCCGGCCGAGAGCCGAGAGCCGCGCCCTCCCCGGTCCGGGGGCGGCGCGGCTCTCGGCGTGCCACCGGTCAGCGCGTCGCGCCGAGCAGCCCGCCCGCCAGCGGCACGGCGCCGACCGACGGGGCCTGTGCCACCGGGCCGGTGAGCGTCTTCGAGGTCAGCGGCTTGAAGTCGGCGAGCTGGGTGCCCACGCCGTTGTCCAGCGGGTCGACGCCGGTGCCCGCGAGGGGGTTGGGCTTGAGACCGGCGACCGGGCCCGTGGCGTAGCCGACCGAGCCGGTCAGCGCCTTCAGGCCCGCCTGCGGGTCGGTCTTGCCCAGGGAGCCGAGCTGGTGCGCCGTGCCGAGCACCGGGACGCTGTCCGCCGAGGCCGTGGCCGCACCGGCGCCCAGGGCGGCGCCGGCGGTCGCGACGGCGACCAGGACGCGCCGGACGGTCGGGCGGGAACGGTCGCGGGACGGGGACGCGTGTCGGGCCATGTCGGGTGCCGCCTTCTGGTACGGGGAGTGCCGAGAGTAACGAGAACAGCGCACAGGGTAGTTGAGACGCAGCCCACCCTCCAAAGCGGACCCGCGGGGTCGGCAGCCGGGCCCCCATACGTCAAACTGGTGTTCCGTGAGCCTTCATTCCGCGTCCCCCGCCCGTGTCGTCCTGCTCTGCGGCCCCTCGGGCTCGGGCAAGTCCCTCGTGGCCGCCCGCTCCGGACTGCCCGTGCTGCGCCTCGACGACTTCTACAAGGAGGGCGACGATCCCACGCTGCCGCTGGTGGCGGGGAGTTCGGACATCGACTGGGACAGCCCGGAGTCCTGGGACGCGGACGTCGCCGTACAGGCGATCAGCAGTCTGTGCGCGACCGGCAGCACGGGCGTCCCGGTGTACGACCTCGCGAGCAGCTCCCGCACCGGCGAGGCCGCCCTGCACATCGGCCGGACCCCGCTGTTCGTCGCGGAGGGGATATTCGCCGCGGAGGTCGTCGAGCGCTGCCGCGAACTCGGGCTCTTGGCGGACGCGTTGTGCCTGACCCGCGGGCCCGTCACCACCTTCCGCCGGCGCTTCCAGCGGGATCTGCGCGAGGGCCGCAAGTCGGTGCCGTTCCTGCTGCGCCGCGGCTGGCGGCTGCTGCGCGCCGAACGCTCCATCGTGGCCCGCCAAATCGCCCTGGGCGCGCACGCGTGCGACCGAGACGAGGCGCTGAGCCGGCTCGCGGCAGCGGCGGTGGGCCGACAGGCGGGGGCGCGCGCGGCCGTGTGACGGCGCGCGGACGACGTCAGACGAGTACGGCTGAACGCGGGCGAGAACCGCCGCACACGGCCGAACGCCGCCGAGCACGGCCGAAGGCAGCCGAACGCGGCCGACGGCGCCGCAGAAAGAGAGCGGGACCGCAGGGCCCCCGGCCCCTGCGGTCCCGCTCTCTTTCGGTGCTCCCCCGCTTCCCCCTGTCACCGCTCCCCCGAGCGGTCCCCCGTATCCCCCGTATTCCCCCGTATCCCCCGTGTCCTCCTATCCCCCTGGGCGTCCCGGGCTTCCCCGAGTCCCCCTCTCCCCCTGGGCTCCCGGTCTCCCCGGGCGCCCCGACCTCCGGCGGGCTCGTCAGGCGACGAGTTCGCCGAAGGACTCCTCCCGGTCCCGGCCGAAGCTGAGCGCCTCGTCGTCCCGCAGTCGGCGCAGGGACCGCCAGATGCTGGACTTCACCGTGCCGACGCTGATGCCGAGGACGTCGGCGATCTCCGGGTCCGTGCGGCCCTCGTAGTAGCGCAGGACCAGCATGGTGCGCTGGAGTTCGGGCAGCCGGGTCAGCGCCTGCCACAGGACCGCGCGCAGCTCGGTGCCGCGCATCGCGTCCGTGTCGCCGGGCGTCTCGGGCAGTTCCTCGGTCGGGTACTCGTTGAGCTTGCGGCGCCGCCAGGCGCTGATGTGCAGGTTGGTCATGGTGCGGCGGAGGTATCCGCCGACGGCCGCCTTGTCGCTGATCCGGTCCCACGCCCGGTAGGTCGAGAACAGCGCGCTCTGCAAGAGGTCCTCGGCCTCGAAGCGGTCGCCGGTGAGGTGATAGGCGGTCGCGTACAGGGAGGCCCGGCGCTCCTGCACGTAGGCGGTGAACTCCGCCTCCGACAGGGACCGTCGCTCCCCCGAGCCCTCCCCGTACGCGCGCCCCCCGGGCGCCTCCCCCGGGCGCCCGTCCACCACCGTCATGTACGCGGTGTGCTGGCGTGCGGCGCCGCGGGCGCTCCCCCGTTCGAGCGCGCTCGCACGGACCGATCCACCCTCGGCCCCGGACTTCTCGGCGTTCCGGACTTCGTGCAGGCGCGTGGCCACCGCGCCGGCGCCGGTGCTGTGCAGAGTGTTCATCTCGCGCCCCCCCGTCGTGGAGTCCCGGCGTTCGCCCTGCCGGGTGCAACGCGTTTCCTTGGCCTGTGCCGAAAATCATGCCGGGGGCAGTTCATCGCGGTGTCCGCCGATCGTCACAGACCTGTCACAGCGGTTCCTCATGCCGGCCGTCGTCCGAGGCGGGGGCGCGGGAGCGCTCCGGGTGTCGAAACCCGCTGCGGCATGAGCCAGAATGAGGCCGTGCCTTCCCTGTTGCTGATCGAGGACGACGACGCCATCCGGACCGCCCTGGAGCTCTCGCTGACGCGCCAGGGGCACCGGGTGGCGACCGCTGCCAGTGGCGAGGACGGTCTCAAGCTGCTGCGCGAGCAGCGGCCGGACCTGATCGTGCTGGACGTGATGCTGCCCGGCATCGACGGTTTCGAGGTGTGCCGGCGGATCCGGCGCACGGACCAGTTGCCGATCATCCTGCTGACCGCGCGCAGCGACGACATCGACGTGGTGGTGGGCCTGGAGTCCGGCGCCGACGACTACGTGGTCAAGCCGGTGCAGGGGCGGGTGCTGGACGCCCGGATCCGGGCGGTGCTGCGGCGCGGCGAACGGGAGTCGAACGACGCGGCGGCCTTCGGCAGCCTCGTCATCGACCGGTCGGCGATGACGGTGACGAAGAACGGCGAGGATCTCCAGCTCACGCCCACCGAGTTGCGGCTGCTGCTGGAGCTGAGCCGTCGCCCCGGTCAGGCGCTGTCCCGGCAGCAGTTGCTGCGCCTGGTGTGGGAGCACGACTACCTCGGCGACTCGCGTCTGGTGGACGCGTGCGTGCAGCGGCTGCGCGCCAAGGTCGAGGACGTGCCGTCGTCCCCGAAGCTGATCCGCACGGTGCGCGGCGTCGGCTACCGGCTGGACGCCCCTCAGTGACGGATCGGCACGGGAGGCTCCGCGGCTGGGGCGCGGGGCGCAAGGGGGCGCTGTTCCGACTGCCGTTCACCAGTCTGCGGCTGCGACTCGTCGTCGTCTTCGCGCTGGTGGCGCTGACCGCCGCCGTGTCCGCGTCGGGCATCGCCTACTGGCTCAACCGCGAGGCGGTGCTGAACCGCGCCCAGGACGCGGTGCTGCGCGACTTCCAGCAGGAGATGCGCAACCGCGCGGGCGCCCTGCCGGTGCACCCGACGCAGGACCAGTTGCAGCGCACGGCGGACCAGATGGCGGGCAGCAGCCAGCGGTTCAGCGTGCTGCTGGTCGGTCAGGACGCCAACGGCCGCGAGGCGTACGGCAATTCGGAGGGGCTGAGCGGCTTCTCGCTGCACGACGTGCCCCTGGCGCTGCGCACCGCCGTGGACAAGCGGCAGCCGGACTCCTCCCGGAGCGCGGCGCCGTACCACCTGTACTGGCAGCGGGTGACCGAGCACGGCGCCCCGTATCTGGTGGCCGGGACGCGGGTGATCGGCGGCGGTCCGACCGGATACATGCTCAAGTCGCTGGAGCCGGAGGCCAAGGACCTCGACTCGCTGGCCTGGTCGCTGGGGATCGCGACCGCGCTGGCGCTGGTCGGCGCCGCGCTGCTGGCGCAGGCCGCCGCGACGACCGTGCTGAAGCCGGTGCACCGGCTGGGCGTCGCCGCGCGGCGGCTCGGCGAGGGCAGGCTCGACACCCGGCTCCAGGTGTCCGGCACCGACGAACTGGCCGATCTGGCCCGTACGTTCAACAACGCGGCCGAGGCGCTGGAGAAGCGGGTCGCCGACATGGCCGCCCGCGACGAGTCCTCCCGCCGGTTCGTCGCGGACATGAGCCATGAGCTGCGGACGCCGCTGACCGCCATCACCGCCGTCACGGAGGTGCTGGAGGAGGAGCTGGAGTCCGAGGGGGGCGGCATGGACCCGATGATCGAACCGGCGGTGCGGCTCGTGGTCAGCGAGACCCGGCGGCTGAACGACCTGGTCGAGAACCTGATGGAGGTCACCCGCTTCGACGCGGGCACCGCCCGGCTGGTGCTGGACGACGTAGACGTCGCCGACCAGATCACGGCCTGCGTGGACGCCCGCGCGTGGCTGGACGCGGTGGAGCTGGACGCCGAGCGCGGCATCCACGCCCGGCTGGACCCGCGGCGGCTGGACGTCATCCTCGCCAACCTGATCGGCAACGCGCTCAAGCACGGCGGCTCGCCGGTGCGGGTGTCGGTGCGGGTGTCGGTGCGCACGTCCGGCGGCGAGGCAGCCCAGGAGGGCGACACGGGGGAGGCGGCGGACCTGGTCATCGAGGTCCGCGATCACGGGCCCGGCATCCCGCAGGAGGTGCTGCCGCACGTGTTCGACCGGTTCTACAAGGCGAGCGCATCCCGGCCCCGCTCCGAGGGCAGCGGGCTGGGCCTGTCCATCGCCCTGAACAACGCCCACATCCACGGCGGAGACATCACCGCGGCCAACTCACCCGACGGCGGCGCGGTGTTCACGCTGCGACTGCCGCGGGACGCCTCCGCGCTCACCGAGGAGGCGGACGCCGACGACGGTGGCGGAAGCGGCGGCGCGGTGCGGGACGGCGGCGGGGTGCGGGACGGCGGCGGGGTGCGGGACGGCGGCGGGGTGCGGGACGGGGACGGCGGCGGAGTACGGAACGGGGACGGTGAAGTGCGGGACGGGGACGGGGACGGCGGCTCGAGGGGGGGCGTGCGATGAGGGACCGCGGCACAGGCGGGCGCACCGCGTCCGCCGCGCGCTCGTTGCCGTCGCTGGCACTGCTCGCCCTGCTGCTCGCGCCGCTGCTCGCCGGGTGCGGGATCCGGCCCACGCAGGTGCCCACCGACTTCGGCGCCGCGCCGTCGCGGGCCCCCTGCTCGCTGTCCCAGCCGGACCCGGCCGCGCAGACCGCCGGCGGGGTGCCGGTGCAGGTGTTCCTGCTGTGCGGCGCCTCGCTGGTGACCGTCGACCGCGTGGTGCGGGTCCCGGAGGGCACGGCGGACGCGCGGCGGCGCGTGATCGTGGCGCGGGGACTGCTGGAGCAGCTCGCCACGGCGCCGTCGGCCGGCGAGAGGGCGGCCGGGTACGCCACGCACGTGCCGGCCGGTGTGACGGCGGCCGGGCCGGGCGCCAAGGACCCGGAGGACACGCTGCGGCTGAGCGTCGACCCGGCGGACCTGGCCGCGTACGCCCTGGCGCAGATCGTCTGCACGCTGTCCGACTCGACCGCCGCCCAGGGCGACGGCTCGGTGGTCCTCGGCGGCCCCGGCGCCGCCCGGCCGCGCCGCTACGCGTGCACCGACGCCCTGCGCTCCCGACCCGCGACGACACCGCCGCAGTCGACGGAGGTGGCGGCGGGGGCGGGTTGAGCGGGGCTGCGGCTGCGCGGGGACGCTGGCTGAGCGGGCCGCTGCGGCTTAGCGGGGGCTGGGGCTGAGCGGGAGCTGGGGCTGAGCGGAAGCTCGGGCTGGGTAGGGGCTGCGGCTGCGGCTGCGAACGAACGCCGTCTGAGCAGGCCGCTGCTGCTGAGCAGGCGCTATGGCTGAGTACGGACGCCGTCTAAGCGGGGGCGGCGACTGCGCACGGACGCCGTCTGAGCAAACACTGCGGCCGAGCGGGGAGGCTGCGGCCGAGCAAGGACGCCGACCGAGTACGGACGCCGTCTGAGCAAGCCGCTGCGGCTGAGCAGGCGCTGCGGCTGAGCACGGACGCCGTCTGAGCAGGCGCTCCGGCTGAGCACGGACGCCGTCTGAGCGGGGGCGGCGGCCGAGCAGGGGCTGCGGCTGAGCGGGTGCGGCCTTCGGGCGGCCGGTGCGGGGGCTCGGTCCCGGGCGGGAGACCGGGCATCTCCCCGGCTCGCCTCCGCTCCCATGGGATAGGACGGTCGGCTCGGGAAAGGGACGGTCGGCTCGGCCAACCCTCCGCCCGCGGAACCGGGCCGCCCCCGCTCCCGTGGGAAGGGGAACCGATCATGCCGGGTGGCACGTCTTGGTGGGCGTGCAGCGTCAAGGCTCCGGCGGCAGCGCCGCGATCCGCATCCGCGCGGCGGGGGCTCTCCTCCTCGTCGCCCACCTCGGGCTCGTCGCCTGGCTGATGCTGCGTCCCCTGGACGTCCCCTGGGTGATGCCGGCCAATCTGCGCCCCGGCGCCACCGTCCGCGCCGACCTGGCGCTCGGCTGGCCCGAGGCGGTCCGGCGCATCGGCGAGGGGCTGGGCCTGCTGGCCCCGCTGGGCGTGCTGCTGCCGATGGCGCACGGCAGGCTGCTGACGTCCCCGGTGGCGTCCCTGGCCCGCACGGCGTCGGCGGGCGCCCTGATCTCAGTGGGCGTCGCCCTGTTGCAGACCGGGGTGCCCGGCCGCGTCGTGGACGTCGACACGCTGCTGCTGAACACCGCGGGGGTGGTGCTGGCGCACCTCGCGGTGGTCCCGGCGGCGCGGGCCGCTCTGCGCCGCAGGAAGGGGCGACGGGCCTCACGGGCAGTTCGCGAGGAGAGTGCGGTTCAGGGTCGCACCCCGACGATTCCCAGGGTCGGGATCACTCCATGGGGCGACGCGCTGCCGCCTTCGTCTCCGTAATGTGGAGGTCAGATGGGGCGCCGCCCAGGAGGCCCCGCACCGACGGCTCATGAAAGGCGTCACGATGACCGCCCTTGTCCGCCCTGCCCACGGCCGTGTGATCGCCGGAGTCTGCGCTGCCTTGGCCCGGCGTTTCGGCGTCTCCGCCACGACGATGCGGGTGATCTTCCTGCTGTCGTGCCTGCTGCCCGGACCGCAGTTCCTGCTGTACCTGGCGCTGTGGATACTGCTGCCCTCCGAGGAGCGGGCCGCGCCCTCGGCGTGGTAGCCGGTTCCGGGGGGGGGGGAGCACCGGGGCGAGACGACGCCGGAACGCGCCCTGACCGCATGTCCTCGAGCAGGGGCACGCTCCGGCGGTGGCTGGGCGCAATGGCAGGGCTCAGCCCGATGCCTTGAGCGCCCTGGCGGGGCTCAGCCCAGCGTCCTGGGCGCCGTGGCGGCGCTCAGCCCAGGGGGAGGCCGTTCAGGGGCAGGCCGTGGGTGGGCAGGCTCTGCACGGGCAGACCGCCGAGCAGGCCGGAGACCGGCTTGGTCGGACCGTGCGTCAGCATGCTCTGCGCCATCGGCTGGGCGGCGGCCAGACCCGTCTGAACAGCGGGCCTGGCCTGGTTCAGCGCCTGACCGGCTCCGGGCAGCGACTTGGTGACGTTCTGCGCCGGGAGTTCCTGGCCGACGGCGTTGAGCGCGTGGCCGGCGTCGGGGAGGGCCGGTGCGGCGTTCGCGGCACCCGCGCCCGCGGCGGCGAAAGCGGTGCCGAGGGCGGCGACTCCGAGGGTCTTGGCGGCAGACTGCTTCATCAAAGTGCGTCCTTGAGTGGAAAACGGGGGACCAAGCGGTCCACGACCGTAGACATTTCACAGCGCGGGGCGCAAACACCGAAATGCAGGCGGACGGTGAAGCCGCTAGGCGTCGAGTTCCCGTTCTGCCGCCCCTCGTTCGCCTCCGCTGCGGTACAGAACCGCTGGTGGGAGCCGCCGGGGAAAACGGCCACACGGAAGGCGGCGCGCCGTCCGTCCGGGCCCGCGCACGTCATTGATCATCGCCAGCCGTTCACTGAAAGGTGGGAACTTCGCTTTCATCGCATTGACGGGAGATCCGCCGATCGTCGAGCGTGCAACCGAATGCGTCGACAAGACGCTCGAATTCCGGCGGCTCAGGACGCCGCTTCCGGTCCGGGACGTCGGCGGACGGCCCCTGTCGGCCGCGGACATGACGCGCGGTCAGCGCAGCCGCCCCGGGGAAGCTCGGCGCGGGAGGATCGGCGCCGCAGGGGACGGCGGCGCAGGAGAGGGCGCCGCAGGGGACGGCGGCCGCCTGACGCGTGCCAGGAGGGTGCGAATCCGGTCGATACGCAACGGTGACCGCACGGACGGGTGGCGTACGTCGGCGCTTCTGACACTGTTCTGCCATGGCACAGCAAGCGACGACGCCGACTCGCACGGCCCGGCTGGGAAGGACGATCGGCCCGCAGCCGGCCACGGTGAGCGGAGCGGTGCTGCTGCTCCCGGGCGGCCAGGAGGTCTCCGCCCGCAGACCCTCCCCGGGACCGGCCGCCGCCGCGCTGCGCGCGCTCGGCCGCCGACTGGTCCGCGCCGCACGCGACGAGGGCTTGGCCGTCCACGTGGTCCGCTACCGCTACCGCGGCTGGAACGGCGGCGAGGCGCACCTCGCGCACGACGCCGCCTGGGCGGCCGACGAGGCCGTACGGCGCTACGGGGACGTGCCGGTGTGCCTGGCCGGGCTCGACATGGGCGGCCGGGCGGCGCTGCGGGCGGGCGGCCACGACGCCGTCGGCTCGGTCGCGGCCATCGCCCCCTGGCTGCCCGAGGACGACGTCGCCGCCTCCCCCGAGCCGGTGAAGCAGCTCGTCGGGCGCAAGGTGCTGATCGTGCACGGCACGAACGACGAGCGGACCGACCCCGAGCTGTCCTTCCGGTACGCGGCGCGGGCGAAGAAGGCGAACCGGGACGTGTGCCGGTTCGAGGTGCACGCCGACCGGCACGGACTGCGCCAGTACCGGGACGAAGTCAGCTCCCTGGTCGCCGACTTCGTCGTGGGCACGCTGTTCGGACGGCCGCTCTCCCGGCCGGTCCAGGACGCGCTGGCCGCCCCGCCGCCGCTGGGCCTGCGGATGCCGCTGGCGGCCGGATTCGGCCGGTCGCTGCGCCAGCGGTAGCCGCCGCCCGGCCCTGGCGAACCGGAGTTCGGCACGGTGAGCCAGCCGGACGGCGCCTGACTCCCTGAAAGGGGGTCAGCCAATCGGCTTCGGTCGCAAGGCGTCCATGACGAGGTCGATCAGTCGTCCGGTCCTCTCGGAGGAGGCGTCGTCGGCGGTGTCGGCGAGGAAGATCCCGAGGAGCATCACGGTGACGTCCTCCGGTTCGACGTCGGCGCGGAGCGAACCGGCTTCGGCGCCGCGGGCGAGGATCGTGGCGATGGCGTCGGTGACGCGTGCGCGGGTGGTGGGCGGGGCGATCCGTCCCGAGGCCCAGCCGGCGCGGAGGGTGTCGGCCATGCCGCGCTTCGTCGCGACGAACGCGGCGTAGCGCTGGATCCAGGCGCGCAGCGCGGCGTCCGGCGCCAGCTCGTCGAGCAGGGCGGGGGCGCTGCCGGTGACGTCGTCGAGTTCGGCGGCGTAGACGACCTCCACCAACGCCTCGCGCGTCGGGAAGTGGCGGTACAGCGTGCCGATGCCGACGCCTGCCTCGCGAGCGACGGCCTCCAGCGAAACGGCGGCGTCCGAGGCGGCGAACGCGGTACGGGCGGCCTGGACGAGCCGGTCGCGGTTGCGCAGTGCGTCGGCGCGAGGGACGCGCGGCTTCTTCCCGGGGCCGGGTCCGGGGGACGTCGGGTCGGCGGAACTCATAACGGAGGACCCTCCGGTAATAGTGTTACAGTCAGTGAAGCGGAGGATCCTCCGCTTCACTGAGCATTTCATGAGAACGGAGTTTCCCATGACCACTGCCGGCACTCCCTCCTCCTCGCTCACGGCCACCGGCGCCCCACGCGCCGGAGGGGCCGGGACGATCGGCGGCCGGACGGTCTCCCGCATCGGATACGGCGCGATGCAGTTGGAGCGCCTGCACGGCGACCGCCAGGCCGCGATCGCCCTTCTGCGGCACGCGGTAGCGCTCGGCGTCGACCACGTCGACACCGCCCAGTTCTACGGCGACGGCTTCGTCAACGGACTGCTTCGCGAGGCGTTCCGCCCGGAGGACGGCGTCGTGATCGTCAGCAAGGTCGGCGCCGACGCCGATCCAGGCGGCGCCATCGGCCTGCGTCCCGCTCAGCGACCGGAGGAACTGCGGGCGAGCGTCGAGGACAACCTCGCCGCCCTCGGCCTCGACCAGATCCCGGTGGTGAACCTGCGCCGCCTGGACGCCGGACCGGGCCTGCGCGCCGAAGGCGACCAGGCGGTGGACCTCGACGACCAGCTCGCGACGATGTCCGCGCTGCGGGACGAGGGCAAGATCGGCGGGATCGGTCTGAGCGGCGTCACGCTCGACGGACTGCGCCGGGCCCTTCGCGCCGGGATCGTCTGCGTCCAGAACTCCTACAGCGTGCTGTCGCGCGGAGACGAGGAGATGCTGCGGCTCTGCGTCGACGAGCGGATCGCCTGGACGCCGTTCTTCCCGCTCGGCGGCCTCTTCCCCGGCAGCCCGAAGGTGATCGACGATCCGGCCGTCGTCGCCGCCGCGCGCTCCCTCGGCCGCACTCCCTCGCAGGTCGGCCTCGCGTGGCTGCTCCACCACACGCCGAACACGCTGCTCATCCCGGGCACCACGCACCCCGGCCACCTGGAGGAGAACGTCGCCGTGGGATCGATCCAGCTCGACGACGCCGCGTGGGCCGCGTTGGACGCCGTCGGCGCCCGGTCCGCCGACGGCGGCCTCGGGTGAGCGGCGCGCGGCGGCGACGGTTCAGGCCAGCAGCCTGCCCCTCCGGGAGAGCAGGAACTCCTTGAAGGCCGCCACCGGGGGCGTGTCCGGGTGGCCCGCCAGCCAGGCCACGCCGATCTCGCGCACCGCGCGCGGGGCGGTGACCGTCAGCTCGACGACTCCCGGGCGGGGCACGGCGGGCGGCGGCAGCAGGGCCACGCCCAGCCCCGCGGCCACCAGGCCCCGCAGCGTCTCGGTCTCCTCCCCCTCGAAGGCGACGCGCGGGACGAAGCCCGCCTCGCGGCACAGGTCGTCGGTGATGCGGCGCAGCCCGTAGCCGGGCTCCAGGGTCACGAACGCCTCCTCGGCGGTCTCCGCGAGGCGGATCCGGCGGCGCCCGGCGAGCCGGTGGTCGGCGGGCACGACCAGGCGCAGCTTCTGCTCGTCGAGACGGCGGGCGACGAGGTCGGGGGCGTCCGGCACCGGAGACGTCAGGCACAGGTCCAGCTCGCCCGCGCGCAGCCGCTCCAGCATCGCCTCGGCGTAGTTCTGCACGAGGCTGAAGCGGACCCGGGGATGGTCGGCGCGGAAGGCGTGGATCAGCGCGGGCACGGTCTCGGCGCCCATGGTGTGCAGGAAGCCGAAGGCGACCTTGCCGGCGGCCGGATCGGCGTCGGCGCGCACCTGCTCGGCGGCGCGCTCGACGTCGGCCAGGGCGCGTTCCACGGCGCCGAGGAAGGTGCGTCCGGCGGGGGTGAGGGAGACGGTCCGGCCGCGGCGGGCGAACAGGGCGACGCCGAGGTCCTGCTCCAGGCGGACCAGGGCGCGGGAGAGCGTCGACTGCGGGACGCCCATCTCCTGCGCGGCCCGGGTGACGTGCTCCGTGCGGGCGACGCCGGCGAAGTGCGCGAGGCGCGGCGCGAGCAGCCGCGCGACCTCCTCGCTGCCGCGTTCGACGCCTTGGGCGCCGCCAGAGGCGGGACGCTTTGCCTGTGAGCTGTGCTGATGCGCCATGGGAACGATTATCCCGATTCCCTGCATTGGACGGATCAGCGTCCGCCTTCCTACGGTCGACGCATGTCTGCCGCCGACCCCGCCGCCACCGGGGCGTCCGCCGTCGCGGGCGCCGCCCCCGCGGCCCGCACCGCCGACGCCTCCTCGTCCGACGCCTCCTCCCCGGCCCCCGCCTCCTCCCCGGCCCCCGCCTCCTCCCCGGCCCCCGCCTCCTCCGCCTCCTTCTCTGGAGCCGTCTCCGCGGCCGCCTCCGCCGACGCCGCCGACTCCCGGATGACGCCGGGCGGCCCCGGCTACCGCCGGATGAGTTTCGCCCTCTTCCTCGCCGGGGTGGCGACGTTCGCGCTGCTGTACTCGACGCAGGCGCTGCTGCCGCTGATCTCCGGGGAGTTCGGGGCGCCGGCCAGCGAGGCGAGCTGGACGGTGGCGGCGGCGACCGGGGGCCTCGCCCTGTTCGTGCTGCCGATGAGCGCGCTGTCGGAGCGCTTCGGCCGCCGTACGGTCATGACGGCGTCGCTGGCGGTCGCGGTGACCGTCGGTCTGCTGGCGCCCTTCGCGCCGTCGCTGGGCGCGCTGGTGGCGCTGCGCGCGCTCCAGGGTGCCGCGCTGGCCGGGCTGCCGGCCTCCGCGCAGGCGTATCTGGCGGAGGAGGTCCGCCCGAAGGCGCTGGTGACCGCGATCGGCCTGTTCGTCGCCGGCAACAGCGTGGGCGGCATGAGCGGCCGGATCATCACCGGCTGGGTCGCCCAGGAGTGGGGCTGGCGGGTCGCCGTCGGGGCGATCGGGCTGCTCGCGGTGCTCTGCGCGGCGGCCTTCCGGCTGCTGCTGCCCGCGCCCCGGCACTTCCGGGCGGGCTCGCTGCGCCCGCGCGTGCTGGCGGGCGCGGTCCGCGACCACCTGGCGAACCCGCTGCTGCGCCGCCTGTACGCGATCGGCGCGCTGTTCATGACGGTGTTCGGCGGCGTCTACACGGTGATCGGCTACCGCCTGACCGAGCCGCCCTTCTCCCTTCCGCAGGGCCTCATCGGCTCGATCTTCCTGGTCTACCTGGTGGGCACGGCATCGGCGTCGACGGCGGGCCGGCTGGTGGGCCGGCTGGGCCGCCGGGGCGCCCTGTACCTGGCGGGCGCCACCACGGCGGCCGGACTGCTGCTGTCGCTGGCGGCCTCGATGCCGCTGGTGGTGGGGGGTCTGGTGCTGATCACCGCGGGCTTCTTCGCCGGGCACACGGTCGCCTCCTCGGCGGTCGGCAAGACGGCGGCGCACGGGCGCGCCCAGGCGTCCGGCCTCTACCAGTCCGCGTACTACATCGGCTCCAGCGCGGGCAGCACGGTGGGCGCCCTCGCCTTCCGCGCCCAGGGGTGGTCCGGCACGGTCGGCGTCGGCCTGGTGGCGGTCCTCGGCGTCGCGGCGATCACGCTGCTGGGCTCGCGCGCCGCCCGCCGGGCGCCCGCCACCGCCTGACCGCGCGGGCCCCGCACCCCCTTTGACCTGCTGTCTCGTCCGCTCCGGGGGCCGTTGTCAGTGGGCTGCGATAGCTTCCGAAGTGCCGGGCGCGACGAGGCGTCCCGGCCGGGAACGGCAGGGGCGGGTGGACGACGATGGGCGACGGCACGGCGACGGCGACGGCGACGGACCTCGGCGCGGAGCTGGAGGAGTACCGGACCGAGCTGACAGGCTACTGCTACCGCATGCTCGGCTCGTCCTTCGAGGCGGAGGACGCGGTGCAGGACACGCTGGTGCGCGCCTGGCGCGGGCACGGCGCCTTCGAGGGCCGCTCCAGCCTGCGGTCCTGGCTGTACCGGATCGCGACGAACGTCTGCCTGGACATGCTGGCGGCGGGCGGCAGGCGGGCGAGGCCGATGGATCTGACGGAGTCGGCGCCGCTGGCCGGCGCGGCGCTGTCGACCCGCCCGGACAGCACCTGGCTGGAGCCCGTGCCGGACGGGCGGGTGCTGCCCTGCGTGCAGGACCCGGCGGAGGCGGCGGTCGCCAAGGAGTCGGTGCGGCTCGCCTTCATGGCCGCGCTCCAGCGGCTGCCGCCCAAGCAGCGGGCGGTGCTGATCCTGCGCGAGGTGCTGGCCTGGCGGGCCAGCGAGGTCGCCGTGCTGCTCGGCACGACCGTGGCCTCGGTCAACAGCGCCTTGCAGCGGGCGCGCGCCACCCTCGCGGAGCGGGCCGCGGCGGAGGCCGACCAGGCGGACGTGTCCGACCCGCTGGACGACGAGCAGAGAAAGCTCCTGGAGCGCTATGTGACGGCGTTCGAGGGGTACGACATGACGGCGCTGACCGCGCTGCTGCACGAGGACGCGGTGATGACGATGCCGCCGTTCGACCTGTGGCTGACGGGTCCGGCGGACATCACCGGGTTCATGACGACGCTGGGCGCCGGGTGCGCGGGCTCGCGCCTGCTGCCGGTGCGGGCCAACGGCCTGCCGGGCTTCGCCCACTACCGGCCGGATCCGGACGGGGGCGGCTTCACCCCGTGGGCGGTGCAGGTGCTGGAGATGTCAGGCGGCCGGATCACCGGGTTCCACTGCTTCCTCGACGCTCAGCGCCTGTTCCCCCTGTTCGGGCTCCCCCTCCGTCTCGAAGGCGAGCCCGGCCGGACCTACCAGGCCGACCATGTCGAGCAGGGCGCGTAACGCCGGACTGGCCGCGCGCAGCCTGACCCGCCCCCCGGCCCGGCGGGCGGCGAGCTGAAGCCGCGCCAGCAGGTCGACGGCCCCGAGGCCCGGCGGCCCCATCCCGCCGACGTCGCACACGACGACGCGGGCGCCGCTGTCCCGCACAAGCGCGCGGACCTCGGCGCACAGCGACGCGATCTCGCCCCGGGAGACGGGACCCGACAACACGAGCACGGCGGGTGTCTTGGCGTCCACATCCGGTAGACCGGCCGCCGAGCACGAACTCATCGAAACGCCGCCGACCCCCCGCCGCGGCCCCCAGCCGCGCGAAGCGCGACGACCGGGCCAGACGTCACCTGACGGGGAAGACGCCCGTGTCGAGGACCAGCCTGAACGGCTCGGGCAGCTTGATCTGCTCGCCGTACTCGACCGAGGCGAGGACACGGTACGTGCCGTTCTGCGGCTCGCCGTACAGCGTCGCCGTCGGCCGGCCCGACTGCCAGGAGTCCAGGAGGAGATACAGCGGCGCGCCCGCCACGGCGTACCCGTGGGCCTTCTTGATGCGGTCATGGTGGGCGTTGCTCGGCGAGGTGACCTCGACGACGAGTTCCGCCTCACCGGCGTGCACCCGTGTTCCTCGGCGCAGGGCCGTCCTCGGCACCACGCAGAGGTCGGGGACGAACAAGCCCCCGCTCTGGGGGCACATCAGCCCGAGCGTCTGGTAGACGCCCCAGTCGCACCCGGGCGGAAGCGCGCCGTACAGGCGCTGCTGCATCAGCTCAGCGGTGTCGTCGTGCTCTGCGGACCGCGGCGGCTGCACGGTGACGACCCCTTCGACGATCTCCGCCTTGCTGCCCTCCGGCCAGTCCGTCTCCTCCCAGAACCGGACGAGGTCGTCCCAGCTCTGCTCGGGGTCCTGGCTGACGGTGAGTGCGCCCATGGCGGTTTCTCCTCTCGGTGCGTCACGCAGTGCAGCATGCCGAACGGGACCGGCGCCAGGGCGCCGGTCCCGTTCACTCGAAAGGAGAGGTCGCAGGTCAGGCGATGCGTTCCAGGATCACCGGGGACGGGGTGAAGGGGGTGCCGGCGGGGGCGACGTCGTAGGCGCCGTCGACCGCCTGGAGCGCGTAGGCGAAGCGGTCGGGGGTGTCGGTGTGCAGGGTCAGCAAGGGCTGGCCCTGCGTCACCGTGTCGCCGGGCTTGGCGTGCAGCTCGACGCCCGCCGCCGCCTGCACCGGGTCCTCCTTGCGAGCGCGGCCCGCGCCGAGGCGCCAGGCGGCGACGCCGACGCCGTAGGCGTCCAGGCGGGTGAGGACGCCCGAGGACGGGGCCGTGACCACGTGCTGCTCCCGTGACGTGGGCAGCGGCGCGTCGGGGTCGCCGCCCTGGGCGGCGATCATCCGCCGCCACGCGTCCATCGCCGAGCCGTCGGCCAGGGCCTTGGCGGGGTCGGCGTCCTTCAGTCCGGCCGCGTCCAGCATCTCCCGCGCCAGGGCGAGGGTCAGCTCCACGACGTCGGCCGGGCCGCCGCCGGCCAGGACCTCCACAGACTCGCGGACCTCCAGCGCGTTGCCCGCCGTCAGACCCAGAGGAGTCGACATGTCGGTCAGCAGCGCGACCGTCCGGACGCCGTGGTCCGTGCCCAGGCCGACCATCGTCCGGGCCAGCTCGCGTGCGTCGTCCAGGGTCTTCATGAAGGCGCCGGCGCCGACCTTCACGTCCAGCACCAGCGAGCCGGTGCCCTCGGCGATCTTCTTGGACATGATGGAGGAGGCGATCAGCGGGATCGCCTCGACCGTGCCGGTCACGTCGCGCAGGGCGTAGAGCTTCTTGTCGGCCGGGGCCAGGCCGTCGCCCGCCGCGCAGATCACCGCGCCGACCTCGTCCAGGACGCGCAGCATCTCCTCGTTGGACAGCAGCGCGCGCCAGCCGGGGATCGACTCCAGCTTGTCCAGGGTGCCGCCGGTGTGGCCGAGGCCGCGGCCGGAGAGCTGCGGGACGGCCGCGCCGCAGGCGGCGACGAGCGGCGCCAGCGGCAGGGTGATCTTGTCGCCGACGCCGCCGGTGGAGTGCTTGTCGGCCGTGGGGCGGGAGAGCGCGGAGAAGTCCATGCGCTCGCCGGAGGCGATCATCGCGGCGGTCCAGCGGGCGATCTCGCGCCGGTCCATGCCGTTGAGCAGGACGGCCATCGCGAGCGCGGACATCTGCTCGTCGGCCACCTCCCCGCGGGTGTAGGCGTCGACGACCCAGTCGATCTGCTCGTCGCTGAGTTCGCCGCGGTCCCGCTTGGTGCGGATGACGGAGACGGCGTCCATGGCCATGAGGGGGGCCTTCCAGGTGCGAAGGGTGGGTGCGGGGTGCGCAGCCCCTCCGGGCCGTGAGGCCGGAGGGGCTGAAGGGGCGGAGGGGCGCGCACCCCGGGCGGGGAGGCGCTGTATGGCGCCGCCGCAGGGGTTGGCGCCGCCGCAGGGTTACGAGGCGAGGTGGTCCGGGCCGAAGGCCTGCGGGAGCATCCGGGACAGCGGCAGCACGCCCTCGGGGGTCTCCAGGAGCAGCTCCGGCCCGCCGAACTCGAACAGGAGCTGACGGCAGCGGCCGCACGGGACGAGGGGCTCGCCGCGGCCGTCGACGCAGGTGAAGTGCGTCAGGCGGCCGCCTCCGGTGCGCTGCAACTGGGAGACCAGTCCGCACTCGGCGCACAGGCCGAGTCCGTAGGAGGCGTTCTCGACGTTGCAGCCGGTGACGACGCGGCCGTCGTCGACCAGGGCCGCGGCGCCGACCGGGTAGCCGGAGTAGGGGGCGTAGGCGTGGGACATGGCCTCGCGCGCCTGGGCGCGCAGCACCTCCCAGTCGGCCCCGGCGGCCTCGGCCGCCGTCACTTGCCCTGGCCCTTGCGGTAGCGCAGGCCGTCCGCCTTCGGCATCCGCAGGCGCTGCGCCGACAGCGACAGCACCAGCAGGGTGACGACGTAGGGGGTGGCGCCGACGAAGTCGCCGGGGACCTCGTCGGTGAGCAGGTACCAGACGAGGATCAGGGCGGCCGCGACGGCGCTGAGCGCGCCCTGCCACACCGCCTTGCGGTACAGCTTCCAGCCGGCCAGCGCGGCGAGCAGCACGACCAGCAGGAGCAGCAGGGCGTGCACGGTGACGCCGCCGTTGCGGAGCTGGAGCGCGTCGGAGTAGCCGAACAGGCTCGCGCCCATCGCCAGGCCGCCCGGCCGCCAGTTGCCGAAGATCATCGCCGCGAGGCCGATGTAGCCGCGGCCGCCGGTCTGGCCTTCGAGGTAGGTGTGCGAGGTGACCAGCGCGAGGAACGCGCCGCCGAGTCCGGCGAGGCCGCCGGAGATCGCCACGGCCGCGTATTTGTACGTGTAGACGTTGACGCCGAGCGACTCCGCGGCGACCGGGTTCTCGCCGCAGGAGCGCAGCCGCAGGCCGAACGGGGTGCGCCACAGGACCCACTGGCTGCCTGCGAACAGCAGCACGGCGAGGAGCGTGACCACGGACAGGTCGGTGACCAGGCCGCCGAGGATGCCCGCGACGTCGGAGACGAGGAACCAGTGGTGGTGCTCGACCGAGGCGAGGCCGTCGGAGAGGCCGGGCACGGTGACGTTCGGCAGCGCGTCGGCGGGCGGCGACTGCTTCGGGTTGCCGCCCGCGTCGGCCGCCTTGCCGCCTGCGAAGAACAGCTTGGCGAGGTACTGCGTGGCGCCGAGCGCGAGCAGGTTGACGGCGACGCCGGAGACGATGTGGTCGACGCCGAAGGTGACGGTCGCCACCGCGTGCACCAGGCCGCCGAGGACGCCGAAGGCGATGCCGCACAGCAGGCCGAGCCAGGGGCTGGACTGCCAGCCGATCCATCCGGCGCCGAAGGTGCCGAGGATCATCATGCCTTCGAGGCCGATGTTGACCACGCCGGACCGCTCCGACCACAGACCCGCGAGGCCCGCGAGGCCGATCGGCACGGCGAGGCTGAGCGCGGCGCTCACCTGGCCGGCGGAGTCGAGCTGGTTCGACCCGGTGATCACGCGGACCGCGGCCACGAGCAGCAGGGCGCCCGCCACGATCATGAGGGTCTGGCCGAGCGGGCGGCCCGAGCGCCGGCGTGCGCCCGCCGCCTTGGGCGCCGCGGGCGGCGGCGCGTCGGTCATCGTGGCAGTCATCACGCCACCTCCTGCTTCTTCATGGGAGCGGCTGCCTGGGCGGCGAGTTCGGCGCCCACCCGCTGCTGCTGGCGCTTCAGGCCGTAGCGGCGCACGACCTCGTAGGCGATCACGACGCACAGGACGATGACGCCCTGGATGACGCCGAGGATCTCCTTGTCGTAGCCCTGGAACTCGAGGTGGTTGGTGGTGCGCTCCAGGAAGCCCCACAGGAGGGCGCCGAGCGCGATGCCGATCGGGTGGTTGCGGCCGAGCAGCGCGATGGCGATGCCGGTGAAGCCGATGCCCACGGGGAAGTCATTGCTGAACTGGTGGCTGTCGTTGAGCAGGGTCGGCATGCCGACCAGGCCGGCCACCGCTCCGGAGATGATCATGCTGGTGGCGATCATCTTCTTCACCGACACGCCGCTCGCGGCGGCCGCGCTCTCCGACTGGCCGACGGTGCGCAGGTCGAAGCCGAACCGGGTGCGCCCGAGCACGAACCAATACGCGACGCCGACGAGCGCGGCGACGACGAGGAAGCCCCACAGCTCGCCCGCCGGTCCGGCGTCGATGCTGAAGAAGTACGACGACGACGGCAGCGGCTTGGTGGAGACGAGGGTGCCGCCCTGCTGGAGCTCGCCGAGCTTTCCGGGCTGGAGCAGGTAGGCGATGATCGCGGTGGCGATCGAGTTCAGCATGATGGTCGCGATGACCTCGCTGACGCCCCGGGTCACCTTGAGGACGCCGGCGATGGCCGCCCACAGGGCGCCGGTCGCCATGGCGCAGACGACGATCAGCGGGATGGAGATCCAGCCCGGCAGGCTCAGCGCGCCGCCGAGCACGGCGGCGACGAACGCGGCGAGCCGGTACTGGCCGTCCACGCCGATGTTGAACAGGTTCATCCGGAAGCCGACGGCGACCGCGACGCCCGCCAGGTAGTACGTCGTCGCCTTGTTCAGGATGTAGACCTGGCTGTCGCTGGCGAAGCCGTAGGTGGTCATGTCGCTGAACGCGTCGCCCGGGTTCTTGCCGGTCGCGAGGATCACCAGGGTGGTGACGACGAGCGCGGCCACGACCGCGAGCAGCGGCGCGGCTATGCCGAGAAGCAGCCGCTCCTTGTCGATCCGTGAGGTCAGCTTGTTCATCGCGCGTCGTCCTCTGTGTGCTCCAGGTGGCCGGTGGCCGCGCCCGTCATGGCGGAGCCCAGCTCCTCGGGGGTGATCGTGGCGGGGTCGGCGTCGGCGACCAGGCGGCCGCGGTACATCACCCGCAGGGTGTCGGAGAGGCCGATCAGCTCGTCGAGGTCGGCGGAGATCAGCAGCACGGCCAGGCCCTCGCGGCGGGCCTCGCGGATGTGGTCCCAGATCGCCGCCTGAGCGCCGACGTCCACGCCGCGGGTGGGGTGGGCGGCGATGAGCAGCTTGGGGGCGTGGCTCATCTCGCGGCCGACGATGAGCTTCTGCTGGTTGCCGCCGGACAGCGAGGCCGCGGTGACCTCGATGCCGGGCGTGCGGACGTCGTAGTCCCGGACGATCCGCTCGGTGTCGGCGCGGGCGGCCTTCAGGTCGAGCAGCGGGCCGCGGGAGTTGGGGCGCTCGCTGACGTGGCCGAGGACGCGGTTCTCCCACAGCGGCGCCTCCAGCAGCAGGCCGTGGCGGTGGCGGTCCTCGGGGATGTAGCCGATGCCCGCCTCGCGGCGGTCGCGGGTGGGCGCCTGGGCGATGTCGGCGCCGTCGAGGGTGACGGCCCCGGCGTCGGGGCGGCGGATGCCCATGATCGCCTCGACCAGCTCGGACTGGCCGTTGCCCTCCACGCCCGCGATGCCGAGGACCTCGCCCCGGTGGATGGTGAAGGCGATCTCGTCGAGGATGACCCGCTCGACGCCGTCGAGGTCGGTCTGCGTGAGGTGCAGGCCGTCCACCGTCAGCATCGCCACGTCCGTGACGGTGGACTCCTCGGTCTCCGGGGTGGGCAGCTCGCTGCCGACCATCAGCTCGGCGAGCTGCCGGGGGGTGGTGCTCCGCGGCTCGACCGTGCCGACGGTGGTGCCGCGCCGGATGACGGTGATCTCGTCGGCGACGGACAGCACCTCGCCCAGCTTGTGGGAGATGAAGATGACGGTGAGGCCCTCGGCCTTCAGCTCGCGCAGGTTGTCGAAGAGGGCGTCGACCTCCTGCGGCACGAGCACGGCGGTGGGCTCGTCCAGGATGAGGGTCCTGGCGCCCCGGTAGAGGACCTTGAGGATCTCCACGCGCTGGCGGTCGGCGACGCCCAGCTCCTCCACCAGGGCGTCCGGGCGGACGTTCAGCCCGTAGGACTCGGAGATCTCCTTGATCCTCGCGCGGGCCCGGCCCCCGATGCCGTGCAGCTTCTCCGCGCCGAGGACGACGTTCTCCAGGACGGTGAGGTTGTCGGCGAGCATGAAGTGCTGGTGGACCATGCCGATGCCGCGGGCGATGGCGTCGCCGGGGTTATTGAGGACGACCTGTTCGCCCGCGACGGCGATGGTGCCCTCGTCCGGCTGCTGCATGCCGTAGAGGATCTTCATCAGGGTGGACTTGCCGGCGCCGTTCTCGCCGCACAGGGCGTGGACAGTGCCCGAGCGGACCGTGATGTCGATGTCGCGGTTGGCGACGACGCCGGGGAAACGCTTGGTGATGCCGCGCAGTTCGACGGCAGCGGGAGGGCTGGACGCGTTGATGGCGCACTCTCCTCGGGGAAAGGGGCTGCGTAGGGGAGGGCAGGCGTCGGCGACGCTAGCGCGGCAACTCCGCGCTACACGCGTAGAGTTGACACATTGTTATGGCCCGGCGGGGGGCTCCGGAAGGGGCCCCCGCACCGAGCCGGAGTCCGACGGGGCGACCAGGCGAGCGCCGGGGCGGCGCGGCGAACGGACGCGCGGGGCCTCCCTTCGGGATCAGGCCGCGCACCGGCGGGCGATCCCGAAGAGAGGCTTCAGGTCACGGGGTGGTCTTGACCTTGATCTCGCCGTCGACGATCTTCTTCTTCGCCGCGTCCAGCTTGGCCTGGATGTCGGCGACGAAGCCGCCGCTGGTGGCCAGCGAGACGCCGTTCTTGGCGAGCGAGTACGTGTTGGTGCCGTTCAGCGGCTTGCCGTCGTGCACGGACTTGATGAAGTCGTACACGCCGACGTCCACGTTCTTGACCATGGAGGTCAGGATCGAGTTCTTGTACTTCGCCAGACCCGGGATGTTGTACTGGTCGGAGTCGACGCCGATGGCCCAGGCGCCCTTCTTGCCGCTGACCGCCTCGATGGCGCCGTTGCCGGAGGAGCCGGCCGCCGAGTAGACGACGTCCGCGCCGTTGTCGAGCATGCCCTGCGCGGCCTCCTTGCCCTTGTCGGGGCTGGCGAAGCCGGAGGTGTCCGAGCCGTGGGACAGGTACTGGGTGTCGACCTTGACCTTGGCGTCGGTGTCCTTGGCGCCCTGGACGAAGCCCGCCTCGAACTTCTTGATCAGCGGGACGTCCACGCCGCCGATGAAGCCGACGTGGTGCGTCTTGGTCTTCAGCGCGGCGGCGACGCCGGCCAGGTAGGAGCCCTGCTCCTCGGTGAAGGTGATGCTGTCGACGTTCTTGGCGTCCACCACCGAGTCGACGATGCCGAAGCTGGTCTTCGGGTACTTCGCGGCGACCTTGCCCATCGACGTCGCGTAGGCGTAGCCGACGGCGATGATCGGGTTGTAGCCGGCGTCGGCCAGGTCCGACAGACGCTGCTCGCGGTCGGCCTCGGTGTCGGAGGTCTTGGCCGTCAGCTCCTTGGCGGAGCCGCCGAAGTCCTTCTCCGCCTTGTCGGCGCCGCGCGCGGCGGAGTCGTTGAAGGAACGGTCGCCGCGGCCGCCGACGTCGTAGGCGAGACCTATCTTGACGCCCTTGCCGCCGCCGGAGGCGGAGGCGGACGAACCGTTGGTGTTGTCGGAGGAGGTGCTGCCACACGCGGTGGCAGTCACGGCGAGAGCTGCGGTCGCGATAAACGCAGCGGAAAGCTTGGCTACCCGGCGCACGGGAAGGCTCCTTCACCTGACCTGAGCGCCGTGTCGGCGCTTGACGCGGGCGCCGTGCCGGCGCCCGGACCGAGGCGCCCTGGCGACCTCGGCTTCGCGGCATCGTAACGCGCGTAGATGTCAGAAAAACACCTCTCGCGAAGCCGTTATCGATTCGAGGCAAACACTGCCTGAACTCGTACTCTTAACCCTGTCGCCGTAATGTCGCGGACAGTGCACGAATGGCTTGCGAAGGCGTTGCGCGGGCGGCGTTCGGGCGCTGGGCGAGCGGTGCGGGGGCGGTGCGCGGGCGCGGTGCAGGGGTGGTGCGCGGGCGCTGGGAACGCGCCGGTGAGCGGCCCCCGGAGGGACCGCCGCTTCTCGCGCGGGCGGCGCGGGAGCTTCCTCCCTTAAGGATTGCCTAAGAAGGTTTTACCTGGGGGGATTACCTCGGGGCGTCGTCGGAGTCGAGGAACGCGGCGGCGGTCAGCATCTCCACGCCGACCGTGATCGCCCGCTCGTCCGCGTCGAAGTCGCCCTGGTGCAGGTCGCGCACCGTGCGCTCGCCGGGCCGGCGCACGCCGAGGCGGGCCATGGCCCCGGGCACGTGCTCCAGATACCAGGAGAAGTCCTCGCCTCCCAGGCTCTGCTCGGTGCTCTCGACGGAGTCCCGGCCGAGCCGCGAGGCCATCGCCCGGCGCAGCAGCTCGGTGGACTCCCGGTCGTTGACCACGGGGGGCACCCCGCGCACGTAGGTGATCTCGGACTTGGCCCGGTGCATGGCGGCGACCTCGTCGACGGCCGCGTGCACGATGTCCGGCGCCTGCCGCCAGGCCTCCAGGTCCAGGCAGCGGACGGTGCCCGACAGCTCGGCGTGCTGCGGGATCACGTTCGGGGCGTGGCCCGACTCGATCCGCCCCCAGGTCAGGGCGAGGCCCGCCCGGGTGTCGACGCGGCGGCCGATCAGCGCGGGCACGTCGACGGCGACCCGGGCGGCGGCGGTGACCAGGTCGGTGGTCAGGTGCGGCCGGGCGGTGTGCCCGCCGGGGCCGTCCAGCGCGATCTCCAGGCGGTCGCAGGCGCTGGTGATCGCCCCGTGCCGCAGCCCGATCCGGCCCGCGTCGACCCGGGGGTCGCAGTGCACGGCCAGGATCCGCCCCACTCCCCGCAGCGCCCCGTCCTCGATGGCGTCCAGGGCGCCGCCGGGCAGCACCTCCTCGGCGGGCTGGAAGACCAGCCGCACGGGCCGCGTCAGCAGCCCCTTGGCGTGCAGATCGGCGAGCACCAGCCCCGCGCCGAGCACCACGGTGGTGTGCACGTCGTGCCCGCAGGCGTGCGCCCGGTCCGGCACGGTGGACCGGTACGGGCAGTCGGCCTTGGTGTCCGGGATGGGCAGGGCGTCGATGTCCGCGCGCAGGGCGAGCGCCGGGACGGCCGGCCGCTCCCCCTCGATCCGGCCGATGTCGCACACGAGTCCGGTTCCGGAGGCGAGCACGCGGGGCTGGAGCCCGGCCTGCTCAAGCCGCTCCTTGATCGCGGCGGTGGTGCGGAACTCCTGATTGCCCAGCTCGGGATGCATGTGCAGGTCGCGCCGGAAGGCGACCAGCTCGGCGTGCAGGGACTCGCTCAGCACGCCGGGGAGCACATCCCCCGGGAGGCCGGCCACGGACTCTAGGGACATCAACTGATTCACCCTCTGAAGGGTAGGACGCCCGACCGGTCGTGCACGGTGGATCAACAGAAGTTCAGCCCGTTAGGGGAAGAAAATCCGACCGTCGGACGCTTGGCTTATGACGCTGATGGGTAGGAACACTGTTTCCTCTCTCCACGGATACCACGCATCACAGGACTCACGCGCGGGGTGTCCACCCAGCGGACTGGCTGGCGAACCGCGCGCGCACTCGTCTCAGACCCCGGACACTCGTCTCAGACCCCGGCCGGACGGCCGTCACGTCAGCGCGACCGTCGCCAGGCGGTGGACGTCGCGGGCCGTGCCCGTGACGCCGGACAGGAAGCCGTGGGCCCGGGGGGAGGCGTGTGCGGTGAGCCAGGCGGGGTCGATGTCGCAGACCGCCACCCGGACGCCCGTGCCGGACAGCGCCAGCGGGAGGGTGTGGACCACCGTGGAGGGGAAGCTGAGGACGGTGCGGCCGATGGGGCCGCGGCGGGCGATCAGCTCCAGGGGGAGGTCCGGGCGGACGATCTCCAGGCCGGTCTCCGCGGCCAGCCGGTGCAGTTTCTGCGTGCTCTCCCGGCGGTGCGCGAAGTAGCGGGTGGCGCCGTGAGCGCGGGCCAGGCTCCGCACTGCCTCCAGGTAGCGGTCGCCGTCCACCACGCCGGTCTCCACCAGGGAGGTGCCCACCATGTCGGCGCCCTTGGTGATGCGCGGCGGCCCGAAGCGGGCGCGGGTCCAGACGAAGTCGTTCGCGGTGACCGTGACGCCCTCGGGGACGTCGGCCACCGGCATGGAGGAGAAGACCTCGACGGCGCGGCGGCCGCCGGGGGTCAGGCGGCGGCGGGCCGAGGAGGCGACCGGGCCGAACAGCAGATCCCGGGGGCCCGGCCGGCCGCCCTTGCGGTGCCAGCGCACGAGGCGCTCGCCGCGGGCCAGTTGGGCGACGAACTCCATCGTCGCCGTGCCGTCGTCCACCACCACCAGGTGCTTCGCCCGGGTGATGGTGAGCAGCAGTTGCACATAGCGGGAGAACGGGTCTCCCATCACGACGCGGTCCGCCCGGCGCAGGGATCCGGCCAGGCCGCCGATGGTGTGGAAGGGGGCCGTCGCGCCGCCCCGCGCCTCCTCCCAGCGCACCCGGTGTCCCTCGTCCCGGGCCAGCTCCGCCATGCGGCGCAACTGGCCCCGGGTCATGGGATCGGTCGGGGCGAGGACGACGACCGTGAGGTCCGGGCCGTGCGGGCCCTGCGGCGGGCCGCCGGCCACCGTCCGCCGCACCTGCGCGGGCACGGACGGCAGGACGTCCGGCCGGGCGCCGCGCAGTCCGTGCAGGTGGGCCCATTCCAGCGTGTTCAGAAGCTGGACCGGGCTCTCCACGAAGGCGAGCGTGCGGGGAGGGTGACCGGCGTGACCGGCGCCAGGGCTCATCGGGGTGCGACCGTTCCGTCGTGTCCGTCGTCAGGGGAGCCGTGCGGGTGCGCGGGCCCCGGTCTCACACCGCGACCGGCTCGCCCGCCGCCGCGGCGATCTCCGCCTCGGCGACGACGCCGGCGACGCGGCGCAGCTTCTTCATCGGGCCCCTCTCGGAGTCGTAGACCTTCTTCACGCCGTCGCCCAGGGACGCCTCGATGGTGCGGATGTCGCGGACCAGGCGGGTCAGGCCCTGCGGCTCCACGGAGGCCGCCTGGTCCGAGCCCCACATGGCGCGGTCGAGGGTGATGTGGCGCTCCACGAAGACCGCGCCGAGGGCGACGGCGGCCAGCGTGGTCTGGAGGCCGGTCTCGTGGCCGGAGTAGCCGATCGGGACGTTCGGGTACTCCTTCTCCAGCGTGTTGATCACGCGCAGGTTCAGCTCCTCGGCCTTGGCCGGGTAGGTCGAGGTGGCGTGGCACAGGAGGATGTTGTCCGAGCCCAGGACCTCCACCGCGTGGCGGATCTGGCGGGGGGTCGACATGCCGGTGGAGAGGATGACCGTGCGGCCGGTGGCGCGCAGGGCGCGCAGCAGCTCGTCGTCGGTGAGGGAGGCGGAGGCCACCTTGTGGGCGGGGACGTCGAACTTCTCCAGGAAGGCGACGGCCTCGGTGTCCCACGGGGAGGCGAACCAGGCGATGCCCTTCTCCTTGCAGTGCGCGTCGATCCGGCGGTACTCGTCCTCGCCGAACTCCACGCGGTGGCGGTAGTCGATGTAGGTCATCCGGCCCCAGGGGGTGTCGCGCTCGATGTCCCACTGGTCGCGCGGGGTGCAGATCTCGGGGGTGCGCTTCTGGAACTTCACGGCGTCGCAGCCGGCCTCGGCGGCCGCGTCGATCAGCTTGAAGGCGTTCTCGAGGTCGCCGTTGTGGTTGATGCCGATCTCGCCGGTGACGTAGACGGGGCGGCCGGGACCGGCCTCGCGCGAACCGAAGGAGCGGAGGCGGGCGTCGGCGGGCACTGCGGTCATGACGGGGTTTCCTTACTGGGGGAGGGAATCGAGAGAGGGGCCGAGGATCCAGCCGGCGATCTCGCGGACCGCGCCGTCGCCGCCGGGCAGGACGGTGACGGCGCGGGCCGCGGCGCGGACGATCTCGTGGGCGCTCGCGACCGCCACGGGCCAGCCGACGAGGGCGAAGCACGGGAGGTCGTTGACGTCGTTGCCGACGTAGAGCACGCGCTCCGGCGCGATGCCCTGTTCCTCGCACCACTGCTTGAGGGCGAGGTCCTTGCGGTCGACGCCGTGCAGCACCGGGAGCTTGAGCTTCCGGGCCCGTGCGGCGACGACCGGGTTCTGTTCCGTGGACAGGATCAGCATGCGCAGGCCGCTGCGGCGCAGGGCCGCGACGCCGAGTCCGTCCCCGCGGTGCACGGAGACGAACTCCCGTCCCTCGGAGTCGATCAGCACCCGGTCGTCGGTCTGGGTGCCGTCGAAGTCCAGTACGACCGCGTCGACGTCGTCGGCGGTCGGCAGCGCGGCGGGGCGCTCCGCGTCGAAGAGGGGCGCCAGCGCGCGGGCGCGGGCGAGGTCGTGCGGGTCGTCGATCTCCAGCACCCGGGCCGGGTCGGTGCGCACCAGGTCGGTGCGGCCGAAGAAGCGGTGGCCGTGCTCGCGGAAGCCGGACGCGTCCATCGCGTAGGCGGCGCCGGTCTCCAGGAAGTCCTGGGGGCGGTCCTGGCGCCGGGGGCGGAACGCCTTGTCGTGGTTGACGCCGGCGCCGCCCCGCGGCGCCCCGGCGGCGGCGCCTCCGCCCGAGCCGGAGCCCGCGCTGTCGCTGTCGCTGTCGCCCGCACGCTCGTCGTCGCCCGCGCCCCCGCTCCCGCCGTCGCCCGCGCCCTCGCCGTCGCTCTCGCGCCAGACGAAGCCGTGGAAGGGCGCCACGGTCACCGCGGTGTCCGCGCCGTCCCGCACGACCGCGGCGGCCACCGCGTCGACGTCCTCGCGGACCAGGAACGGGCTGGTGCACTGCACGAGGAGCACCGCGTCGAGCCCGGCGCCGTGCAGCGCCTCGTGGGCGTCCATGGCGTGCAGCACGGCGGACTCGGAGGTCGCCGTGTCCCCGGCGAGGGCGGCCGGCCGCAGCACGACCTCGGCCCCTGCCGCCCGTGCGGCGGCGGCTGTCGCCGGGTCGTCGGTGGACACGACGACGTCGGTCACCAGCCGCGCCGCCCGGCACTCGCGCACCGCGCGGGCCACCAGCGGCAGGCCGCCGACGGCGGCGAGGTTCTTGGCGGGCACGCCCTTGGAGCCGCCGCGCGCGGGTATCACCGCGAGCACCCGGCGCGGCGAGGCGCCGTTCGCCTCCGAGGGGGCCTCCCGGGGGGACTCCAACGGGTCCTCCGACAGGGACATGACGTCAACTCCTTGGCTGGGGACCGCTTCGCGGGCGGAAGTCACAGCTCCCCCATCCGCCGGATCACCGGCGCCACCCGCTGCACGCCGTGCCGGTAGGCGCCGCGCGCCGCTCGGCGCACGATCTGCCGGACGGGTCCGGGCGCCTTGTCGGCGGCGGGCGCGCCGGGCAGCGGGGCGCCCTCGGGGTCGAGGTGGTGGCGGGCGAGGATGCCGGGCAGGTAGCCGGGCGCGGTCCGGGTCGTGTAGTAGGGGTTCAGGGGCGGCAGGCCGCCGGGGCGGTCGAGCAGGGCGGCGAGGCGCGCGCGGGCGGCGTCGAAGGCGCCGCCGTACGACCCGTCGGCGGCCACGCCCTGCCGGGCCAGCCACTCCGGGTCGGGCGCCGGGCGGTGGCCGGCGTCCAGGTCGTCCCAGGAGGCCAGGCATCCGGACCCCGTGAAGTGGTGGTTGCCGAGGGCCTCGCGCACCCCGAGGTCGGTGAGGACGGCGGTCGGGACGCGGCGGTGCAGGGCTTCCAGGGCGGCCGTGGAGCTGATCGTGACCAGCAGGTCGGCGCGGTCCAGCACCTCCCCCATGTGCCCGTAGGCGAGGCGGAGGTTGGCGGGCAGGTCCCGGCCCTGGGCCAGCTTCTGGTAGGGCAGTTCCTCGATGTGGGTGGTGTGCTCGCCCGGCTTCGAGCGCAGCTTGAGCAGCACCTCGCGCTCGGGATGCCGGCGGGCGTGCCCGATCAGGCGGTCCAGCAGGTAGGCGCGGTCCGTGCGGCTCTCCGGCACGGAGGGCTGGGCGGCGAACACGACCGTGTAGGGGTCGTGCGGGCCGCTGTAGGGCGCGCCGCCCAGGAACGGCAGCGCGACCTCGGCGACCGCGCCGGCGTCCGCGCCCACGCCTTCATACACGGCCCGGAAGCGGTCCGCGTCGTGGCGGGAGTTGGCGAGCACCAGGTCGGCGCCGTGGCGCAGCAGCAGTCCGTCGGCGAGCTTCTCGTAGACGACGCCGACGTAGCCGGTGACGACGACGGGGCGCCGTCCCGCCGTCTGGAACGGGCCGCGCAGTCCGTGCAGCATCGCCTGCACGCCGCCGCCGACCAAGGCGAGGACCAGGACGTCGTACTCCTGCTCGGCCATCGCGCGCAGGAACTCGACGCCGGTCACCTCGCGGAGGCTGTCGGCGTGGACGCCGACCTCCGTCAACTGGCGGGCGGTGGGGGTGGCGCGGCCTCGCAGGAGGTAGCCGTCGAGCCGGATCCGCTCCCCGGCGGGGGTGATGCGCTGCGCGGTGAGCGCTCCCCATTTCCACCGGGTGTCGGAGTCCGCGAGAACGGCGACCCGCCGGGCCCTGTCGGTACGTACTGGCACGTCGAAGACCGTAGGAAGGCATTTCTAGGTTCCGCCCAACCCGACTGCAACAAACGGTTAACAGCACATCGCCGAATGGCGAATCGGCCCCCGGCGGGGCGGGAAACAGGGCTGGTTCACGGCATCGCCACGCGTCGTTCACCCACGCTCAAACCAAAGGTAAAGACGCAGGCGGGGGCCGCGCCCTAACGTCATCTGCGTGGTCAAGCTCTCCGTCATCGTGCCGTTCTACAACGTGCAGCAATACGCGCCCGACACCCTGAAAAGCCTGCGTGCGAACGCCCGCGACGATTTCGAATTCGTCCTGGTCGACGACTGTTCGCGCGACGAGACCCCGGAGATCCTCGCGCGGGCCGGGCGCGAGCTGCCGGGCGCGGTGTTCGTCCGGCACGAGCAGAACGGAGGGCTGGCGACCGCGCGCAACACCGGCATCGACGCGGCCAGCGGCCAGTACCTGACGTTCCTGGACGGCGACGACTGGCTGGCGCCGGGCTACTACCCCCGGCTGCTGGCCGTCATCGAGTCGCTGGACTGCGACTTCGTGCGCACCGACCACGTCCAGTGCACCGGGCGGGCGCGCACGATCCACCGGGCGCCGCACGGGCGGCGCGGGGTGGCGCTGGACCCGCGGGCGGCGATCCTGCCCGCCGACCGCTCCACCTCGGTCGACTACCCCTACGCCTGGGCGGGGATCTACCACCGCCGGCTCGTGGACCGGGGCCTGCTGCACTTCACGCACGGGCTGCGCACCGCCGAGGACCGGCCGTGGATCTGGAAGCTGCACCGGGAGGCGGAGTCCTTCGCCGTGGCCGGCCTGCTGGGCGTGCACTACCGGCGCGGGGTGGCCTCCTCGCTCACCCAGATCGGCGACGTGCGCCAACTGGACTTCATCCGCGCCTTCGACCAGGTGATCGAGGAGACGGCGCGGGACCGGGACGCGGCGCGGCTGCTGCCCAAGGCGGTGCGCACCTACTGCGCGATCATCTCGCACCATCTGGGTTCCATCGAAAGGTTCGAGCCGGCGGTGGCAAGGAGACTGAAAGCGCTCAGCGCGAACGCCCTGCGGCGCATGCCGCAGAACGTCCTGGACGAGGCGCTGGACTCCATGGACCTCCAGCGCGCCACCCGGCTGCGCCGCCTGCGCCGCCGCCCCGCCCCGACGGGAGCCGCCGCGTGAGCACGCAGATCTTCATGGCGTCGACCCTGTACGGCGTCGCCACGCTCGCCGCCGGCCTCGATTCCGAGTGCTTCGGCCCGGCCGACCGCCGGGTGCTGCTCGTGTGCAACAACGCCGCGACCCCGGAGACCACCCCGCCGCTGGACGAGCTGCCCGGCTTCGAGCGGCTGCGGGGGCGGTTCGACGACGTGCTGTCGTGGAACGAGACCATCTCCCCCTTCCACCCGGGCGGCTGGTCTCCGCGCCCCGACGACACGCCCCTGTGGGAGCGCTTTCTGCGGCTGCTGTGGCGCCTGGGGGACGACGACGTCGAGCTGGTCGTGGAGTCCATCCAGGTCAACCCGGCGCTCGCGGTCTGCCAGATCTTCACCGGCGCCCCCGTCACCGTCTACGCCGACGGCCTGATGAGCTACGGCCCGACCCGCAACAAGATCGACCCCTTGGTCGGCACCCGCATCGACCGGGTGCTGCACCTGGACCTGGTCCCGGGCCTGGCGCCGGTGCTGCTCACCGAGTTCGGCGTGCCGCCGCAGACCGTGCCGACCGACGCCTTCGTCAAGGTGCTCGCCGACCTGTCCGACGCCGCGCGGGAACTGCCCGGGACCGGCGAGGAGTCGGCCCTGCTGCTCGGCCAGTACCTCTCCGCCCTCGGCATCCTCACCGCCGTCGAGGAGGAGGAGCTGCACGTGCGGATGCTGCGCGGCACGGTCGCGCTCGGCCACACCCGCGTGGTCTTCAAACCGCACCCCTCGGCGCCGGCCCGCTGGTCGCGGGCGCTGGAGCAGGAGGCCGACCGGCTCGGCGCCGACCTCACGGTGCTCGACGCCCCCGTGCTCGCCGAGGTGCTGTACCAGCGGATGCGCCCGGCGCTGGTCGTCGGCTGCTTCTCCACCGCGCTGCTCACCGCCTCCGCGCTGTACGGGCTGCCGGTCGCCCGCACCGGCACCGGCACGCTCCTGGACCGCCTGACGCCCTACGAGAACAGCAACCGGATACCGGTCACGATCGTCGACGCGCTCCTGCCGGACCTCAAGGACCGGACGGCGGTCGCCGAGCAGTCGCCGGGCATGTCGGTGCGGGCGCTGACCGAGCTGGTGCGGGCGGTGTCCTTCGCGATGCAGCCGAAGATCCACCCGGGGCTGCGCGAGGCCGCCGCGCGGTACCTCGCCGCGCACCCGGACGCGCGGACCCGGAGCTACTTCAAGCGCCGCCGCCTCACCTCGCTCGCCCTGCCCGGCGGCGTCCCGGCGCAACTGGCGTTCCTCCCGCGCAACGCGACGGTACGGCGGGTGGCCCGCCGGGCGCGCGCGCTGGGACGCGCGACCGGCCGCTGACGCCGAGGCGGCGCGCCGCCCTGCGCCTTACGTCCTACGCGCTCGCCAGGGTCAGCTTCACCGCGAAGCCCAGGAACAGGGCGCCCGCCGCCGACGTCGCCCACGCCGACAGGCGCCTGCGGCGGCGGAAGGCGGCGGCCAGCCTCGTGCCGCCGAAGATCAGGGCGCTGAGGTAGAGGAAGCTGGCGAGCTGGGCGAAGGCGCCCAGGACGACGAAGGACAGCGCCGGGTAGGCGTAGCCGGGGTCGACGAACTGCACGAAGAAGGCGACGAAGAACAGGATCGCCTTGGGGTTGAACAGGCTGATGACGAACGCGCGGCGCAGCGGCCGCTCGTCGGCCGGGCCGGCCGCGACGGGCGCCTCCTCGACGCGCTCGCGCCGGGTGCGCCACATCCCCCAGGCGGCCCGCAGCATGCCGGTCGCGAGCCACGTCAGGTATCCGGCGCCCGCGTACTTCACGATCCCGAACAGCACCGCGTCGCCCTTCAGCAGGGAGGCGACCCCCGCGGCCGACAGGGTCATCAGCACGGTGTCCCCGCACCAGACGCCGGCCGCGGCGGTGTACCCGGCCCGGACGCCGCGCCGGGCGGCCATGGACAGCACGTACAGCGAGTTGGGCCCCGGCAGGAGCACGATGAGCACGAGGCCCGCCAGATAAGTGGGCAGATCGATGACGCCGAACATGCGGGGAGTGTCGCACGAACGTACGACTCCCGGGGGCGCCGTCTCGCGGTCGCCGCTGTGCGCGAGAGGGCGGGTGGGCGACGAGGCCGCGGGGCGCCGGTGACGCGGGAGGCAGGCGAGGCAGGCGAGGCGGTGTGGGGCGGTGTGGGGCGGTGTGGGGCGCGGGCGGGACGGGGGAAACATGTCCCGCCCGCGCCACAGGCACGAGCCGCGGGTACGGGGGGAACCCCGGCTGCGTGCGAGGGCCGATGACCAGTCGGCTCACTCGTTACTGCGCCGTAGCCTCCGAAAACGTCACACCTGGCGGAAGGAGAGCCCGCCGAGCGGGACGGCGCGGGTCAGCCGCGGCCCTTGGAGAGCCCCGGCGGCGCCGTGCCGGGCCGGGACGACCCCAGGGGCGGCAGGACGCCGAGGGGCGCGTGCGGGAGGACGCCCTTGCGCGGGAGGACGACGTTCTCGTGCGGATCGTCTCCCGCACGGCCGCCACCGCCGCCTCCGCCGCCGTTCTTGCCCCGCCCGTCACCGCCTTGGCCGTGCCGGCCGCCCCCGTGGCCCTCCCGGTGGCGGCCGTCGCCCCGGCCGCCGCCGTCGCCGTGCCCGCCGCCGTGCCTGGCGCGGCGGTCGTCGGCCGCCTTCAGGAGCGCCGCGCAGTACGACTTCATGTGGGCGGCGCCGCCGGCCGCGCCCGCCAGGGCGTGCTCGCGGCCGGCGTCCAGGTCCGTGCCGTCGCGCAGGGCGCGGCAGGCCGCGGCCAGACGGCTCGCGATGCGGGCGGAGTCGTCGGCCGTCCCGCCGTCCCGCCCGGCGGACCCGGGGCCGGCGCCGCCGCCCGGGGCGCTCGCGGCGGCGCCGGGAGAGCCGCCCAGAACGCCGGCCGGCGCGGACGGGCCCGGCCGCCGGGTCAGGGGGCCGTCCGGCGATGCGGACACGGCCGGGGCGACGGGGGTGGGCCGGTCGGGGACCGAGCCCGCGGGGGCGGGAGCGCCGCTCCCGAACGGGGTCGGCAGCACGCCGGTCGCGGCCACCGCGACCCCGCCGACCGCGCACGCCGCGAGCGCCGCCGACAGCGCCAGGCGCACGGGGCGGCCCCAGCCCGCGCGGTCCCGGGGACTGAGCGACCCGCCGCCCGGCACGCCGATGCGCACCACTCCGGCGTCGGCCGGGACGGCGGCGGCGCGGCCCGGCGCCCCGGCGGCGGCCCGCTCGGCGCGCGCCGCGCGGAAGGCGGCCAAGGCGGCCGCCTCGCCGGGCAGTTCGGCGCCGGTCTCCCCCGCCGGGGCGGACGGCGGCACGGCGCGGACCGCGGCGGACAGGTCGTTCAGGGTCTCGGCGAGCCGTACGGCGCGTTCGTCCGGCAGAGCGTGCTCGCGGGAGACGGCGCGTTCGCCGGGGGCGGCGCCGGCGGCCTCGACGGCGTCCAGAGGCTCTCCGCGCAGCAATCGTTCCGCCGTGTCGCGGTCCAGCCAGTGGTACTGCTCGTCGGCCATCACATGTCCTTCTGCGTCCGGGCGTGCGGATGCGTCACACCGGCGGACGCCACCGTGGAGCCGCGCGGTCCGCGCGGGAGGGGCAGCGCGTCGAGCGCGGCCGCGGACTCCGGGTCGCCGCCGAGGAGTTCCGCCAGCCGCTTCAGGCCGCGGTGCGCGGCGGTGCGGACGGCCCCCGGCCGCTTGCCCAGGGTCTCCGCGGCGGTCTTGGCGTCCAGGCCGACGACCACGCGCAGCACGACGGCCTCGGCCTGGTCCTGGGGAAGCCGGGCGATGAGCGCGAGGGCGCCGTCGGTGGCGAGGGACTCCATCGCCTCGCCCGCGGTGTCGGACTCGGCGGCCCGGCCGGTGAGTTCGCTCTCGTCGCCGCCTATCGCCGGACGCCGGCCGCGCACGCGGATGAAGTCCAGCGCCCGGTTCCGGGCGATCCGGGCGGCCCAGCCGCGGAACCGGTCGGCGTCCCCGCTGAAGCGGTCCAGGTCGCGGGCGATCTGAAGCCAGGACTCGGAGGCCACGTCCTCGGCGTCGTGGTCGCCGACCAGTGTGCGTACGTATCCGAGCAGCCGTGGGTGCACGGCGCGGTACACAGTCCGGAACGCGGTCTCGTCCCCGTCCTGCGCCGCACGCACCGCGGCGGTCAGCTCCGCGTCGTCCCCCAACACCCCGTGGTTCCCCAGTAGATCGATCAGGACGGTCGCGGCGCCGCGGCCGACCCTCCGTGCGATGGCCGTCAGGCGCCTTCCGCGCCCGGCGCGAACAGCACGTCAGGACCGGACACCGCCTGCCGTCCATGACGGTACAACGCGCAACCATCCAGGGCGCCCCGAGGTGTGACAGAAAACGCACCCACGGCGCTGTAGGGAGTACGGGCCGCCGCGCGACCCGTACCACGCGACGGCCGGGGCCTCTCCTGTGGGGGGTGGCGGCTCCGGCCGTCGACGCGGTGGACGCCGATCCGACCTTCGGCGACGCGAGCCGAGCCCGACCGTCGACTCGGCCGCACCGCGGGGGAGACGCTACGTCTGGCCGACCATGCCGGCGGGGCGGACGATGCGGTCGAAGTCCTCGGCGCTGACGTAGCCGGTGGCGAGAGCGGCTTGGCGGAGGGTGGTGTCCTCGTCGTTCGCCTTGTGGGCGATGGCGGAGGCCCGGTCGTAGCCGATCACGGGGGACAGCGCCGTGACGAGCATGAGGGATCGGTCGACATAGCTGTCGATCTGGTCCTGGTTGAGCTGGACGCCCTCGACGCAGTATTCGCGGAGCTTGGTGCAGGCGTCGGCGAGGATCGTCGCCGCGTGCAGGAAGTTGTTGACGATGACCGGGCGCATGGCGTTGAGCTCGAAGTTGCCCTGCGTGCCGGCGAAGGCGATGGCCTGGTCCTCGGAGAGCACCTGGATGCAGACCATGACCATGGCCTCGCACTGGGTCGGGTTCACCTTGCCCGGCATGATCGAGGAGCCGGGTTCGTTGGCCGGGAGGACGAGTTCGTCGAGACCGCAGCGGGGCCCGGAGGCCAGCCACCGGATGTCGTTCGCGATCTTCATCAGCGGCACGGCCAGGCCCCGCAGGCCGGCGGAGGCGCTGACCATGGCGTCCAGGCCGCCCTGCGCGGCGAACTTGTTCTGCGCGGTGGTGAACGGGTAACCGGTCGCCTCGGCTATCTCCGCGGCCACCTGCTCGCCGAATCCGGGCGGGGCGTTGAGCCCGGTGCCCACCGCGGTGCCGCCCATCGCCAGCTCCAGCATGGGCCGGCTCGACTGGGCGACCCGCTCGACGGCCTGCCGCAACTGCTGGGCGTAGCCGGACCATTCCTGCCCCACGGTGAGCGGGACGGCGTCCTCCAGATGCGTGCGGCCGATCTTCACCACGTCGTGCCACTGCTCCGCCTTGGCCTCGATGGCCTGTTGCAGCGCCCGCACACTGGGCAGCAGGTGCTCGTGGATCTCCTTGATCGCGGCGATGTGCATGGCGGTGGGGAAGGTGTCGTTGGACGACTGGCCCATGTTCACGTGGTCGTTGGGGTGGATCGGGGTCTTGCTGCCCAGTTCCCCGCCCACCAGTTGGACAGCCCGGTTGCTGATCACCTCGTTGGTGTTCATGTTGGACTGCGTGCCGGACCCCGTCTGCCAGACGTACAGCGGGAAGTTCTCGTCGAGTTCGCCCCTGATCACCTCGTCCGCGACTCGCTGGATCAGGTCGGCCTTCCAGCCCGGCAGACGTCCGGCACGCCCGTTGACGCGGGCGGCGGCCTTCTTGACGTGGCCGTAGGCGTGGTAGACCGCCTTGGGCATCCGGTCGTCGCCGATGGAGAAGTGCTTCAGGGAACGCTGCGTCTGCGCACCCCAGTACCGGTCGGCGGGGACCTCGACGGCGCCCATGGAGTCGGTCTCCCGCCGCGTGCCGGTCGCGTGCAGTCCGATGGGGACGTCCAGGATGCGCGGGGCCTGGTCCCCCCGAGCGGAGTCGGGGCGGTCCCGGTCCGCGCCCGTGCGGCGGGTCATGCCGAGTCCCCTGAGGAGTAGGCCGGTTGCCACATCGCTGCCCGTACCGCCTTGACGTCGGCGGCGGGCTGACCGGTGGCCACGCCGTCGTCGATCGCCGCCTTCATCACCGCGGCCGCGGTGATCGCGGAGGACTCGCGGAGGTCGTCCACGGGCGGCAGCAGGGAGGCGCCCGGCCCCGACGGGTCGATCTGGTCCGCGACGGCCTGAGCGGCCGCGATCAGCATGCCCGGCGTCACATGGGAGGCCCCCGACAGGATCGTGCCCAGGCCCAGCCCCGGGTACAGCAGCGCGTTGTTGGCCTGCGCGATCTCGTAGGTCACGCCGTCGTACTCGGCGGGCGGCACGGGGATGCCCACCGCGACCAGCGCCTTGCCCCGGGACCACTCGACGACGTCGGCCGGCATGGCCTCGATCCGGGAGGTGGGGTTGGAGATGGGCAGGATGAGCGGCCGCTCCGTGTGCGCGCACATCGCCTCGACGACGTCGCGCGTGAAGGCGCCGTGCACGGTGGACGTGCCGAGCAGGATCGTCGGCCGCGCCCGCCTGATCGTCTCCAGCAGGGAGATTCCGCTCTCGCCCTTGCTCCAGTCCGCGACCTCCGCGGGATCGCGCGCGTACGCCTGCTGGAAGTCGCGCAGGTCGGACATGTCCCGGGTGAGCAGACCCTGTTTGTCGACCAGCCACACCTGGGCCGCGGCGTCTTCGGGGCTCGCGCCGTCCCGGACCATCGCGTCGCGCAGTTGGTCGGCGATGCCCACACCGGCGGTTCCGGCGCCGAACACCACCAGCCTCTGGTCCCGCATCCGCTCCCCGGTGACCTTGACGGCGGAGAGGGCGGCGGCCAGCGTGATCGCCCCGGTGCCCTGCATGTCGTCGTTGAAGATGCGGTACCGGTCTCCGTACTGCTCCAGGATGCGGCGCGCGTTGTCGGGGCCGAAGTCCTCGAAGTGCAGGAGCGCGCCGGGGAACGCGGAGGACGCCTTCTCCAGGTACTTCTCGATGAAGGCGTCGTAGTCGGCGCCGCGCACGCGGGGATGCCGGTTGCCCAGGTACAGCGGGTCGTCCCGCAGCGACGCGCGATCCGTGCCCACGTCCAGGGACACGGGGACGACACGACGCGGATCGATTCCGGCGGCCGCCGTGTAGACCGCGAGCTTTCCGACCGATATCTGCATCCCTCCCACGCCCCAGTCCCCGATGCCGAGGATCTCCTCCGCGTCGGTGCACACGATCAGGTCGACGTCCTCGGGCCCGAGGTCGAGCGTCTCGAAGGCCCGGTCCATCTCCTCGGGCCGGTCGATGGACAGGTACACGCCCCGCGGGCGCCGGTACTCGTGGGAGTACTTCTCGATCGCCTCGCCCACGGTCGGGTCGTAGACGACCGGCAGCAACTCGGTGAGATGGTCGGTGAGCACCCTGTAGTAGAGGGTCTCGTTCCGGTCGTGCAACTGCTCCATGTACACGTTCTTCGCGAGGTCGTCGCCCTGCGCCTGGAGCTGTTCGTAGGAACGCTCGGCCTGCCGGTCGAGCGAGAGCACCCCCGACGGCAGCCGCCCGGTGAGGCCCAGGGCGCTGCGTTCGTCCTCGGTGAACGCGACGCCGTGGTTCAGCAGCGGATCCACCAGGACGTCGGGAGTGGCCGGTGTGTGCGCGTGGCTCTGGTGCATGCGGGATCTCCCTGTGCGCAGATGCCGGGCGGCCCCGGTCTCCGGGCCCGACCAGCCAGTCCCGACCACCCGGCGGGGACGCCCGCGGGTGGTCGGCGGGATGTTCGCAGCGGCCGGACTCGGTGAGACGACGGAGGAAGTCCGAGCACGCCTTCGACCAGGCGATCATCGGATCCGCTACGTACGTTCAGGTTATCCACCGGCCTCGCAGCCGCGCGACCGCAGTCAGAGGCGAGCGGGCGGTCACCGGCGGGCGACGCGTCTCGCGGTCCGGTGCACGGCCGGACGGCGTCCGGCGCCTGGATCGCGCGGCGGAGGATCCTTCCGGTGGGGCCCTTGGGGAGAGCGTCGACGAGCCGGACCTCGCGCGGGTACGCGCAGGCGGCGATCCGGTCCCGGCGGAAGTCCCGCGGTCCCCCGTCGCGGGCGGACGGAGCGATGATCGCGGCCTCGGAGGCAAGGGGCCGGGCGCCGCCCAGTCCGTCGATCCGCCGGACCCTCGGTGACCGGACGCCCGGCGCGGCCCCCGACCGGGGCGCCGCCGCCGGGGCGCCCCCCGCCGCCGGGAGGCTGCCGTCATCGGGCCGGCGGCGGCCCGGCGTGGTAGGCGCCGTCGGCGAAGAGCAGGGCGCGGCGGGCCGTCAGGGCGTGGTGCTCCACGGCGCCCAGGAGGACGAGGTGGTCGCCGGCCGGGAGGACGTCGCCGCGGCGGCAGCACAGCGTGGCCGCGGCCCCCGGGATCAGCGGCTCCCCGTGCGGGCCGGGCCGGGTGGCCAGGCCCTGGAAGCGGTCGCCCGGTCCGGCGAACCGGGCCGCGAGAGCGCGCTGACCGGCCGCGAGCACGTTGACGGCGAAGTGCTCGGCGGCCGTGAAGGCGGGCCGGCCCCGTGAGGTGAGCGCGAGGCACCAGAGGATCAGGGGCGGGTCGAGCGAGACGGACGTGAACGAGTTGACGGTCACCCCGGCGCGGGCGCCGTTCGGGTCCGTGCAGGTGACGACGGTGACTCCGGTGGCGTATCGGCCGAGGACGTCGCGCAGCGCGCGCCGCCCGGCGCCGGCCGCCCCGGCGCGGTGCGGCGCCGGAGCGGCCGTGTCCCCGGGCGCCACGGCGGCGCCCGGCACGGTCGTCACGCCGCGTCCGGCTCGCCGCGCAGCGCGGTGAGCGCCTCGGCGATTTCCGGGTCCTCCGGGTCGAGCACGGCGGCGAGTTCGAGGTCGGCGAGGGCCTCCTGCCGTCCGCCGGTCTCCTGGTGGAGGAAGGCGCGGTTGTAGCGCAACGCGGCGTCCTTCGGGTCGAGTTCGACCGCGCGGTTCAGATCCAGGAGCGCGTCGCGGGGACGTCCGGCGTCGTAGCGCGCGGCCGCCCGCCCGGACAGGGCGCTGACCAGCTCGGGGTCGGCCTCGACCGCCCGGTCGTACGCGGCCTCGGCCTCGGCGAGTTCGCCGCGCTCGGCGAGCGCCCGTCCGACGGCCGCGTGCAGATGGGCGTTGCCCGGGTCGAGGTCCAGTCCGGTGCGGGCGTCGGCGAGCGCCGCGTCGAGGTCCCCGGCCTCCAAGCGGATGCCGGCGCGGTTGATGTACGCGTCGGTGAACTCGGGGTCCTGCTCGATGACGTAGCTGAAGTCGGCGAGCGCGCCGTCCACGTCGCCCTCGCTCAGCCGCAGGTCGCCGCGGTTGTAGTAGATCTCGGGGAACGGCGGCGACAGGCTGAGGGCGCGGGAGTAGTCGGCGAGCGCTTCCTCGGCGCGTCCGAGCCGGCGCAGCAGGTTGCCGCGCTCCAGGTAGTGCTCCGCGTGGTTGGGGTCCTGGTCGATGACGACCGCGTAGTCGGCGAGCGCGTCGTCGAGCCGGCCGAGGATCGAGTACACCCGGGCGCGGTTGTTCTTGAGCACCGAGCGGTGCAGGCGGTGCTCGTCCGGGGTGAGCCGCCGGTCGAGGTCGTCGATGCACTCGGTGACCAGGCGCAGCGCGTCCTGGGGGTCGCCGAGGTTGACCTCGACGAGGGCCCGGCCGTTCTTGTAGAAGGCGCTCTGGAAGGCGCGCGCGACCCGGTCCGGCAGCAGCGAGGCGGTGGCGATGGCGTTGTTGAGCAGCGCCTTGGCCTTCTTCTCGTCGCGGTCGGCGGGGTCGTTGTGCCGGGTGTAGAGCATGGCGGTGGAGTAGGCGCACGCCATGTGCACCGCCGGGTCGGTGGACAGCAGCCGGGCCTCGTCGTAGACGGCCTCGGCTTCCTTGGTCCGGCTCAGAATGGACAGGGCGAGGCCGAGCTGCACGCCGAACTTCCACCACTGCCCGGTGTCCGCGCGGCCGTCCACCAGATGCTGTCCGCGGCGGCCGTAGTCGACTACGGCGTCGAAGAAGCCGTTGACGAGGCAGTGGTCCGAGGCGGCCCACAGCGCCGGCACGGCCTCGGCCGCCGGGTCGCTGCCGCGTTCCAGGTGGTAGGGGAGCGCGCCCAGGGTGAGTGTGAACTCCCCCGTCTCGCGCAGCCCGGCGGCGCGCCGGTCGTGCAGGGCGGCGCGCTCGGCGGCGGGCAGCGCCTCGTAGGCGGCGCGGGCGCTCTCGCCGTCGGGGCCGTCGAGCAGCCCCTCGGCGGCGACCCACCGCCAGGCGGGCTCGCCCTCGGCCGTCTCGGGGGCCGTGCCCGCCTCGGTCAGGGGCAGCGGGGCGGTGTGGCGGTCGAGCGCGGGCGCCAGCGCGCCGCCGGGGTCCGGGGCGTGCGCGCCGCACAGGACGACGGTCAGCACGGCCGGGTCGATGCGGCGCACCAGCGCGGCGAGGAACTCCTCGTCGGTGTGCTCGGCGTGGTCGACGTTCTCCGCCACCAGGCAGCGCGGGCCGTCGTGGCCGAGGACGGGCAGCGCGTCGCGGACGAACTCCACGAGGCCGCCCGCGATGCGCGTGGTGCGCAGCCGGGCGTAGAAACGCGTGCGCTCCGCGGGCAGCGCCATGGAGGTCAGCGTCTCCCGCGAGTGGGGGACGACGGAGGCCAGTTCGGGCGCCACCGAGAGGATTTCGATGTCGTGGCGGCGCACGAGGTCGGGGGCGACGGCGAGCACGTCGGGGACGAGCGCCCGGACCACGGCGCCGGCCGCGGTGTACGGTCCGCGCAGCCTTCTGTGGGCGTCGACCGGAGGCAGCAGCCGGGGCGGCAGCGGGCGGCCGTCCACGGTCGCGGCCCGGTCCCGGCGGGTCCCGCCATACAGCTTCCAGTGGCCGGGGAGCGCGGCGTCAGCCTGCTGCATGTGCGGTCTCCTTCGCGGGCGAAGCGGTCGAAGCGGCGGGGCGGGCGCGGCGCCGCCAGGCGCGCAGCGCCAGACAGGCGGCGAAGACCGGCTCCCAGAAGTTGAGGGCGAGGAACGTCAGCACGTCGGCGGCGTTGGCCGGGGAGAAGTCGGCGCCGAGCTTGTGCACCGCGACCTCGGTGAGCCGGATCCCGGTGGGGATCGCCGCGGTCAGCAGGGTGACGGTGAGGAAGCCGTAGCCGGCCACCATGAGCCACGAGTACCAGCGCGCGATCTGGCGGTCGCGCTCTCCCCAGGCGCTCTCGTCCGCCATGCGCTCCGGCCGGCCCAGCAGCCGCATCAGGCGGTTGCGCAGCATCTGGCGGGCCGTGGTCTGGAGGTCGTTGCAGCCCAGCACGGTGATGGCGAGGTAGTACAGGTCGGTGCGCAGGAAGAAGTAGAACTGCCAGACCAGCCGCAGGACGACCGCGAACGCCATCGACAGCAGCAGCCGGTGGATCACGGCGGCGGCGCCCGAGGCGTCCGGCAGGGCCGCGGCGACGAGGGTCAGGCCGCTGATGACCAGGACGTCGACGATCATCCCGGCGAGCATCGGCAGGTACCGCTTGCGCCGGGGCACGGCGACCAGGCCGTCGAGCGCGGTCACGAACACCACGTAGTAGAAGCGGCGGCTGATGGACAGCGTGGAGTTGAGGCCGAGCCGGCGTCCCGCGAGCGCGTGGGCGGCCTCGTGCAGCAGGATCCACGGCACCTGGCCGAGGACGATGCCGAGGGTCAGCAGCACCAGCGACCGGTGGGTGAAGAACAGGTTCTGGTACTGGGGGGCCAGGTCGGGCCGCCGGACCATGGCGGTCACGGCCGCGATCACGAGCAGGCCGTAGAGCGCCCACGCGACCGGGGAGAAGACGGCGGCGCCGAGCCGCTGCCAGCGCACCGGGCCCGTGGCCGCGGCTGCCTGCTCCCCGTCCTTGACGACGAGTTCGAGTTCTTCGAGGACTTCGAGGAACTCGGCCATGTCGACCTGTTCGCCGTATTCCTCCGTGTACCACCGCGCCGCGGCGTTCGGCGGTGCGCCGGCCTCCATGCGGCGCAGCAACGCGGCGCCGTCGGGCGGAAAGAGGCCGTAGGAGTCGATGTCGGCCCGGCCGACGGTGACTTCCTCGCCCTCTTCGAGATAGGTGAGCGGATGCAGCGGCACAGGTCGGTCGAAATCCCGGGACGGCGTTGTCGTCACTGCCTCACCTCACTGGTCGGCGGCCGGAGTGCGGTGCGCGCCGGGCCAGGAGGCCCGGCGCGCACCCGCCTTGAGCAGGCGTTAGTTCGTACCGCAGCAGTACGCGGACGCGGCGGCGGAGGTCAGACGGACGGTCCCGGCCTTGCGCACGGCGATCTTCTTCATGGGGATCTCACTCTCTGCGAAGTGGTGCACCGCGCCGCCGGGAGCCCGGACGGCGTACCCGATTTCTCGGGTGCTTGTGGAGAAAGTGAAAAGGAACGCCCGCAGGAACACAGGGCGGTTCCACCCGGAGAATTCGCTCACGCGCTGAATGAATGACCGTGACAGAGGATGGCCGACCGTCTGCACATCTTCTTTTGGAACTCTTTTGAAAAGCACTCTCACGGGCATCGGGATTCGTTCCCCGATGCGCCCCCCGATTGGACGAGCGACAGATTTGCACGCTCCGCTCAGGCATGTCAACGGCCTGTACGAGCCGAACACGGCCTCTTCGGGAGGGGCTTCGCACTCCCGCCGCCAAGGGGAATTAAACGTTCAGTCATGCCGCCGGGATAGGTGGACAACGGTCGCCGGGCGGTTCATAGTCGGCGCATCGAACGAGGTTTCGGCCCGGCCCCACGTGAATCCATGTCTCACGTGGTTCCGCCGGTCGCCTAATAGACCGAGCGCACGGAATGGGGAAGCCGGGCGCGGTGTGGGGGGAATGATGAAATGCGAGCTGGCCCGACGGCTGGTGCCGGACGGGATGTGGAACGTGGTCGAACCGCTGCTCCCGGCGTTCACCGGCCGGCGCCAAGGCGGCGGCACGGCGCCGCTGGACGAACGGCGGACCTTCACCGCGGTGGTCTACGTGCTGACCTCGGGATGTTCCTGGCGGCAGTTACCGCCGTGGTGCGCGGTGTCGTCGGCCACGGCGCACCGCCGGTTCCTCGCCTGGACGCAGTCGTCCCTGTGGGGCCGCCTGGCGGAGGCCGCCGCGACGCACCCCGACGAGCCGTGGATCCACGACGTCGTGGCCGCCGCCCATGTGCGGGCCGCCTCGATCCCGGGCAGATCCTGACGTCCACCACGTGAGATGAGCCCAATGCCGGTAATGCCTGTTTCCGGCTCCTCGCTGGAGTGTCGCGCCATCCGCGCTCCAGCGTCTGCCCCGGGCCTCCCGACGTGTCGACGCCGTCACCAACGGTGACCGGGCAGGGCGTCCGGGGGCTCCGGGGCGGGGTCCGAGGCTCGGTCTGGAGGTGGAGTCCGGGGCGCGGTTCGCCGGGGCGTGGACGAGGGGAGCGGTTCGCCGGGGCGTGGACGAGGGGAGCGCTTCCCGGTAACGCCGCGGGTCCTCGGGCCCCGGGCCCCCGGCCCCCGGCCCCGGCCGCGTCACCGCCCGGCCCGCCTCCCCTGGATCGCGTCCCGGCACAGCAGCCGCAGCGAGCCGTGGCCGCCGAAGCAGCGACGGGCCTCTTCGATCGGATCCCACAGCAGCCCGTCGCGGGTGCGGATCCAGCGCTCGCCGCCGGTCGCCCACCACTCGGCGCCGCCTGCGCGGACGATCACCTCGCCCGCGTACGCGCCGAAGCCGCGCAGCACGCTCTCCATGGCGGGGTACGGGGTGTCCTCCCGCCGTATCTCCTCGATCACCCGGTCCACGCGCCACAGGCTGCGCGCCGAGTAGTCCAGCCGCAGCCGGGCGCCCTCGCGCATCGCCGCGACGGAGTCGGCCGCCCATCGCACGGGCGCCACGGCGGCCTGCGGCCGGTTCCGGTGCGGGGTCTGCGCGGTCGCCGAAGTCGTCACTTCCTGCACTGTCATATAAGGAGGAGCGCGGCGGGCGCGGGTTTCGTCACGCCGATCCGGCCGTTTCCCGCAACCGGCGCACGACCGGCGCACCTCCCCCGCATCCCGTCCGCAGGACGCGCACACAAGCCCGCCCGCAAGCGCGCACGGCCGGGTCGGCCCTGTCCTCCCGAAGTTGCCGCGAAGTGACAAGTACTTCTCTGTAGTCAGAGTGACGCTCGGTCAGAGGGTGCGGGGTGGGGTCCGGGGGCTTCGTCGGCTTGGAGGGCGTCGACGACTCCGGCCCGCCGCGGTGTCGGGCAGCGCGTCCAGCAGAGAGGGGCAGTCGCTCATGACCGACCAGCGCAGCGGCACGGGAGGCCTTCCGCGGCCGCAGGGCTTAGAGGGAGCTTCGCCATCGGCCTGGAGCAGGGCGTCGCGCAGTACGTCCGCTGGCTCAAGAAGACGCCGGCCGCTGCGCCAGGAGGCCGCGTACAGCGCCTCGGCACGCTAGACCAGCGGTGGGCGGCCCAGGCGCGTCATCCGCGCGACGGTCGCCCACCGCATCGGCCGGCGCGGGCCGCCCGAGCAGCGCACCCCCTCGGCGAAGCCCGCAGCCCACGCCCGAAGACCGCCCCAGGACCGCGCCCTCACCAGCGTCAGCACCGCCCACACCCCCAGGTACAGGGGCACCAGCGCGGCCGGCAGGCGCCGCTTGGCCAGCCACACCCGATTGCGCGCCGTCATCCGGTAGTAGACCGCGTGCCGCGCCGGAGAGGTCCACGGATGCTGGAGCAGCAGGGACGGCTCGTACACGACTCGCCATCCGGCGTCCAGCGCCCGCCATGCGAGGTCGGTCTCCTCGTGGGTGAAGAAGAACTGGTCCGGCCAGCCGCCGATTTCGTCCAGCATCCGCATGGACAGCGCGTGGCCGCCGCCGAGGAAGGTGGTCACCTCACCGCCGCGCAGCGGGTCCTTCGCCCGCAGCCGGGGCACGTGGCGGCGCTGGGTGCGGCCGCGTTCGTCGGCGATCCGGAACGACACGACCCCCAGCCGCTCGTCGGCCGCATACAGCGCGGTCAGCTCCTCGAAGACGCGCGTGTCCACCAGCAGCCCGTCGTCGTCCAGGTCGACGACGACGTCCACGCCCCCGCAGGACCTCAGGTGCTCGATCGCGACGTTCCGGCCCCCGGACACCCCGAGGTTCTCCGCCAGCTCGACCCCGTCCACACCCTCCGGCAGCTCCGGCGGCGGGCTCCCGTTGCCGACGACCACCACACGCGCGGCGGGCATCGTCTGCCGCGCCACCGAATCCAGCAGCGCCCGCAGCTCGGCAGGCCGGTTGCCCATGGTCAGGATCGCGATCCCCAGGCGTGGGCGACTCACAGGTGAACTCCGATCAACCATCCGACCTACGCAGCCTAACGGGCGCCGTCCGTGCCGAGGGCTCGCAGAACAGGAACCCGCCGTGACCGACACCGACGCCCGCCTGCTCCTGAGCAGCCATCTCAGCACCCCTGCCGACCCCGACCTCGCCGACACCCCCTACGGCCGCCTCGGCGACTTCGACCTGGCGCAATGGCTCACGGACCGGGACGACCTGCATGCGCAGGCCCTCAACCGCCTCGAACGCCGCGTCCATCCGACGGCCCGCATCCACCCCACCGCGATCCTCGGCGAGGACGTCATCGTCGGGGCCGGCGTCCGTGTCTGGGAGTTCACCACGGTCCGCGGCCGCACCTACCTGGGTCCCGGCGTCAGCGTCGGCTTCAACTGCGAGGTCACCAACTGCTACCTCGGCTCAGACACCGTGCTGGGGCACAGGATCGGCCTCAACCGCACTCTCGTCGGCGACGGCGCCCACCTCTCCGCAGACGTCGTCGCCGCGGCGATCCACATGACCGACCAGATGACCCGACCCGACCGCGACGCCTTCCTCCGCCTGCCCGACGGCCTGTACCGCTGTCGCACTCCCCGCTTCGGGGCACTGATCGGCGACCGGGTGCAGACCGGCAGCCGCATCACCCTCGGCCCAGGCGCCGCCGTCGGCCGTGACTGCCGCATCCACTCCCATACCGCGATCGGCCCCTCCTCGGTCATCTCCGACCGGCAGGTCGTCGCTCCGGCCGACCCCACCGCCCACCACGCGCATCAGCGTCGCCGCTGACCGGCGTGGGCGACATCGAACACGTGAACGATTCCAGCCCCATCCAAGCTCGGCCAGCTTTACTTCCTCGCCCGCGTCCAGGAACAGATCTCGCTCGCATCCGGCGCTGGATCGCGGATGAGGAGCGTCGGCAGGCCGAACGGCGACGCGGGCTCGCCGCCCAGCCACCCCCGCCGGACTGGCTGATCGAGCACGGGCTGATCCGAGAACCCCGCCCCTCTCCAGGCACTGCGGGGACTGCCCCCTGGCGGGGGAACGGTCCCGGCCAATCGACCGGGCCGCAGCGCTGTACGCGCTCGCCGAGGGTGTGACCGCGTGCCCGTTCTGCCGGCCGGACAGCGCGCTCGGATTCGTAGACGGCTAGGCCCGGGGCGAAGGGCGGCAGCTTCGGGAGCACTGCGCCGGGTCCGCGCGTCGAGCCCTACGGCCCCGGGCGCGCACGCCCCGGCTCCGGTACCGACCACGGGCCGGACCGCCCCACCCGCACGCCATCCCGCCCGCGAGCAAGACAGCCTCGCTCGCCTCAACGAGCCCGCTCGCCGCTCGCCTCGCCAGCCCGCTCGCCCAGCCGTCCCGTCACACCCGTCCGCGTGCCCGGCGGGAGACCACCGCGCGCAGCACCCTGCGCCCCTCGAGGGAGACCACCAGCGCCTGGCGCAGCCCGGCCGGGCCGTGCCCGGACAGCAGCTCCAGCACGGCGATCTGGCGGCGCAGCTCGGCGGCGACCAGCGGTGACATGCCCTCGGTGCGGCCCTCGCGCCGGGCGTCGAGCGGGGCGGCGTCATCGGCCGGGTCGAGGATCCGGTGGACGCGCAGCGAGGCGACCGAGCAGTCCTCGGCCCACCGGCGCACCGCGGCGGCGGTCGGCGCGTGCGGTGCGGCGGCGAGCATGCCGTGCGCGAGCAGCGCGGCCTCGTCCTCGGCCGGGGCCGGCTCGCCGGCGGCCTCCAGGCCGCCGCGGACCTCCCCCAGCCGCTCGCCCCAGTCGTCGCCCGCGCCCTGCGCCACGGCGCCCCACAGCGGGCGCAGCGCCTCCTCGTCGCCGCCGAGCAGCGGAAGGCACCGATCCAAACAAGCCAGCCCGCTGACGGCCAGCCCCCGCTCGTCGGCCTGTGCGATCAGTTCCACCAGACTCATCCACGCCTCCTCGCCAGGGCGCACGACCTCACCCGGAGGCCGCGCTCACCTCGTACAGCGCGCGGCTGGGCGGTAGTGTCACACGGCCTCGAACGGCCGGTCGAGAGCGCGGCGGAAGATCGGGCGGAGAAAAAGATCCGGCCACCCGCTCCGGGTCAGCCCAGCCGGCCCGCCAGCGCCTGGAAGTCGGTCCAGGACATCGTCGGCGTGCCCGGGTCCCACAGCTTCTGGACGGTCGCCCGCAGCGGCATGCGGATGCCCGCGGCCACCTGGTCCTGGGTCTGCGCGTCGGCGTGGTCGCACCAGACGGCGAAGCTGCCGCCGAGGATCTGGGAGTCGTAGCGGGCGGGCACGGCCTGGGTGCCGCGCAGCACGCGCGGGGTCCACTGCTGGTAGATCCGCCGGCCGGTGGGATAGACGAAGGTCTGCGGCTGGCCGAGGACGTAGTACAGCAGCTCGTCGTTGTAGTTGATCACCTTGCGGCCGGCGGCCAGGTAGTCCTCCGGCGGGCGGGCGCCGATCTCCTTGCCGGTCCAGTAGGCGACCTCGATGTTCGGCGCGGGCCGTACCGAGGCGTCCCGGTAGAAGCCGTCGTTCCAGGCGCGCGGGGTGCGGTCGTGGCGGGTGACGACGGCGGCGCGGCCGTTGAGCCAGCCGGTGGTGAGGTCGGCGACGGTGCCGCCGGGACCGTACGCCCGGCGCGCGGCGGCGGCGAGCTGCGGGAAGGACGCCTGCGGGTCGCGCACGGCCAGCGCCTGGTACTCGTCGCCGCCCAGGTGCCAGTACGCGCCGGGGAAGACGCCCGCGAACTCGTTGAGCAGGTCGTCGACGATCGCGGCGGACCCGGGCTTGGAGATGTCGATCGCGCCCTGGACCGGCGCGCCCCGCACGTTGCGGAGCTGGAGGTCGGGGTGGGCGTCGAGCACCGCGCCGAGGTGGCCGGGCGAGTCGATCTCGGGGACGACGCTGATGTGGCGGCTGGCCGCAAGGTCGACGATCTGCTTGACCTGCGCCTTGCTGAGGTGGTCCTTGGAGACGATCTCGGGGTGGGTGTCGGACTGGATGCGGAAGGACTGGTCGTCGGAGAAGTGGAGGCCCAGCTCGTTGTACTTCAGGTCGCCCAGTTCCTTGACGCGGTCCTCGATCCAGCCGGCGGAGAAGGGCTTGCGCGCGATGTCCAGCGAGAAGCCGCGCCGCGGCTTGGCCGGCGCGTCGTCGACCACGCCCTCGGGTGCGGCGGCGCCGCCGTGCACCTCCTGTTTCAGGGTGCGGGTGCCGTAGAAGACGCCCGCGTCGGCCGGTCCGCTGATGGCGACCCGCCCGCCGCTCACGGTCATGCGGTACGACTCCGGGCCGCCGCCCTTGGCGCCGCCCAGCGCCAGGCGCAGGTCCCCGTCGCGCGTGTCGTTCCTCTGGCCCGCGTACGCCAGGCCCAGCTCGCCGGCGATCAGCCGCCCCTCGTCGGCCAGCGACGCGTCGCTCACCACCACCCGCTCGCCGTGCGCGGGGCGCCAGCCGGGGCCGCGGGCCGCGGTGTGCGACCGCACGGCGGGGATGGTCTGCGGGGCCCGGGACATCGGATAGGAGCGGGTCGGGCTGGGGCTGGGGCTGACGTCGCTCGCCTGCGCGGAGGCGGACGCGCCCGAGGCGGGCCGCGCCGCCCCCGACGGGGATCCGCCGCTGGACGCCCACACGCCCAGTCCGGCGCCGAGCCCGGCCGTCACGGCGAACGCCCCGCCGGCCAGCGCGTACCGAAGATGCCGCGGCTTGCGCGCCGTGGACCGGCGCCGCCTGTGCTGACTCACACAGGCCAACCTACGGCCAACGGGCTGAGCGCGCGTCCGCAGAATGTCCACACCCTGATCCAAAACTCCGCCGTACGGGTGAAAGGCGGGAGTCCCGCCGACACGTCATGACCACAGCCGCTAACGTCACTGTCACACCCCTCACCGCATCCGCCGCCGACGCGCACGGGCCGTCCACGACGGGCGCCGCCGCGTCCCACCGCCGAGGACCCACGCTGCCCGAGCAGAGCCTGGAGCACTTCAACGCCGCCCCGCCCGAGGCGGCCCGCCGCATCCTCCTGACCTGCCTGCGCGGCCCGCGCTGGGCCCACCGGGTCGCCGCCCACCGCCCCTACCCCGACCTGGCCGCGCTGCTGGCAGCGGCCGACGAGGCGGCGTACGACCTGGGGCCGGGCGAGCTGACGGAGGCCCTGGAGACGGAGCCGCCGCCGGTGCTGCCCGAGGACGCCTACGCGGCGGCCTCCACGGCGCTGGACGCCGCCTACGCCGCCTACGAGGCCCGATTCGGACACGCGTTCGCCCTCTGCCTGGAGGACGTCTCCCCCGACGAGGCGGTCGACCGCCTCCTGGCGGCGATCCGGTCACGATTGGCGAACGATCCGGAGGAGGAGCGGACGGTCGCGGCGGAGGAGCTGCGGCGGCTCGCCCGAGCGCGCCTGCGGCGTCTGCTCGGCGACGCGGGCTCACCCGTCCGTGCACCGTTGAGTGCTAGTTGAATCACACGGGCAGCCCCCCTGTAACCAGCGCGGCGGCGCCTCGGTACGATGCTGGGGGCCGGTGGACCGTACCCGGCCGGGCCCGACCGACAGTGAAGCCGGCGCGGCCCTAGTCCCCGCTCCCGGAGGGTTCTTCCGTGCCGGCTGGAACGCTGTACCGCGGCCGGGAAGGAATGTGGTCCTGGGTGGCTCACCGAGTCACCGGCGTCCTCATTTTCTTCTTCCTGTTCGTTCACGTGCTGGACACCGCGCTCGTCCGCGTGTCTCCCGAGGCCTACGACAAGGTCGTGGCCACGTACAAGACCCCGATCGTCGCGTGCCTGGAGTACGGCCTCGTCGCCGCTGTCCTCTTCCACGCGCTCAACGGTCTCCGCGTCATCGCCGTCGACTTCTGGGCCAAGGGCGCCCGCTACCAGAAGCAGATGCTCTGGACCGTCGCCGGCATCTGGGTCGTGCTGATGATCGGGGCCGTCTACCCCGTCCTCGGCCACGCCGTTCGAGTCCTGTTCGGGAGCTGACGCGCATGTCCACCACCGAAACCCCCGCTTCCGGCGTCGGCCCCGTCGAGGGCTCCGCCTACGGCGTCGACAACCCGGCGCCGTTCATCGAGGCCCCCCGGCAGCGCACCAAGAAGTCCCCCAAGTCCACCCGGGGCAACTTCGAGCTGTACGGCTGGCTCTTCATGCGGCTGTCCGGCGTCGTCCTGGTCGTCCTCGTCATCGGCCACCTGCTGATCCAGCTCGTGCTGGACGGCGGCGTCTCCAAGGTCGGCTTCGCGTTCGTCGCGGGCCGCTGGGCCTCCCCCTGGTGGCAGGTCTGGGACCTGCTGATGCTGTGGCTGGCGATGCTGCACGGCTGCAACGGCCTGCGCACGGTCATCAACGACTACGCGGAGCGCGTGAACACGCGCCTGTGGCTGAAGGCGCTGCTCTACACCGCCACGGTGTGGACGATCCTGCTGGGCACGCTGGTGATCTTCACCTTCGACCCGAACATCCGCTAGGCCACGGGACCGAGGTACACACTGATGAAGATCCACAAGTACGACACCGTCATCGTCGGCGCCGGCGGCGCCGGCATGCGCGCCGCCATCGAGGCGACCAAGCGCAGCCGCACGGCGGTCCTGACCAAGCTCTACCCCACCCGCTCCCACACGGGCGCCGCGCAGGGCGGCATGGCCGCCGCGCTGGCCAACGTGGAAGAGGACAACTGGGAGTGGCACACCTTCGACACGATCAAGGGCGGCGACTACCTGGTCGACCAGGACGCCGCCGAGATCCTGGCGAAGGAGGCCATCGACTCCGTCCTCGACCTGGAGAAGATGGGCCTGCCGTTCAACCGCACCCCGGACGGCACCATCGACCAGCGCCGCTTCGGCGGGCACTCGCGCAACCACGGCGAGGCCCCGGTCCGCCGCTCCTGCTACGCGGCCGACCGCACCGGCCACATGATCCTCCAGACGCTGTACCAGAACTGCGTCAAGGAGGGCGTGGAGTTCTTCAACGAGTTCTACGTCCTGGACCAGCTCCTCACCGAGGTCGACGGCGTCAAGAGGTCCGCCGGCGTCGTCGCCTACGAGCTGGCCACCGGCGAGATCCACGTCTTCCAGGCGAAGTCCGTGATCTACGCCTCCGGCGGCACCGGCAAGTTCTTCAAGGTGACGTCGAACGCGCACACCCTGACCGGCGACGGGCAGGCGGCGGTGTACCGGCGCGGGCTGCCGCTGGAGGACATGGAGTTCTTCCAGTTCCACCCGACCGGCATCTGGCGCATGGGCATCCTGCTCACCGAGGGCGCCCGCGGCGAGGGCGGCATCCTGCGCAACAAGGACGGCGAGCGCTTCATGGAGAAGTACGCTCCCGTCATGAAGGACCTCGCGTCCCGTGACGTGGTGTCCCGCTCCATCTACACGGAGATCCGCGAGGGCCGCGGCTGCGGTCCCGAGGGCGACCACGTCTTCCTCGACCTGACCCACCTGCCGCCGGAGCAGCTCGACGCCAAGCTGCCGGACATCACCGAGTTCGCGCGGACCTACCTGGGCATCGAGCCGTACACCGACCCGATCCCGATCCAGCCGACCGCGCACTACGCGATGGGCGGCATCCCGACCAACGTCGCGGGCGAGGTCCTGGCGGACAACACCACCGTCGTCCCGGGCCTGTACGCGGCCGGCGAGGTCGCCTGCGTGTCCGTGCACGGCGCCAACCGCCTGGGCACCAACTCGCTGCTCGACATCAACGTCTTCGGGCGCCGCGCGGGCATCGCCGCCGCCGAGTACGCGCAGGGCGCGGAGTTCGTCGAGCTTCCCGAGGACCCGGCGTCCCTCGTCGTCGCGCAGCTCGAGCGGCTGCGCGACTCCGCCGGCGCCGAGCGGGTGGCCGAGCTGCGCCGCGAGCTGCAGGAGACCATGGACGCCAACGTCATGGTGTTCCGCACCGAGCAGACGATCAAGACGGCGGTCGAGAAGATCGCCGAGCTGCGCGAGCGCTACAGGAACGTGGCGGTCCAGGACAAGGGCAAGCGGTTCAACACCGACCTCCTGGAGGCTGTCGAGCTGGGCAACCTGCTGGACCTGGCCGAGGTCATGGCGGTCTCCGCCCTGGCCCGCAAGGAGTCCCGCGGCGGTCACTACCGCGAGGACTACCCCAGCCGCGACGACGTCAACTTCATGCGCCACACCATGGCGTACCGCGAGGTCGGCGCCGACGGGGCCGAATCCATCCGTCTCGACTACAAGCCGGTCGTGCAGACCCGCTACCAGCCGATGGAGCGTAAGTACTGATGGCAACTCCTGTTCTGGACAAGGCGGAAGCGGCCGGGCAGCCCGAGCCGGGATTCGCCGACTCCCCCTACATCACGGTCACCTTCCGGATCCGCCGCTTCAACCCCGAGGTCTCGGCGGAGTCGACGTGGGAAGACTTCCCACTGGAGATCGACCCCAAGGAACGCGTCCTCGACGGCCTGCACAAGATCAAGTGGGACGTGGACGGCACGCTGACGTTCCGCCGTTCCTGCGCGCACGGCATCTGCGGCTCGGACGCCATGCGGATCAACGGCAAGAACCGGCTGGCCTGCAAGACGCTGATCAAGGACATCAACCCCGAGAAGCCGATCACGGTCGAGCCCATCAAGGGCCTGACGGTCCTGAAGGACCTGGTCGTCGACATGGACCCGTTCTTCCAGGCGTACCGGGACGTGATGCCCTTCCTGATCACGAAGGACACCAACGAGCCGACGCGTGAGCGGCTTCAGTCGGCGGAGGACCGCGCGCGCTTCGACGACACGACGAAGTGCATCCTGTGCGCGGCCTGCACCTCCTCCTGCCCGGTGTTCTGGAACGACGGGCAGTACTTCGGCCCGGCGGCGATCGTCAACGCGCACCGCTTCATCTTCGACAGCCGTGACGAGGCGGGCGAGCAGCGGCTGGAGATCCTGAACGACAAGGACGGCGTCTGGCGCTGCCGCACCACCTTCAACTGCACCGACGCCTGCCCGCGCGGCATCGAGGTGACGAAGGCCATCGCGGAGGTCAAGCGCGCGCTGATCACACGCCGCTTCTGAGCGGCCAGCACCGCGGGGCGCGTCCCCCGGCGGCACGTCAAAGGCCCCGCTCCGTCACGGAGCGGGGCCTTCGGCGTTCCTCGGCCGGGCGGGTGACCTCACGGTCCGGTGGCGAGGGGCGGGTCCGGGAGCGTCCCTAACCTGATCGCATGTCAGATGACGAGTCGTACGAGCTGCTCGGGTTCGACAACGTGCTGCTGCCCGTGGGCGATCTCGGCGAGGCCGTGGAGTTCTACTCCCGCGCCGGGTTCGCGGTCGCCTTCCGGCTGGACGAGGCCGGGATCGCGCTGCTGAAGGTCGGAGGCGAGACACCGGGGGTCCTGCTGCGCGCCGAGGAGGCGTTCGGGCCCCGTCCGCCGCTGTGGCCCTCCCCGCGGCTGTGGCTGGAGGTCCCGGACGCACGGGCGGCGGCCCGGGAGCTGGCGGCGGCCGGAATCGCGCTGCTCGACGAGCCGTTCGCCGGGGCGACCGGCTGGACCGTCGAGATCGCCGACCCCTGGGGCAACGTCGTCGGCCTCACCGACTACGCCAAGCGCCCGGAGCTGGGCCGCCGCTCCTGACCGGCGGGCCGCGGGCCGCCGGCCCCCTCCCCGGCGCCTCCCGGCGCCCGCGTCAGATCCAGCCCAGCTTCCACAGGCGGAACACGCCCGTGCCGTCGGACAGGTACTGGCCGCCGCCCACGTCCTCGGTGGTGACGACGTACTCCTTCTGCTGCCACAGCGGGATCAGCGGGACGTCCTCGGCCACGGTCTGCTGGATGGTGCGGAAGTCCGAGGTCGCCTGGCCGCGGTCGGCGAAGCGCTGGCTGTCGGTGATCATCCGGTCGACGCCCTTGCTGCTGTAACCGGTGTTCAGGCTGCTGCCGGTGCCGACGAGCGGACCGGCGAAGGTGTCGGGGTCCGGGTAGTCCGCGACCCAGCCGACCGCGTAGGCGTCGAGCTTCCCCGTGGCCCAGCGCTTCTGGAAGTCGGTCCACTCGTAGCCCGCGAGGTCGACCTTGAACAGGCCGCTCGCCTCCAGCTCCCGCTTGAGCTCCACGGCCTCCTCGGCGGCCGCGCCGCGCCCCTTGCCGTAGCCGTAGGTGAAGTGCAGGGGAAGGGAGACCCCGGCCTCGGTCAGCAGCTCCCGCGCCTTCCGCACGCTCGGCGCCGGGTAGGCGTCGAAGAACGCGGTGGTGTGGCCGGTGATGCCCGCCGGGACCAGCGAGTACAGGGCGTCCACGGTTCCGTCGTACACCGTGTCCGCCAGTTGCTCGCGGTTGACCAGCCAGGCCACCGCGCGGCGGACCCGGACGTCGTGCAGCGGCGAGGAGGACCGGGTGTTGAAGTACAGGTTGCGGGTCTCGGAGCTGTCGGACTCCGAGACGCGCTGGTCGGGGTCGCTCGGGTTGAGCCCGGCGAGCACCTTCGGGGTCAGCGTGCGGGTGGCGACCTCGACCTGCTTGGTCTGCCACGCCTTGTCCAGCGCCTTGCCGTCGGTGTAGTAGCGCAGCTCGATCGGGCGCCCGGCGCCGCTGATGGCGCCCTGGTAGGCGGTGTTGGGCGCCAGCGCGGCGCTCTGGTTCTTGGTGTAGGCGGTCATGCGGTACGGCCCGGTGCCGTCGGCCTCGTCGCCGCCGCGCAGCGCGTCCAGCGGGTAGCGGGTGTGGTCGACGATGACGCCGGCCCCGGTGGCCACCTTGAACGGGAACGTGGCGTCCGGCGTGGACAGGTGGAAGGTGACGGTCATGCCGTCGGAGTCCACCGAGCCGAGCGTGGACAGCAGCGGCGCCGGGCCCACGGCGGCCTTGATCCTCTTGACCCGGTCGAAGGAGTACTTCACGTCCTCGGCGGTCATCGCCCGGCCGCTCGGGAACTTCAGGCCCGGCCGCAGCTCGCAGCGGTAGGTGCGCAGTCCGCCCCCGACGAAGGCGCAGCTCTTCGCCGCGTCGGGCACCGGAGCGGCCCCGTCCGGCTCGAAGGTCAGCAGCGACTGGAACAGGTTGCTGTACAGCGCCCAGGAGCCGGCGTCGTAGGCGCCGGCCGGATCGAGCGACGTGACGGCGTCCGTCGTGCCCACGATGATCGTCTTGTCCTTGTCGCCCTGCGACGGCAGCAGTTGCCAGCCACCCACGCCCACGACGGCCAGCACCAGAAGCGCCAGCAGAATCCGCATGCGAACCGATCGCATCGGTCATGCCCTCCCCAGGCCCTCATGGGCCGCTGTGCACATGCCACACCCTGAGTGGCGCGGTCACCTAATCACACGACTTTCAGCCAGGGGAAGAGGGTTTTGAAGGGGAGGGGAAGACGTTATGAAGAAGTGTTTCCCGTTCGTTTCACAGGGACTTCTCAGCCAACGTCCGGTGCGGCGGCGGACGTTCCGCTTTGTCTGATTTTGCGCCGCGCTTGCGTCGCCCTCGCGCCGCCTCGGCCGGGCGCCGCTATGACGTGCGGCGCAGTGCGCGCAGCCCGCGCAACCCCACGACCCCGATGGCCGTCCCCCATACGAGGGAGACGACGGCCAGCGCCAGATGCACCCAGAAGTAAGCGGTGGGGTCACCGTGGTGGAACGCGAGACCGCTGCCGTTCTTGACGAGGTTCTTGACGAAAGTGATCCAGATGATCCAGCTCCACACCCCGAAGACGAGCAGGAACCAGGAGAGGGGGCGACTGAGCTTCATCTCCCCAGTATCGCCGCCGGGCGTCCCGCTCCGTGCCCGGGGTGGGCGCCCGGCGGGCGCCGGGCGCGCGGGACGCGCCGGGCAGTCGCTGCTGGCCGCCTCCGCCGCCGTGCTGTCCGTCGCCGTGACCGGGCCCGCCGCGCTGGCGGCGCCCGCTCCGGCGACGAGCCCGCCGGCCGCTCCCCCGGCGGGGATGTCCACGGTGGGCGGCGCCCGCCTGGGCCGGGCGGGCACACAGGTCGACCTGGCGGGCGGGGCGCCCGTGCTGCCCAAGGACCTCACCGCGCGCTCGTGGATCGTCTCCGACGCCGAGTCCGGGCAGGTGCTGGCCTCGCACGACGCGCACTGGCGGCTGCCCCCGGCCAGCACCCTGAAGATGCTGTTCGCCGACACGCTGCTGCCGAAGTTCCCGCGGACCGAGCAGCACAAGGTGCTCCCGGCCGACCTGGCCGGCATGGGCGCCGGATCCAGCCTGGTCGGCGTCAAGGAGAACGAGAGCTACAGCGTCCACGACCTCTGGCTGGGCGTCTTCCTGCGCTCCGGCAACGACGCCGTGCACGTGCTGTCCGCCATGAACGGCGGCGTCCCGCGGACCGTGGCGGACATGAACGCCCACGCCCAGGACCTCCAGGCGCTGGACACGCACGTGGTCACCCCGGACGGCTACGACGCCCCCCTCCAGGTCTCCTCGGCCTACGACCTCACCCTGTTCGCCCGGTCCGGGCTCCAGAAGAAGGACTTCCGCGAGTACTGCTCGACCGTGCGGGCCGAGTTCCCCGGCGAGACGAAGAAGGGCGGGAAGGGCGGGAAGACCACCCGGACGTCCTTCGAGATACAGAACACCGACCGGCTGCTGAGCGGCGACTACGACATGGCCGTCTACCCGGGCATAGCGGGCGTGAAGAACGGCAACACCACCAACGCGGGCGCCACTTACACCGGCGTCGCCGAACGCGGCGGTCATGTGCTGCTCGTGACGGTGATGAACCCGCAGAAGAAGGAGCACAACGAGGTCTACCGGGAGGCCGCCCGGCTCCTCGACTGGGGCTTCCAGGCGGTGGGCAAGGTCCGGCCGGTGGGCGAACTGGCGGCGCCGCGCGGCGCCGCGTCCGCGGACGGGCGGCCCGGCGCGACCCCTTCGGCGGGCCAGGCGGGCGGCGAGCAGGCGGGCGGGTCCTCCTCGGGGGCCGCCGCCGCCCGCGCCTCCGCGGGCGGCGGCCACAGCGGGATGTGGACCGCCCTGGGCATAGCCGCCGGGGCGGCGGCGCTGCTCGCGGGCGGCGCCTTCCTGGTCAACCGGCGCTGGCCGCTGCCGGATCTGATGCGCCGCCGTCCCCGTTCCTGAGCCGCCCGACCGGCCCGCCGGAGCTGTCGCGGCCTTCGCGGTCCCGGCCGTCGCGGGTGTTCTCGGTGTTCTCGCCAGCCTCACTGGCCTCGGGGGCCTTGCCGGTCTCGGCGTGCTCGGCGGCCTCGGTGACCTCACCGGTCTCGGTGTTCTCGCCAGCCTCGGTGGCCTCACCAGGCCCACCGGCCTCGGCGACCTCACCCTTCTCAGCGTCCTCGGCGCCCTCGCCGCCCCCGTCGGCGGCGGTCGGCTTGCTTCCCGTCGCCGTCCAGGAGGCGCAGTAGAGGAGCAGCTTGGAGGTGAAGTTGATCCACAGCAGCAGGGCGACGGGCACCCCGAACGTGCCGTACGTGCTTTTCGCGGCCACACCCTGGATGTAGCCGCTGAGCAGCAGCTTCAGCAGTTCGAAGCCGACCGCGCCGAGCAGCGCCGCGACCACCAGCCGCCGGCGCGCCGGTTCGACGCCGGGCAGCAGGGTCAGCACGTACGCCAGCACCAGGAAGTCGGCGGCGACGGCGACCACGAACGCGATCACCCGCAGCAGCACACTCCCCCAGCCGTGCTCGTCCAGGCCGATCTGCCGCGACGACCAGCCGATCGCCGCCGAGGCGATCCCGGAGACCGCGAGGGTGATCACCACCGCGCCGCCGAGCCCGACCAGGACGCCGCCGTCCCTGAGCCTGCTCACGAGGGGGTTCTCGTCCCGGTCCGGCAGCTCCCACACCGCGCGCAGGCAGTCCCGCATCTGCCCGACCCAGTTGGCACCGGTCAGCAGCAGGGCGGCGCCCGCGATGACGCCGACCGTGCCCGCGTTCTGCGCCAGGGTCGTGATGTCGAGCTGGTCGCCGAGGCCCGGGAACTGCTCGGTGATCTTGTTCTCCAGAGAGTGCTGCTGCTGCGTGCTGAGCGTGGCGGCGCCGATCGCGGCGGCCACCGTCAGCAGCGGGAACAGCGCGACGAAGCTGACGAACGTCATGGCGGCGGCCAGTCGCGTCCACTTCACCCGGTCCAACCGCTCGTAGGACCTCCAGGCGTGCGTGAGCATCAGGCGCGCCAGCCACGGGCCGACGACGGGCAGGTTCTTCAGCCAGTCCATGACCCGACTGTGCCCGCTCGGCGCGGTCGTCAACACCGCGTTTCTGCGACGTCGCGGACATAAGCGGACGATACAGTCGTCTGCCGTGAAGGATGTCTCCGGTCTCGCCCGTCTCCTCCCCCTGCCGACGCTGGCCGCCCTGCCGACGCTGGCCGCCCTGGCGGCGCCGCGCCGTCCCCGCCTGCCGGAGTCGCTGCTCGTGCTCGGCGGGACGTCCGGGATCGCGCTGGCCGTCGCGCGCCGCCTGATCGCGCGCGGCGCCCGCACGGTATGGCTGGCCGGGCGGCCCTCGCCCGCGCTGGAGGAGGCCGCCGCGCGTCTGCGCGCCCTGGGCCCGGACGTGCGCACCGTCGCCTTCGACGCGCTCGACCCCGCCTCCCACGAGGCGGTGCTGGGGAAGGTGTTCGCGGAGGGCCGCATCGACCTGGCGCTGATGTCCTTCGGCGTCCTCGGCGACCAGGCGTACGACGAGCGGGAGCCGCTGAACGCGGTCCGGGTCGCGCAGACCAACTACACCGGTGCGGTCTCGGCGGGGCTGGTCGCCGCGCGGGAACTCCAGAACCAGGGGCGCGGCTCGCTGGTGGTGCTCTCCTCCGTGTCCGGCGAACGGGCCCGGCGCACGGACTTCATCTACGGCTCCAGCAAGGCCGGCCTGGACGTCTTCGCCCAGGGCCTGGGCGACGCGCTGTACGGCACGGGGGTGCACGTCATGATCGTGCGCCCGGGGTTCGTGCGCACCGCCGCGACGGCCGGACGCCCGGCGCCGCCCTTCGCGCGCACCCCGGAGCAGGTCGCCGCGGCCGTCGAGTCGGGGCTGCGGCGGCGCGCGGAGACCGTGTGGGCGCCCGGCGTCCTGCGGTGGGTCGCGATGGCGCTGCGGCACCTGCCGCGGGCGGTGTACCGGCGGCTGTCGCTGTAGCCGAAACGGGGCGCCGAGGACCGCCGTCACCGCGACGGGGCGCCGGGGACGCGGGGCGGGCGCCCGGGGTTCAGCGGGCGGGGAGCGAGCCGTGGTCGGCCGGGGCCGCCTGCGGGGGCACCACCGGGCTGCCGCCGAAGGGGAACTCGCGCAGCTTGCGCCACACGCCGTCGGCGCCCTGCCGGTGCAGGGCGAAGCCGGTGCACGGCCACTGGGCCGCGTAGCCCGCCAGCTCCTCGAAGGCGCGGTCCATCGCCGCGTCGTCGATGCCGTGCGCCACCGTCACATGCGGGTGGTAGGGGAACAGGAGTTCGCGTGCGAGCGGCCCGGAGTCGGCGCGGACCCGCTGCTGGAGCCGGGCGCACGCCTCGGCGCCCTCGACGACCCGGAGGTAGACCACCGGGGAGAGCGGGCGGAAGGTGTCCGTGCCGTGCAGCCGCATCGTGAAGGGGCGCCCGGCCGCGGCCACGTCGGTGAGGTGGGCCTCCACGGCGGGCAGGCGGTCGGCGTCCACCTCGGTCGGCGGCAGCAGCGTGACGTGCGTGGGAATGCCGTGAGCCGCGGCGTCGCCGAAGCCCGTGCGCCGCTCCTGGAGCAGGCTGCCGTGGGGCTCCGGGACCGCGATCGACACGCCGATCGTTACGGTCCCCACGTCTTCTCCTGTCGTCGTCCCGGTGATCTTCGCCGTACCGGCGGACGCCGCGACCGATTCGTCGTGACCGTCCGGCTATCGACTGTAAGGCCACGGCGACGCCGTGGGCAGGCACGGCCCCAGTGATGTGCGGCGCTCCACCCGGTCGCCGGGGCGCCGGACGCGGCGCCCCTCAGTGCTTGGCGGGCAGGAAGCCCACGCGGTCATACGCCTGGGAGAGGGTCTCGGCGGCGACCGCGCGCGCCTTCTCCGCGCCCTTGGCCAGGACGGAGTCCAGCGTCTCCGGGTCGTCCAGGTACTGCTGGGTCTTCTCCCGGAACGGGGTCACGAAGTCGACCATGACCTCGGCCAGCTCCGTCTTGAGCGCGCCGTAGCCCTGGCCCGCGTACCGCTCCTCCAGCTCGCCGACGCCGGCGCCGGTGAGGGTGGAGTAGATGGTGAGGAGGTTGCTGACGCCCGGCTTGGTCTCCGGGTCGAACCGGATGACCGTGTCGGCGTCGGTGACCGCGCTCCTGACCTTCTTCGCGGTGGCCTTCGGGTCGTCCAGGAGGTTGATGAGGCCCTTCGGCGTGGAGGCCGACTTGCTCATCTTGATCGTCGGGTCCTGGAGGTCGTAGATCTTGGCCGTCTCCTTGAGGATGTACGGCCGGGGCACGGTGAAGGTCTCCCCGAAGCGGCCGTTGAAGCGCTCCGCGAGGTCGCGGGTCAGCTCGATGTGCTGGCGCTGGTCCTCGCCGACGGGCACCTCGTTGGCCTGGTAGAGCAGGATGTCCGCGACTTGGAGGACCGGGTAGGTGAACAGGCCGACGGAGGCCCGGTCGGCGCCCTGCTTGGCGGACTTGTCCTTGAACTGGGTCATCCGGGACGCCTCGCCGAAGCCGGTGAGGCAGTTCATGACCCAGGCGAGCTGGGCGTGCTCGGGAACATGGCTCTGCACGAACAGCGTGCAGCGGTCCGGGTCGAGACCGGCGGCCAGAAGCTGGGCGGCGGCCAGCCGGGTGTTGGCCCGCAGGTCCGCGGGGTCCTGCGGGACCGTGATCGCGTGCAGGTCGACGACCATGTAGAACGCGTCGTGAGTCTCCTGGAGGGCGGCCCACTGGCGGACCGCGCCGAGGTAGTTGCCGAGGTGGAACGAGCCCGCGGTGGGCTGGATTCCGGAGAGCACGCGAGGTCGGTCAGTGGCCATGCTCATCATTCTCTCAGGTCCGGCGCTCCGATCCGGACCTGGCGGGAAACAGAACGGACCGAATCCGCCCCCGTGCTGTCACCGGGCGACACGCCCCGCGAGCGCCCGGCGCCACGCGACGGCCTGGCGACACGCGACGGCCCGGCGCCGGGCGGTCGGCGGAGGACGCCCGGCGCCGGAGGCCCGGCGACGGCGGCGCGAGGACAGCGGCGCGAGGACAGCGGCCCGGCGGGCGCGGGCGCCGGGCCGCCGGGCGCCGGGGCGTCAGCCGAGGTCGATCTCCGGGTACAGCGGGAAGCCCGCGACGAGGTCGGTGGCCCGGTGGGAGACCTCGTCCGCGACCTTCGGGTCGAGCACGTGCTGCGCCTTGGAGGGGGCGCCCTTGGCGGTGGTCCCGGGCTCGGTCGTCGTCAGCACCCGGTCGATCAGGCCGGCGACCTCGTCCATCTCGGCGGCGCCGAGGCCGCGGGTGGTCAGCGCGGGGGTGCCGACGCGGATGCCGGAGGTGTACCAGGCGCCGTTGGGGTCGGCGGGGATGGCGTTGCGGTTGGTGACGATGCCGGAGTCCAGCAGCGCGGCCTCGGCCTGGCGGCCGGTCAGCCCGTAGGAGGAGGCGACGTCGATCAGGTTGAGGTGGTTGTCGCTGCCGCCGGTCACCAGCGTGGCGCCGCGCCGCGTCAGGCCCTCGGCCAGGGCGCGGGAGTTGTCGACGATCCGCTGGGCGTAGTCCCGGAAGGCGGGCTGGCGGGCCTCCGCGAGGGCGACCGCCTTGGCGGCCATGACGTGCGGGAGCGGGCCGCCGAGCACCATCGGGCAGCCGCGGTCGACCTGGTCCTTGAGCGAGTCGTCGCACAGGACCATGCCGCCGCGCGGGCCGCGCAGCGACTTGTGGGTGGTGGTGGTGACGATCTGGGCGTGCGGGACCGGGTCGAAGTCGCCGGTGAGCACCTTGCCCGCGACCAGCCCGGCGAAGTGGGCCATGTCGACCATGAGCGTGGCGCCGGTCTCGTCGGCGATCTCCCGCATGATCCGGAAGTTCACCAGGCGCGGGTAGGCGGAGTAGCCGGCGACGATGACCAGCGGCCTGAACTCGCGGGCCGAGGCGCGCAGGGCGTCGTAGTCGATCAGGCCGGTGGCCGGGTCGGTGCCGTAGGAGCGCTGGTCGAACATCTTGCCGGAGATGTTCGGGCGGAAGCCGTGGGTGAGGTGGCCGCCCGCGTCCAGGGACATGCCCAGCATGCGCTGGTCGCCGAGGGCGCGGCGCAGCTCGGCCCAGTCCTCCTCGGAGAGGTCGTTGACCTGGCGGACGCCGGCCTTCTCCAGCGCGGGCAGCTCGACGCGCTGGGCGAGGACGGCCCAGAAGGCGACGAGGTTGGCGTCGATGCCGGAGTGCGGCTGGACGTAGGCGTGGCGGGCGCCGAACAGCTCCCGCGCGTGCTCGGCGGCCAGCGACTCGACGGTGTCGACGTTGCGGCAGCCGGCGTAGAAGCGGCGGCCGACGGTGCCCTCGGCGTACTTGTCGCTGAGCCAGTTGCCCATGGCCAGCAGGGTGGCCGGGGAGGCGTAGTTCTCGGAGGCGATCAGCTTGAGCATCTCGCGCTGGTCGGCGATCTCCTGGCCGATGGCGTCGGCGATCCGCGGCTCGACGGCGCGGATCACGTCGAGGGCGGCGCGGTAGGCGGTGGACTCGCGGGAGAGGGGCGCGGACATGGCGGGGACCTCCGGACGTGGCGTTCGGCTGCACGGGACGGCCCAGGCGCACGGCACACTTGTCGCTCAGGCCGCTCCCCGATGGTCGGTCCCATCCCAGCGCGCCAGTCACGGCCCGAGTCCCAGCCTACCGGGCGCCCCGTCCCCGCACGCCGCAACGTCCGCCATGCGAGCGCGATCTGGGACGGGGACGGACGTCGTCCGGCGGGCGGGCGTCGTCGTTCGGGCGTCGTCGTTCGGGCGTCGTAGTTCGGGCGTCGTCGTTCGGGCGGACGGGCGTCGTCGGCCTCCCCCGTCGCCGGGGTCGTCGACCGGCTCTCCGAGGGCGGACGCCGGGAGAACCGCCTCTACATGCTGCACCACGCCCTGATCAGCCACGCCCTGCGTCTACGGGGCACCGGCGCCGGCGAGTCGCCCCTCTTCCGGACCGTCCGCTTCCCCCGGGACTCCTCCCGCGCCCCCCCACGACCATGACGGGCAGATTTGAGTCGGTGGCGTGCACCGCGCTTCTCGACTCCTGATCGATCCGGTCTAGAGGATCACGTGCGGCAGGAAGCGGGCGTATTCGTCGGTGATCAGACCGGAGGACTCGCGGATGCCGAGGCCGGCGGGCTCGTCCCCGACGACCCAGGCGCCGAGGACGACGTGGTTGCCGTCGAAGGCGGGCAGCGGGGCGAGCGCCTGGTAGCAGCAGGGCTCGTCGCGCGGGACCGGCGGCGTGCCCGGCGCGTGCACGGTCACTCCGGCGCCCTCGCGGCCGAGCAGCGGCTTGGCGACGTAGCCGGTGGTCGCCGCCAGGTCGCGCGGGCCGTCCAGGTGGGCGGGGAGCAGGTTCGGGTGGCCGGGGAACATCTCCCAGAGGACGGCGAGCAGCGCCTTGTTGCTCAGCAGCATCTTCCAGGCGGGCTCGATCCACAGGGTGGCGCCGGTGCCGCCGCCGTTGTCGAGGGTGTCCAGGACGTGTCCGGCGAAGCGGTCGGAGGTCAGCCACTCCCACGGATAGAGCTTGAAGACGCTGCGGATGAAGTGCAGGCCGTTGTCGACGAACCGGCCGGAGAGCGGGTCCCAGCCGATCTCCTCCATGGAGATCCAGTCGGTGTCGAGGCCCGCCTGCTCGGCGGTCTCCTTGAGGTAGGCGACCGTCATCAGGTCCTCGCCGAGTTCGTCGTCGGCGGAGTGCGCGAAGTGCAGCGGGGCGCCCGGCGGGAGCAGATGGGCCTGCCGCTTCCAGGCGTCGACCAGGCGTTCGTGCAGGGAGTTCCACTGGTCGGCGCCGGGGAAGCGCTCCTGCATCCAGAACCACTGCGGCGAGGCGGCCTCGACGAGGGAGGTGGGGGTGTCGGCGTTGTACTCCAGCAGCTTCGCCGGGCCCGTGCCGTCGTAGCGCAGGTCGAAGCGGCCGTAGACGGTGGGGAGTTCGGCGCGGCGGCGCCAGGACTCGGCGACGGCGCGGGCGAGGCGGGCGTCGGTGATGCCGAGGTCGGCGAAGCGGCCTGCGGCGACGATGCGGTCCGCCGCCGCCAGGCACATGCGGTGCAGTTCCTCGACGGTCTCCTCCAGGGCCTCGACCTCGGGGAGCGTGAAGGCGTAGTAGGCGCTCTCGTCCCAGTAGGGGCGCAGGGCGCCGTCCGGGTACCGGGTGAGCGGGTAGATCAGCCCCTGTGACTCGACGGTCTGCTGCCAGCCGGGGCGGGGCGCGAGGGTGCGGCGTTCCACGCGGGGTCAGCCGCCGGACTTGCCGTGGCCGCCGCCGAAGCCGCCGCGGTCGACGCCGCCGCGGCCCGAACCGCCGGACTTGCCGCCCGACTTGGTGAAGGAGCCGCCGTCGATGTAGCCGCTGCCCCGGCTGCCGCCGTAGTACCAGGTGCCGTGCACCGGGGACGAGGAGGACTTGCAGTACTTGTCGTCGACGACCTTGTACCCCTTGGAGTGGGTGTAACTGTCGCGGTCGACGCAGCGCTTGTCCGGGTCGGAGGAGCAGGCCGCGAGCGTCGTGGCGAGCAGTCCCACGCCGCCGAGCACCACCGCGCCGGACCTCAGCCGCCGTCGTACGGCCGCCGCGTCCGTCTCGCCTGCCGCGTCCGTCTCGCCTGCCGCGTCCGCCCCGCCTGCCGCGTCCGCTCTGTCCGCTGTGTCCGCCATGCCCGTCTCCCCGTTCTCCCCGTGATGGTTCCGTCGTCGGCCGTGCGCCGGTCGCGGACGTCCGACGGCCAGCCTAGAGACGGCGCCGATGCCGGGCCACGGGCCCCCTGGGTTCCGTCGCGGGCGCTCCGCTCCCCTCGCCGGGCCGCCGGGAACTACTTCCTGCCCCGCATCGCCGTGCGAACGCCTGCGACCCGCCGTCAGGCGGCAGGCCCTGGGGGCTTTCGTTCGGATCAGGCCGGATCAGCGAGCCCGGCATGATCTGAACGAGAGGCCCTAGAGTCGGCTCGTGCTCTTGGGAATGGTGTGCGCGCTCGGCGCGGCGGTGTGTTTCGGTACGGCGACGGTGCTCCAGGCGGTCGCCGCGCGGGCCGCCGCGGATCCGGCCGGGTCCGGCGGCGGGGGCGCCGACGCGGCGCTGCTTCTTCGGGCGCTGCGGCAGTGGCGGTACCTGGCGGGCCTGGCTCTGGACGGGCTCGGCTTCGTGTTGCAGATCGTGGCCCTGCGCTCGCTGCCCATCTACGTGGTGGGCGCGGCCCTCGCGGCCAGCCTGGCGGTGACCGCGGTGGTCGCGGCCCGGCTGCTGCGGGTGCGGCTGAGCGGCACGGAGTGGGGCGCGGTGGGCGTGGTCTGCGCGGGCCTGGCGATGCTGGGCCTGGCCTCGGGCACGGAGGGCGACCGGGCCGGCCCGGCGGCGCTGCGCTGGGCGATGCTGGCCGCCGCCGCGGCCGTGCTGGCCCTGGGCGCGGTGGCCGGGCGCCTCCCCGACCGCGGCCGGGCCCTGCTGCTCGGTCTCGGCGCGGGCTTCGGCTTCGGCGTGGTGGAGGTGACGGTGCGGCTGATCGACTCGCTCCGCCCGGCTGCGCTGGTCGCCAATCCGGCGGCGTACGCGCTGCTGCTCGGCGGCGGCGCCGCCTTCCTGCTGCTGACCTCGGCGCTCCAGCGCGGCTCGGTGACGACCGCCACCGCCGGGATGGTGATCGGCGAGACGATCGGCCCCGCCGCGGTGGGCGTGGTGTGGCTGGGCGACCGCACGCGGGAGGGCCTGACGTGGCTCGCGGTCCTGGGCTTCGCGATCGCGGTGACCGGCGCGCTGGCCCTCGCCCGCTTCGGCGAGGCCCCGAGCGAACAGACGTGAGCGGGACGCCTGCGGGCGGCGGACGGGAGGCGGGCCGCGGGAGGCGGGCCGGTTCGGCTCGGACGCCCGCAGGCGGCAGCCGCTGAGCGACCCGAGCCGGACGCCCTCATCCGCCGTCCCGTCCCGTCCCAGGCTGGGCTGAGCTGGGCGTCCGCGAGCGCCGAACGGTCCGGAGCCGTACGCCCGTGCCGGGACGAGACGGGACAGGACGAGACGGGACGGGACCGGAGACGCCGGGCCGGGCGATCGGTCCTCGGAGGCTGTGCGGTGCCAGCGGTGAGGACGGCCGCGGGCCCCGTCCCGGATGACGTCGGAACGGGGCCCGTGGCGAGCCGACTTGGCGGGCGGCGGGTCGCGGAAGGCGCAACCCGGGGGCGCTCAGGCTCAGATGAGGCCGAGGCCGCGGACCGCCTCGCGCTCCTCCTCCAGCTCCTTGACGGAGGCGTCGATGCGGGCGCGGGAGAACTCGTTGATCTCCAGGCCCTGGACGATCTCGTACCGGCCGTCCTTGGCGGTGACCGGGAAGGAGGAGATCAGGCCCTCCGGGACGCCGTAGGAGCCGTCCGACGGGATGCCCATGGAGGTCCAGTCGCCCTCGGCGGTGCCGTTGACCCAGGTGTGGACGTGGTCGACGGCGGCGTTGGCGGCGGAGGCGGCCGACGAGGCGCCGCGGGCCTCGATGATGGCGGCGCCGCGCTTGGCGACGGTCGGGATGAAGTCCTCGGCCAGCCACTTCTCGTCGCTGACGACCTCGGCGGCGTTCTTGCCGGCGATCGTGGCGTGGAAGACGTCCGGGTACTGGGTGGCGGAGTGGTTGCCCCAGATGGTCAGGCGCTTGATGTCGGCGACCGAGCTGCCCGTCTTCTGCGCGAGCTGGGTCAGCGCGCGGTTGTGGTCGAGGCGGGTCATGGCGGTGAAGCGCTCGGCCGGCACGTCCGGGGCGGCGGCCTGGGCGATCAGCGCGTTGGTGTTCGCCGGGTTGCCGACGACCAGCACCTTGACGTCGTCCGCGGCGTGGTCGTTGATGGCCTTGCCCTGCGGCTTGAAGATGCCGCCGTTGGCCTCCAGGAGGTCGCCGCGCTCCATGCCCTTGGTACGGGGGCGGGCGCCCACCAGGAGGGCCACGTTGGCGCCGTCGAAGGCGACGTTCGGGTCGTCGCTGATGTCGATGCCCCGCAGCAGCGGGAACGCGCAGTCGTCCAGCTCCATCGCCGTGCCCTCGGCGGCCTTCAGCGCCGGGGTGATCTCCAGGAGCCGCAGCTTGACCGGCACGTCCGCGCCGAGGAGCTGGCCGGAGGCGATGCGGAAGAGCAGGGCGTAACCGATCTGGCCGGCTGCGCCGGTGACGGTGACGTTCACGGGAGTGCGGGTCATGGCGTTCTCCGTATGACAGCAGGCGGTGGGGCGTCCCTGCCCCGGGTGCTGGATCCCCGCGTCCGGTGGGCGCCCGGCGCCGCCGCGGTGACCGATCCCGGGTGAGGATGATCGATCTCTTGGCGTCAAGAGAGATCCAGCGATCAGGCTATCGCGCCTCCGGCGCCCCGGACGGCAGGGCCCCTGTGGGCCGCCCCACAGCCAGGCGAGCGGGAACGCCGCGGGAGGTGGGAGGGGGAGACGGGGGCAACGGGGCGTGCGCCGGAGGAGAGGACACGTGGGCGAGAGCGGAAGGGCAAGGAGGCGGGAGCGGAAGGGAAGGGAGGGGTTGCGCGGGGAAGCAGTGAAGAAACGTGCGGGGCGCGCATGGGGCGCGGGATCGAGGGCACAGGAAACTCACCCCCCACGGGAGTCCGGCTGACCGGCACCCCCACCCGGCGGTCGTCCGTCCGGGGCGTCTCCCTGATGAGACGCCCACCGCGCGCAGGGTCCCCTTCTCCGACGTGGAACGGGCCCGTGTGCAGGT